>CAZGZL010000044.1:0-14756 GCA_964530595.1 uncultured Prevotellaceae bacterium | reverse complement strand
CGGGCGATTAAACAACCAGAAGATGAAGCCCAGGGCGAAAATGTTGCGGCAACGTGTGACGGATTTGGCATCCATGCCCGTGTCTGCCAAGCTTGCTTTGGTGCTTTCTGAAATCGGCACCGGGACGATCTGCATCACGTTGGCTAAGCCCATTTCGACGAATGGATCTTCGGTAGTGAATTTGGCTTTATCCAATTCGCTCTTCACGAAGGTGTCCTCGTCATAGATAAGCACGCCGCCGCGTTTGAGGTATTTGGCGTTTTGCTTCAAGGCAGCTGGGTTCATAGCTACCAAGACGTCGCAAGCGTCGCCTGGCGTGTACACTTTCTTACCCACATGGACTTGGTAGGAGGAGACACCTCCTAATGAGCCTCGCGGAGCGCGCATCTCTGCCGGATAATCGGGGAACGTAGAGATCTCGTTGCCCAATATGGCTGCGATCGTAGAAAAGATAGTGCCGGCCAACTGCATACCGTCGCCGGAATCGCCGGAGAAACGAACTACCACTTCTTCGGTGTCGATAATCTTTGGTTTGTCTGACATATTAGTATAATGTATTTTTACCACGAACGTGGCGTTATAAAGTCTGAAGCATGGTGGCGAGATGTTCTGCGCGCCCAACGATCTCCTCTTTGTCCTCCAAATGGTCGGATTCGAAAGTGATGGTGGATTGTAGATAGTAAGGTTCTCGCTTGGCTAAGTTCTCGCGGATAAAGAGGCGCAACTCCTCGTCACTCTTGTCGGCAATGATGGGGCGTTTGTGTTTCCCCTTGATGAGGCGTCGCAGAAGCACCTCTTCGCTCGGTTTCAGGTAAATGCTGATGCCGCTCCGATTGATAACCTCCATATTCTCGTAGAAGCACGGTGTGCCGCCTCCGAGCGAGATCACCACCTGTTCGAACTGTGACACTTGCAATAGCGCTTCGTGTTCCACGCGGCGGAAGCCTGTCTCTCCGATTTCGGCGAAGATTTCACTGATTGTCTTATGCTGCTGTTCTTCGATGAAGTTATCGAGGTCGATGAAGGTGAGCTCCATGGCTTTTGCCAAAGCCTTGCCGAGGGTCGTCTTGCCGGCTCCCATGTATCCGATGAGATAGATGCGTTGCATGAGCATAGCGGTTTTTTAGTGTTCGAGTGTTGCGTATTTCGATAACAGCCGCAAAGATAACCAATGTGCAAAGATTTGCAAAAATATTCTCTGAAAATGTGTTTCGAGACGTGTCGGAGATGGAAAAATGTCGCTCTTTTATTTTGTTTTGTGGAAAAAAGAAAGCGTTTCCGCCGGAATGCTTGACAATCGTTGTTTCTGAATGGCTAATGCGCTGCAAAGTCATTCCCGGATAGCGGCGCAGCGCCGACAGCGCTACGGTTTTCTAATACATGGAATGAAAAATCTCCTGTGGGTGCTTGGCAATTCAGACAAAAAGTGTACCTTTGGCGACGAAACCATATTGCATATACCTGTGAGTGACTAACCCGAATCGCCTCCGTGCGATGGTTCGAAAGGTATACTATGTAAAAACTATTCTACTAAGATGATGCGCATCTTGATTCGTGCGGCGCATATAGTCGCTGTCATACTCTTCGCTTTAGGTGCTTTCATGTTGCTTTCTGTCCTCATGGGATTGGGAGGCAGCGACGATTCTATTACCCTCGCTAAAGTGCTTTTCGTGTTAGGTGCCTTGTTGTTTTTCGGCACCCGCCTCGTCGAAAGTCGTATGGGAAATTGACGAGACGGGACACCTATATTCTATTGCTTTTATTCTTCCACTCGTTTCAGCGTGAGTAACGTCACTTCGGGCTTCAGACCGATACGGATCGGGAAACCCACCGTGCCGATGCCTGTGTTGACGTAGAGCGATTGCGAACCTTCGTGGTACAGTCCCCCCCACTCTTGATAACGCCATGACGCGGGCGACCATCCGAAAATCTTCATCTGCATCCCGTGTGTATGCCCGGATAACGTAAGGTCGATGTCGGGGTATTGCAGCACTTCATTGCGCCAATGAGTAGGATTGTGGCTCAACAAGATGGTGAAACGTTCCTCCGGAACCCCTCGGTTGACGGGCAGAGAGCCGATGGCTTGCTCCAAGTCGCCATAGGTGTTGAACGGAGGCTCTCCGATGTTGCCGACCCCTAAGATGCGCAGCGTCTCCACCGGATCGAAGAAGTCTCCCAAACGACGGAAGGAACGGTGGCGTATTCTGTCACCGCGGTTGTCTAAGAGCGTCCACCCCATCTCTGCCACCATCTGACGCAGGGTGTCTGTGTCCGCGCTGCGCATAGAGTCGGTCATGAAGTGATCGTAGTCAGCATAGTCGTGATTACCCATGATGGCGTAGACCCGGTGACGGCGCGTACAGAGGCGGCTCAGCTCCCGCATGAAGGGGCGAAGCTCCGACGAGTGTATGTTGACAAAATCGCCTGTGAAGCAGACCATGTCCGGTTCGCGGGCAATGATGCTATCTACCATGCTGCGCACAAACGCGGTGTCCGCTTCGGTGAGACTGCCGGCATGAAAGTCGCTGATCTGTGCGATGCGATAGCCGTCGAAGGAGCGCGGCAGACGGGCGCTCTGTACCGTCACTTCGTTAACCTCCACCAAGAAGCGTTCACGCAATCCGCCGTAAAGGATGGCGCCCCCTAACAGTAGCGAGAGCAGGCAGGCGGAGAGAAAGTTGTAGAGCGAGCCTTTCATGCAGTGAAACGGGCGGACAAAGAGTAGCCACAGAATCAGGAATAGTAATTTGGGGAAAAGGAGCGTCAGGGCGATGAGCATCGCCGTAGGATGTGGCAAAACCGTCTGCGTCTCCGTCATGATCAGACCGACGAAAAACACAAGGAATCCCTCCGTCAAGAGGCATAATAGGCGAAAGGGGAGCATCTTGCTCGGCGCTACAAAGCGTTTAACGCTATGCAGAAAGGCAAAGTCGGAAGCCACCGTCAGCGCCAAAAATAATAGGACAATCAGTAGAAACATACGTTAGAAAGAGATTTATGGAGCGCTAAGCCCCGTTTGGATCGGTGTTCTGAGCGCAGCCCGTTATGATGCGCTCAGAACACCGGATAAGGTTGATAGTCGAAGAGCACCACTTTGCCCGCACTCAGAGAACGTTGAACGTCGACTAAGCGTTGATTGGAGCTGCCTCGAAAGAGCAGATTCGTGTCGCGTAAGTTGTATTCGAAACGCCCGTCTACCAAGACCTCTAAATAGGGCAGTAGGGCGCTCATCTCCGGGTCGGCAAGCACCTCCTCGAAGGTGAAGCCTGTATAGCACCAAATGGTGCGGTGCAACTCGGTGCGGATGCGGCGCGCCAGTTCGGTGAAAGCTGCGGCTTGATACATCGGGTCGCCACCTGAAAAGGTGATGTTTCCCTCCGTTTGGGACAGCTGACGGATCAGTTCGTCGATCGTTTCATCGTGCCCCGATTCGAAAGACCATGTTTCGTGATTATGACACCCCGCGCAAGCGTGGCGACAGCCGGCACAGTAGATGGAGTTGCGCCAGCCCGGCCCGTCGACAGTAGTGTCGATCACCAAGCGCATGATGCGTAGAGTGGTGGGTGTTGATTGCATGACAGTGTATCGAATAAATTATTTAGGAACAACATGGATGCTCGCTTCGTAGAGCATATAGAGCGGCACTGTGACCAAGAGCATCGTGCAGATGTCCGGCGGCGTCACTGTGGCTGCCAAGATCATGATCCCGACCAATGCGTGTCGACGGTAGCGCTGCAAAACGCCGGAGGTGACGAATCCCATCTTTCCTAACAACCACAACACTACGGGAAGCTCGAAAATCAGCCCGACGGTGAGCGTCATAGAGGAGAACGTACTCATGTAAGAGCTGAGCGTGATCACATTCGCCACGGCGTCGCTTACACGATAGGATGCCAAGAAATGGAGCGCTACGGGAAATAAAATGTAATAATTCACCACAATGCCGACCAAGAAGAGCAGATAGGCTACGGGCAACACCACGTATGCCAAACGCCGTTCGCGATCGTATAGCGCCGGGGCAATGAAGCCGAAGAGCTGATAGAGCACATAGGGCGATGCCAAAAGGATGCCTCCCTCGAATGCCGTCGTCAGATGGATCTGAAACTGTGCTGACAGTTCGGTGCTGATTAGGCGTAGTGTGAAAGCATCGAAGGCGCCCGCGCCGTCGGCTGTTCCGAATCCTCCGGCTGCGGCAGAGAGCCAACGGTAGGTGAGGAAGTCGCTCGAACAGGGCGCTAAGATCCAACGGAAGAGCCACCCCTTGGCGACGAATAGCACTACGCCACCGCATAGCACCGCCAATAACGAGCGCCACAGCACCCCACGAAGCACCTCTAAGTGCTCCCAGAAGGTCATTGCTGTGCCATCCTCTTGGATATTCATACTTCGGAATTCTTGTCGGTCGAGGTATTTTCGTCGGTGTGGTCGCTGAGTTTGCGCTTCGACGCATCGGGAGCCTCCTCCACGCCGTTCAATCCCTCTTTGAAGCTACGTACCCCCTTGCCGAGTCCGCGCATCAATTCCGGAATCTTTTTGCCGCCGAAAAGCAAGATCACCACCAACGCGATCAGTAAGATCTCGCCTCCGCCAAAGCTGAATAACAGAAATTTCATGATTCCTAATATTACGTAATATATATAATGTGCTTACGCTTCTCTGCCGCTATGCGCTGCAACGCAGGCGCACGGACAGCGTGAGGGTCAGGGCAGTGTGTAGACAGCACTCTCGTTGCCTGACATCGACGAATGTTGCAGGATGTAGGCGCGCCCTGCTTCGATGATGTCGTCGCGGTGCAATTCGTAGGCGTGGGCGGAATCCATGTCTACCCGCAGGTCTGGCTCAAGTCCCTCCTCTGTCTGTCGCTTCCGGTGATCCAAAATAGGACACGCTGAGAAGCGCACGATCCAGCCGTTGGGAAGCACCGTAGAGAAGGGCATTCCACCCCCGCCGCCACTTTTATCGCCTACCATCTTGATGATTTTGCCCCCTGTACCGTCCAACGCACGCATGGCGGCGATGAAGTTGTTGGCAGCGCTGAATGTGTGTCGATTAGTCAACACCACTACCGGCGCTTTGGCGGCGTCCCACAAAACGCGTTGTCCTGTGGGGGGCTCCAAATAGATCGCTTCGGGCTCTGAGAAATCGTTGTGCCCGCGTCCCGTCTTGTGGCAAATGTAGCCGTAACATGTCTTTTCGGAGGCAAAGCGATTGGCAATGCGCGGTACGTTAGTCAAGGCGCCGCCACCGTTGTTGCGAATGTCGATGATCAAGCCTTTCGCCATTCGCAGGGCGCTCAGCGCATAGTCTAAGTTGGTCTCGCCCGGTGTCGTCGCAAAAGACTCATAGCGCAGATAACCCACGCTGTCGGAGAACAGACCATATTTCATGCCCGAAATCGTCCAATATTTGGTGCCCAGATAATAATTCATCAACAAGCCGTCGTCGTAGTTGTCGAGATAGTCTTCGTACCAACTCCAGTAGCGGGCTGTATTGAACGATGAATACATATTCACATGCCCGTCGCGTACCTCTGCCAACATATCGCCCATGTAATTGAACTGTTGCAACACGTTCAGCGTGGAGTCGGCGAACAGTGGACGATACTTGAGGTACACTTCGTCCCAATCTACCCCCTTCTCGTCGAAGAAACAGTAGTGTTCGTCCATAGCCCGCCAACAAGCCATGAAGTTGCCCCATTGGGTATCCGCTTCCTCACGGCTATCGTCGTCCAAGCAGGCTGAAAGCAGACAGCAAGCTACCATACCGATCGGTAATAATCGTAACGTCTTCATTTTACCATGCTTCTAAGGGCTCGCGACTGAGGAGTGCGCGGCGTGATTCGTGATAGGGTATTTGTTGATAACACCAACCTACTACCGCCTCGAAGGTGGAATAGCGAGTGGTGATGTCGTTGATCTTCATCGTTTCGATGTGATAATTCACTCCGAGACGTACCTCTGTCCGCAGCCGACGCAAACCGGGGATTACCGCCAAGGGGATATCTGTCGTCAGACGCACGTCTAAATCCTGCTGATTGTGCAGCGAGGTACAGTGTACGTCGTTCGTCGAGTGATCCAGATAGAACGTCTCATAGTAGGAGGCACCGTATTCCGGCATGAAAGCCACTCCCAATAGAGGTGCTTGCACTTCGGCGAGTGCGCGGCAACGATACCCCTTGAGGCGATAGTGCAGTCCGGCGGCTACCGTTGCCCCCAAGTTGGAGGATAATCGAGCGGTGGCGGGATTGTTGGCATTCACCAACTTCAGATTATAATTAAAGCCTGCTTCTGCCCCCCACGTGGGACCGAGCAAAAAGCTCCAGCGATCGTTGTGCCACAGATTGAAGTTCAGTGCATAGCGGTAGCGTAGCCGTCCTGCCAAACTCTCGCTATTATCGTTTCGGTCGTCGCCCCGCATATAGTTCAGCGTCACAGTCTGGGCGTTACTCAGCAGCGGGTGGCGTAGGTGGCGCCGACGTTCATATTGCAGGGTCAAGCAGGATCCCTCGTATTTCAGCGGTGCTAAATAAGTGTCACGCAGGGTGCCGCTACCCACTTGCAGCGTCAGGGCGTTCAGTACGGGGCGTATCTCCCCCTCGTCCGCAGAGAGCGGGGCGACGCCGCAGAGTGACGTCAGACAGCAGATCAGGAGTTTCAGCTTCATATTCATGCGGGAATACATTCGTTGCTTAGAACAGGGAGCCCGGTTGCGTCTCGTCGCCCTCCTCTTCTTCTTCGGTCTCTTCCGGAGCTGCCGGCGTGCGTGTGGGTTCCAATTCCTCGATGTGGTCGATGGTGTAATTGCTCAGACGTTTGCCTTTCGTCCCGACCGAGCGGAGGGGGATAAACTCTTCTGCCTCCACCTCCAAGGGGGCGCGGAAAGAATCTCCCTTGCCGAAATGCACCGCCAAGCGGGGGAAGGGGGTATCGGTTAGCAGATCCAACGAGAAACGCTTGGGGTCGCCCAACAGATTTTGCTTCTTCGCTGTGGCGTCTAACAGGCAGCGCTTCAAGTTGTGCGTATTGTTCTCCCAGTCGGTCATCACCACCGTCCAAGCCTTGGTCGCATCATATTTCTCTATGCGTACGATGTCGCGCTCATAGTGATTGTTCTCGTCGAAATCGGTCAGATAGTAATCGCAGTTGTTCAGGATTACCAAGATCCGATCTTCGCTTTGGAACTCGCCCAAATACTTGCCCTGTTTGTCGTAATTGATGCGACAGACGTCCGGGTCGTACCATACGGGGCGACCGCCGAGGGTAGAACCGCCGCGCTCCTTGACCACAATTTTAGCGATGTCCACCTTGGTCAAGATGGAACCACGTGTGCCGCGCCCCTTGATGGGTATCTCGGCAAAATTCTTCTCGAATGTGAAGTTCTTGATGTGTATGCGCGGCTTCAGCGTGATGCGTAGTACCTCTGCCTCACCGTTCAGGTTGGCGCTCAGATAAGCCACTTTGCTCCCCTCTGTTCCCTGCGTCATGTCGTACACCTTATCGCGTTGAATGCTGGTGATGTTGAAACGCTTGATGTAGTAGGGGCCGCTCTTACCGTCGCGGTACACGATGTTATAGATCGTTCGGGCGTCGCTCTTGCGGAAAACATTGAGATACAACAGATCCCTTCCGACAAAAATCTTGTCGCTGACGCGCACAATCTTATAAGTTCCGTTTTTGTAGATCAAGATGATGTCGTCGATCTCCGAACAGTTGCAAACATATTCGTCCGACTTCAAGCTCGTCCCGATGAAGCCCTCCTCACGATTTACGTAGAGCTTTAGGTTGGATTCGATCACCTTGGTAGAATCAATATTATTAAAGTTCCGAATTTCGGTCAAACGCGGATGATCCTTGCCATATTTCTCTTTGAGGTGCTCAAACCACGCAATGGTATAATCGGTCAGGTGTTTTAAGTCGCGTTCCACCTGACGGATCTTTTTTTTCGTGTTGACGATCTCCTCTTCT
Organism: uncultured Prevotellaceae bacterium; assembly: GCA_964530595.1. Lineage (GTDB taxonomy): Bacteria > Bacteroidota > Bacteroidia > Bacteroidales > UBA3663 > Liminaster. The sequence goes on along the minus strand of CAZGZL010000044.1, from coordinate 6,792 downwards.
GCTTTGACGCTATTAAACTTCAGGATTCGCGCCATTTTGATTTCCATCAGTCGCAAAATGTCGTCGCTGGTCACGGCGCGCACGAATTGCGGTTTCCAAGGCTCCAAGCGGTGGTCGATGTGTTCCACGGCGGCATCCATGTTGGGCGCCTGCTCAAACTCTCGATCCTTGTAGATACGTTCCTCGATGAAGATCTTCTCCAACGAACAGCAGAGCAGATGTTCCTGCAACTCCTGTCGGGTGATCTCCAGCTCACGGCGAAGCAATTCGCGTGTGTTGTCGGCACTGCGACGCAGTACCTCACTGACGCATAGGAAGTGAGGCTTCTTGTCGTAGATGACACAACAGTTGGGCGAGATATTCACCTCGCAATCGGTGAAGGCATAGAGTGCGTCGATCGTCTTGTCGCTCGAAACGCCGGGCGCCAAGTGGACAATGATCTCCACGTGGGCGGCGGTATTGTCGTCCACTTTGCGGATCTTGATCTTGCCTTTTTCGGCAGCCTTCATGATGCTCTCGATGACGGTACCGACGGTCTTTCCGAACGGTATGTCGTGAATCACCAACGTCTTGGGATCTAACTTCTCGATGTGAGCGCGCACTTTAACCATGCCGCCACGTTCACCGTCGTGATATTTGCTCACGTCGATCAGTCCCGCTGTCGGGAAATCGGGGTAGAGAGTGAATTCCTCGCCGCGCAAATAGGCGATCGAAGCATCCAACAATTCATTGAAGTTATGAGGTAGAATCTTGGACGACAAGCCCACGGCGATGCCTTCCACACCCTGAGCCAACAGCAACGGGAACTTCACAGGTAGGTTGATAGGCTCCTTCTTGCGACCGTCATAGCTCAGCTGCCAAGGGGTGATCTTGTTGTTATAGACCACCTCTAATGCAAAGGGTGAGAGGCGTGCCTCTATGTAACGAGGGGCGGCGGCATCGTCGCCTGTCAAGATGTTGCCCCAGTTACCTTGTGTGTCGATCAGCAGTTCTTTCTGTCCCAACTGTACCAAGGCGTCGCCGATCGAGGCATCGCCGTGCGGGTGGTATTGCATCGTCTGTCCGACAATGTTTGCCACCTTGTTGAAACGTCCGTCGTCGATCACCTTCATCGCGTGCAGGATGCGGCGTTGTACCGGCTTCAGACCGTCCAACACATGGGGTACGGCGCGTTCCAAGATGACGTAGGAGGCGTAATCCAAGAACCAACTTTGATACATGCCACTCAAGTGGTGTATCGTGTCGCCCTCTTCATCGTCGTTGTGGGGTTGATAGCCATTGCCTTCGGCAAGCGCCTCATCGCCTCCCTCCGGAGCGGTTGTTTCCGGAGTGGTAGCGTCATCGGTCTGATCTGTATTTTGGTTGAGCAGTTCTTCGTCCTCTACTTTCATAGTATCAATCTCTTTTAGAGACCCTTTACGGGAAAATAACTCTGCAAAAGTACATAAAATAGCTCAATACCGCAAATTTGCATCGGGAACAACGCTTTTTTCGCTTTATTTTGTCTCCAACGGTGCATCGCGCAGAACCACGAATCCCGTTGCCCCCATAGAACGGAGACGGATGGGGATCGGCGTACCGTTCTCGTCGGTCAGTGTGACGCTGTGTACCGGAGCTCCGGTCTCGACGAAGAAGCCCAAATCACGATGCGCCTTGAGGGCAACGCGGTCGGCACGAATCACTACCTTGGCAGCGGCGGCGTCGTACTGATAGTCGAAGTTCAAGGCGTGACGAGCGCGCCAGAAGTCCGCGTAATCCTCGAAGTTGTAGAGACCGATTTGCGTCGTGTCGAGCCGATCGATCAACATCCGTTGCATCTCCATCTTATACTCGCGGTTAGGATGAATCAAGAGTACCGTTGCGGCATAATTGCCCATCTCCTTCTGTACCACGGGCTCCCACAGATCGGGTACATGATCCCAATGATCGTCACTCACCTTATCCTCGTTGCGCAACACGTCGGAGATGTGCAGCGGAACCTGCAGCGTCGGGATCTCGTCGCCCGACCAAGTATTATTCAGACGACAGAAAAAAGGAAATTCGCTCAATACGTCGCATGCCGAATAGGTCGAAGCATTTTCGTAAGCTCCCTCGACGTAGGCTTGAGGCATCAGATTGTTCACACAGAGATGTCCGGAGCGAAAAGAGCGTACTTGGTTGCCTAAATCGCCCTCCAAAATTTGTTTGGAGAGCACTACTTCCGCCCACGTCGAGCCGCCGGTTGTGACGTTGCTCTCCACATCGTGGTGGGCGCGTGCTGCATACTCCTCGGAGGTCACAGTGTCCATGGGGAAACGTTCGGTAGTGCTGAAGTCGGGAAAATGGCTCAGAGAGTGGCTTCCTACTGTGTGCCCAGCGGCAAGCAACTGTCGCGCTGCTGCGATCGACGTAGAGTCGTAGAACGCCGAGAGGTAGCCTGCATCGCGGTAGTAATGTACCGTCAGGAAGTAATGCCCGCATAACCCTAACGAATGTTCGTAGTCCGCCATGTAGTGCATCTCCTCGTAAGCGGTGCGAGAATCACAATCGTGCGTCGGCACCAAGACGGAACGATAGCCTGCCGGAACGGTATATTTCCAGACCGATATAGGCGAGCGCATTGTGTAGATGGAACGCAGCAGGAAGGGGTACATATCGGCGGAGGGCTCAAAGCCGTTGCTGTAGACACGTTGTGCCTCGCCGTCCTTGTTGAGTTGGGCGCGGGCGATGACGTCTCGCCAACGCAGACCTACGGTGTAGGTGCATCCGCGTCCATAGGGATATTTGACGACGGCTGCCGTGCTGTCGTCGAAGGTGGCCAACACTTCCGCTTCCGGCATCGTCGTGTAGGAGGTTGTCGTGAGTTGGAGAGAGCTCGATCCGATGGCGGTGACCTTTTCTTCCGGCTGATCGATATAACGCAACTCGGGATAGGTCTCTGCCTTCCAATGGATGGCTATAGGGCTACGCATTGAGACGCGCCCCGTCAGCCCGAAAAGGCTGAGCTGTGGTGTGCGGGAGGTCTCGACAGCTGGGGCGATGAGGACGCCGCCCGCCTCCACCCAATGGCGGAGGGTATCGCATTCGTCATCGCTCAGTGAGGCGCTCCCCTTGATGCGCGAAGAGAGCAGGATCATGGGCGACTGCATGGCTTGTGTCAAGGAGCTTGTGGTGTCGAAAGGCATTCCCGCCACCTCTGCCATGTAGCAAGCTGAGTAGAGATTTAGGCTGTTTTCGGCGCCGTGCTCCTGTTCGTTGTTGCGGCTGTTCATGTCTAAAATGGCAAGGGCTGGAGCGTGTGCCGCAAAGCGCAATCGGCTGGCGGAGCTCGCTGCGTGGGCGTACAGCTCGGCAACGCTGTCCGCCGGGAAGCCTGCTACGAGATAGCTATGGGTACTGTCCGAGGGGAGGCATTGATAGTTCGTCGCAAGGTGCTCCACCCCTTGATGATCGACGACGTAGAGTTGTGCTTGCACAGAGGTAAGTGCCCAACTCAGAGTTAAGGCGGTAAGGTATCGTAAACGAAGCATTTAGCAAATCAATGAATCAATACAGTAAGAAGGGAAATGTCATGCATTCAGCATGGAGAAAGTAGATGCCACAGGGAAGCTCGTCTACCGACAAAACAAAAGGGACGCCTCCCCGAGCTTGGTGTAAGCTCAGAAGGCGTCCCTCTGTGGTATAGATAGCGAGCTCTGTGTCGTGCGTGAGTCCCGTCAAGGTGAGCATCCGATCGGCAACGGCGCATTGTAGCGAGGGGGCGGTGAGGGCTTGTAGCCCTTGGGATCCGGGATCCTCCCGCCGCAAGGCTATTTGCGCGTGTCGCGTAGTGCGTACCTGCGGGCTGTCATTGCACACGATCATGACGGTGTCTGAGGCGTCGGTGCACAGAAAGTTAGAGATTCTCTTGAGCTCTATCTCTTCGGCATCGTCGGTGATCAGTACCCAGTGTGCAGCATCGTTTGTCTCCTCCTCGGCAGCCCAAGCCGTAGCTTGAGCCCCCGAAAGGAATATGCTCACGCAGAGGAGAGCACTGAGACGTGCGTGGCGCATGGTAGAGCTACACATGGCGATTACCAGATGTTGACACGCTCCTCTTTGGGCAAGTAGAGCGCATTGTCGGGCTGGATGTTGAAGGCGTCGTACCAAGCGTCAATGTGCGGCAAAGTACCGTTGACGCGGAGGAAGTTGGCTGAGTGAACATCCATCATCGTGAGGTAGCGAATGATCTCAGGAGAGCTTACGCCCGCCCAAACATTGGCATACGAGAGGAAGAAACGCTGCTCCGGAGTGAAGCCGTTCTCGTCAGCCAAGGGGTTCTTCTGCATTGCCAACTGGAGGGCTTGGAATGCGATGTTGACGCCACCGTGATCCGCTAAGTTCTCGCCCAAGCAGAGATGTCCGTTGCTCTTCAAGCCGGGCAATACTTCGAGACCGTCGAAGTAGTTAGCCAAGGCTTCGGCAGGAACTTTGAAGTTGTCGATGTCTTCCTGTGCCCACCATACGTTGAGGTTGCCGTTCTTGTCGTACTGACGACCCTGATCGTCGAAGCCGTGCGTCATCTCGTGACCGATCACAACGCCGATAGCACCGTAGTTGCAAGCGTCGTCGGCAGCCATGTTGAAGAACGGGGGCTGGAGAATGCCTGCGGGGAAACAGATCTCGTTCGTCGTGGGGTTGTAGTAGGCGTTGACGGTCTGAGGCGTCATGTGCCACTCATCACGATCTACGGGCTTGTTATAGTGCTTCTCTTTGTCCAAGCTCCAGTAGAATTTGCCGGCATTGTGGAGGTTGTCGAGGAGCGTGAGCTGGGGATCAATCGTGAGACCGCTGATGTCATCCCACTTGTCGGGATAACCGATCTTGATGTAGAAGGAGTTGAGCTTGTCGAGCGCCAAAGCCTTGGTGCTGTCGCTCATCCATTCTTGTGCCTTGATGCGCTCGCCGAGGATGGTTTGCAGGTTCAAGACGAGATCGAGCATACGAGCCTTATTCTCGGCGGGGAAATACTTCTCAACATACATCTGACCGACAGCATCGCCCATCACACCGTCTACGCGGTTGACGGCACGCTTCCAACGGGGCTGCATTTCGCGTGCGCCGGTGATCTTCTGGCTGAAGGCAAAGTTCTCGTTGGTGAAGTCGTCGCTGAGTGCGCTGGAGGCACCGGCGATGGTCTGCCACTCGTAGATCGTCTTGAGGTCATCGAGGGGCGCGTTCATCAAGATCTCACACGCCTTGGCAACAGGGGCGATCTGACCGAGATCCACTTCGGTCGTTGCATCGTAGGAGTAGTTCTTGAAGTAGCTGTCCCAATCGAAGTTGTTGGTAGCTGCGCTCAACTCTGCAATGCTCATCTTGTGATAGTTGCTTTCGGGGTCGCGCAGATCCTCCTTGTCGATAGATACCTTGGCGATCTCGGTTTCGATAGCCATGATGGTCTCCATCTTCTTGGTGGCCTCTTCCTGACTGAAACCACAGAGTTTATAGAGGTTTACGACGTGCTCCTTGAAGGCCTCGCGGATGGCTGCCGTTTCCTTTTCGTCGCTGAGGTAGTATTCCTTGTCGCCGAGCGAAAGACCGCCCTGTGAGAGGCAGACGATGTTCTGCGAGCTGTTCTTCTCGTCCGAGCTGACAAAGAGACCGAAGAACAAGTCGTCGTGCTCCTGCGCAGCGTATTTGATGAAGTCTTCGCGCGACTGGAGTGCGTAGATGCGCTCCAAGTAGGGCTTCAACGGAGCGGCACCCTCTTGGTTGAGGCGGACGGAATCCATGCAGAGGTTGTAGAGGTCGCCCACCTTCTGTGCTACGCTGCCCGGTTCGTTCTGTTGAGCGGCAAGACTGGTGATCAGTTCGCTGAGCTGGTTGGTGTTGTCGTCGCCAAGCTTGGTGAACGAGCCCCAACGCGGATAAGCGGCGGGTTGCGGGTTGTGGTCAATCCAGTGACCTGTGGCGTACTGGAAAAAGTCGTCGCCGGGAGCGACTGTGGTGTCAAGGTTGGAGTAGTCGATGCCACTGCCTTGAACATTGGGCTGCTTTGTGCTGCAAGCGGTGAAGGCTGCGGCGCAGAGAGCTCCTAATACGGCTTTGTTCATTGTTGGATTATTTTTTGTTGTGTAGTTAGGATTCATCGTGTTATAGCGCTTTGCTTTTGGCTTCGTTCCAGAGGGCGTCCATCTCGGCAAGGGTGAGCTCGTTGAGGGAGCGCCCCTGCTCCTTAGCGGCTTGCTCTACGTAGTTGAATCGGCGGATGAACTTCTGATTGGTACGTTCGAGGGCGTTGTCCGGCTTGATGTGGTAGAGGCGTGCGGCGTTGATCAAGCTGAACATCAGATCGCCGAATTCTGCCTCCATCTTGTCGGCGTCCATACGGTCTACCTCGGCTTGGAATTCACCGATCTCCTCTTTCACCTTGTCCCACACTTGTTCGCGTTCTTCCCAGTCGAAGCCGGCGTTGCGGGCTTTGTCTTGGATGCGGTAGGCCTTGATGAGCGATGGGAGGGAAGCGGGAACGCCTGCCAAGACGGTCTTGTTGCCCCCTTTCTCGCGCAACTTCAGCTGTTCCCAGTTCTTGCAGACCTCGCCGGCGTCGGCGGCAACAGTCTCGCCGTACACGTGGGGATGACGGAAGATTAATTTATCGCAGAGTGCATTGCATACGTCGGCAATGTCGAAGGCACCTTTCTCCTCGCCGATTTTGGCATAGAAGCAGATGTGCAGCAGGACGTCACCACATTCCTTGCGGATCTCGTCGTTATCGCCCTTCAGCAGCGCGTCGCAGAGTTCATAGACCTCTTCGATGGTGTTGGGACG
>CAZGZL010000043.1:0-14957 GCA_964530595.1 uncultured Prevotellaceae bacterium | reverse complement strand
TAACGTTCCTTCAAGCCACGCAAGATGGCGATGGCTGCCGTTTCGTCGGGTTCGTCCACCATGACTTTCTGGAAACGACGTTCCAAGGCTTTGTCTTTCTCGAAATACTTTTGGTATTCGTCCAACGTTGTGGCGCCCACAGCACGCAGTTCGCCACGTGCCAAGGCGGGTTTCAAGATGTTGGCAGCATCCATAGCGCCATCCCCCTTGCCGGCACCCACCAAGGTGTGGATTTCGTCAATGAAAAGGATGATCTCGCCATCTGCCTTGATGACTTCGTTGACAACGCTCTTCAGACGTTCCTCAAACTCGCCTTTATACTTGGCGCCGGCAACCAAAGCGCCCATATCGAGCGAAAAGAGTTGCTTAGACTTCAAGTTTTCGGGGACATCACCGCGCACGATACGTTGAGCCAATCCCTCGGCAATGGCGGTTTTACCGGTACCCGGTTCACCGATCAGCACAGGATTATTCTTGGTGCGTCGCGACAAGATCTGCAAGACACGGCGGATTTCTTCGTCTCGACCGATTACGGGGTCGAGTTTACCCTCACGCGCCTGTTGGTTGAGGTTGGTGGCATATTTATTCAGAGCGTTGTAGGTGTCTTCAGCGCTCTGCGAGGTGACTTTCTCACCCTTGCGCAATTCTTGGATCGCAGTATCCAATTCGCGTTCGTTGAGACCGGCGTCCTTCATCATCTTGGAGATGGGATCGCCGGAAGTCTGAAAGATGCCCATAAAGAGGGCTTCGATCGAGACATACTGATCGCCCATGCGGTCGCTGTATTCCGTGGCGTGGTTCAACGCTTCGTTAGCGTTGCGGCTCAGATAAGGTTCTGCGCCACCCTGTACCTTGGGATAGCTCTCCGCTTGACGTTCGACAGCCGTGCGGAATGAGGGCAACGACAAGCCTTGCTTCTGGAAGAGGAATGTAGCCACCTGCTCACCGCTGTGCAAAAGCCCCAACATCAGATGTGCGGGCTCAATGGCTTGCTGTCCGTGACCCTGAACGAGTTCAACGGCGTGTTGCAAAGCCTCTTGACTTTTGATGGTAAGTTTTTCAAAGTTCATAGTAGCATATTTTTTTGTTTCTCCCTAAATGTGATACAAGGAACGTGCCGTTTCATCTTTGCAGCGTTCCGGCTGTCAAAGTGACAGCTTGAGCTGACAAAATGGCTAAATTCAAGACAAAAAACGGTTTTGTAGCACCTACGGCTCAGCGGGGCAACATCCCAAGCGCTGCGTCAGAGAGAAACACGGCATGGATAAGAAAGGGACAAAGGGATGGAGCAAACACAGTGAATAGGTCGGAAACAAAAAACGGGAGACTTTCACAAGCCCCCCGTTCGCCAAAAAATACCATGAAAAACATATTACATAAACAAAATCTATCATCACAAAGGATTTCAATGTTTACAACGTCGCAATGGACAAAAAGTTCACATTGTTTCGATGCAACGACAGGATTTTGTATTGTACTTAATAAGAAGGGGGATTAAAAAATATTTTGTCATTATGAAGGTTCATGGGTTTTAGGTCTCTACAGTCATTTATTAAGGTTTAGAGAACATCCCCTCCCGCCGGGGTTCTTCCGCCGGAAGGGGACATTTCCGAAGCTTCACTTCAACAAACCGGCCTCTCGACGCTTCACTGCCACACACATGTGAATGTTTTTGGCAATGGCTTCGATGTTTTCCGGAGTTTCACCGCACCAGTTGATCAGTTCTTCCAAGTAATCACGACTCTGCTGCTTGGTCGTCTCGAAGATACGGCAGCAGGGAATGGTCATGTCAAACTTCAAGGTGCCGAGACCCTCTTTGTCGGCTTGAACAAAAGCGTAGTCGTCCGAAATACGAATGGAACACTCCATAGTTTTTGATGTTTTTGATTGTATAAGTTAGATTTGATAATGCGTCTTTTCCTTCCGATTTATACAGGATGACTGTTGTGTCATTTGGTGGAGCAAATGTAGCGACTTTTTCTAATTGACAACTATTCGGAGTGGAAAAAAACAAAGATTTTTAGCTCAACTACGGCGAAGCATCAAGAGCACTTGTCAATTCGCACAGCCTCTGATGGAATCCCGAAAAAGCAAGAGCTCGGAGCGTTAAAAAACACAAATTTTCGTGTCATTCGTTTGCACAATCACCGACGTGTTTGTATTTTCGCGCTGAGATACAAATATTTAGGATCAATATACCATTCTGCTATGAAACGACACCTCGCACACTCGATTTATCGCCACTTTTTCCCTTTTTCTCGATTGCTCTGCACGCTGCTTTTATTTTCCCTATATCCGCTGTATCAAACACTCTGCGCCCAAGGGGTAAGTGACTACTTTTTCCGTCAGAAGGACTGTGTACAGGAGAAGCTGTACCTCACTACCGATCGTCCCTATTACGAACCGGGCGACACGGTCTGGTTTCGCGGCACGTTGGTAGCAGCAGACAATCTCTCGTACCTCATTCGCACTAATTATATATATGTGGAATTGATCACTCCGCAGGGTGAGGTACTGATGCGCCGCAAGGTGCGCCGCCAAGGACTTTGCTTCCACCATGATCTACCATTGGATAGCACGTGGCACGGCGGTCGCTACCTGCTACGCGCTTATACCAGTTGGATGCGCAATTTCGATGCCGACAATTTCTATCAAGGCACATTAAATATTGTTGCTCCCGATGAACAAACAGCGAACACCTCACGACAGCCGACAGCGCATGACTTCGACGTGACGTTTCTGCCGGAAGGTGGCAGCCGTGTGGCAGGGTGCAGGCAGAAGATTGCCTTCCGAGCCGTGAGTGACGAGGGACGCCCGGTGCAGGTGCGTGGCACAGTACACGCGGTGGGCAGCTCGATGCCGTTGGCGGTCTGCGAGAGCCGACACGACGGCATGGGGTGGTTTTGGTTGGAAGGGACGGACAATCGAAGCAACCTCACGTTGGAAGTCACTGTGACAGCACCGGAGCTAACCGATAGCACGGGGCTCCCCATGACCCGCACATGGCAACTGCCGAAAGCCACGGGACGTTGGGCTTTGCAAGTAGAGACGTCTGAAATGGATGCCACGGGCAAGGTGCGTTATCAGGTGCTCCACTCCGCAGAAAGCGACGCAACGACGGAGAGACACCGCGACGCTACAGACACGCTATGGCTATTGCTGCACAGCGGCTCGAATCTCTTGGAATTGCGTCCCGTGGTGGCAGGCGAGAGCGGCGTAATGGAGGTACGTCGTTGCCGTGCGGGAGTGAGCCAAATGGTGCTCTGTACAGCCGAAGGGATTGGACTTTCGCGCCGTCTGCTGTTCCGTCTGCCCACCGAGGGACAACAGCCGCAACTTGCAGCCCAAGTAGAGAGTCCGGAGGGAGCACGACAAGAGGCGAATCTCCAACTAACGTTGAGCGATGCCGAAGGGCATCCGCTACGCGGAGACTTTGCCGTCAGCTTGTTGGACGCGGCATTTGTCGATCCTACGGCAGCAGACGAAGATCAAACCCTCGTCTCCAACCTACTGTTGTGTTCCGACCTGCACGGCTATATCAATCGCAGCGCCTACTACACCGATCCGCAAGAGCCACGCGCCGAACGGCTGGAAGCGTTGGAATGTGTACTACTGACCCATGGGTGGAGCCGCTTTTCGACCGATACGATGCGTGTGGTAGACACCCCGGTGCTCCCCCATCCGTTGGAGTCGAATGAATGGATTTCGGGCTATGTGGATCGCTTCTTTAAACGCAAAGATCGCAAAGCCACCGAGAATATTGCTATCTCGATCGTAGACACCGCCGGCGGCTCGTGGGGTACAGCGATGCTCGATTCGACAGGACACTTCTTCGTAGGTAATTTGGATTATCCCAACAAAATGCCGCTGCAAGTGCGGCTCCTCTCCTATTCTGCCAATCCGCATTATCACTTCGATCGGATTTCGTTCCCGGAGGTGGTGCTCGATCGACGACTAACGTCGTGGTGCAGTTCAGTGATGGCAACAGATGCGGAACGGGATTACCGGGAATGGCTTGCCTCACTCCAGAGCCGCACCACCCGTCTGTTGGGCGATGTGGTGATCACCGATCGTCGCCCCGGCAATGGCAAGGTGCGCTATCAACGTAAATTTGATGCTGCCGAGATCGATCAGGAAGTAGATCTCTATAATGCTCCGTTGGCGATCGACGTAGTGAACGAGTTGCTACGTAGCAAGGGGTTAAATTATATGGAGGAGTATGGGCGGGAATTCGAAGAACCGACAGCAGACTTCGCCTTGTTGACGGGCTTTCCGACGACGGCGCCAATCATGACCGACCTGCCTTCGGTTCACGAAAAGAAAGCGACCATCCGACTACGCGGCGTCACCAACTCTCGACTCTATTCTACGGTCGAAGCACTGTCCAACCTATACAGCGGAGACCTCCTCAGCGTGGAATTTCTGCAACGTGACACCGCCTACATTATTCTTACCTTCAAGCCCGGCACAACGATCACCAGTGTGCGTCCCGATCGTCGCCGCGTGACACACTATGCCTTCGGCTACACCGAGCCGGAATATTTCTATCACCCGCGTTACGAGAGCCGTGCCGAACGCGAAGATCCGCACCCCGATCTGCGCAAGACGCTCAGTTGGTTTCCCTCCATACAGAGCGACGAACAAGGAACAATCGGAATCCGCTTTTTCACCTCCGACCATCCGACAAAGCACTATCTATTGCGCGTGGAGGGTGTTACATTTAGCGGGCAACCGGTGAGCTTGCAATGCGAGATTCCATAGTTTTTCAAAAAATCTTACACGAACTATTCTGTATTTGAAAAACAAATGCTATCTTTGCGCCGCAATTAAACCAAGCGACACTCTATTGAAGGCGTACAGGAGGAATTTACCTACCCTTTGAGCCGCCGGATGTAAGAGCTCGCATTAACATTCAAACTCATGAAACAAGGTATTCATCCCGAAAACTACCGTCCGGTAGCCTTCAAAGACATGTCGAACGACGTAACTTTCATCTCTCGCTCGACCATCAACACTAAAGAGACCATCGAAATCGACGGCGAGACTTATCCGTTGGTTAAGCTCGAAATCACCAGCGCATCTCACCCGTTCTATACAGGCAAGCACAAGCTCGTCGATACAGCCGGTCGCGTGGACAAGTTCCTCAACCGCTACGGCAATCGCAAGAAATAATCTATCTGCACGTCAGAAAGATTCAGATTCCAGCAGGAGACAACCCAAGTGTTGTTTCCTGCTTCTTTTTTATGGCTAAAAGCTCCTTTTTTGCACGCATATTTTTTCCAATTCGGAATTTATTACTATTTTTGTAGCATTGAAATTAGATCTCTGAATGAAATACGCTATAGACTACGGCTTGCTACGCGTGGCAACAGCGATCCCCACAGTTCGAGTGGCAGACTGTATTGCAAACGGCGAGCAACACCTACAACTCATACAACAAGCAGAAGAGCGTCAAGTGCAGCTGCTTGTCTTTCCCGAATTATCTTTGACCGGCTATACTTGTGCCGATCTGTTTCAGCAGCCACTCCTGACGGAGCAAGCGCTTGCGGCACTGTGCCGACTGGCAGAAGCGACGCGAGAGCTGAATGTAGCGTTCTGCGTGGGTCTTCCCCTGCCCTATGGTAATAGTCTCTACAATGTAGCGGCAGTGGTACATCGGGGCGAGGTGAAAGCACTAATTCCTAAGACTTATATTCCCAATTATAGCGAGTTCTACGAAGCCCGTTGGTTCGCCTCCGCCGCTCAGTTACCGATAGGTGCGTCGATACACATCCCGACGCAAGAGACCCCCGTGCCGTTATCAACGCATACTCTGGTGGCGTTGGGACAGGCGTTAGTGGGCGTTGAGTTGTGCGAAGATCTCTGGGCGCCACTTCCCCCTTCGACACACCAAGCCCTTGCCGGGGCGACGGTGCTCGTCAACCTTTCTGCCAGCGACGAAGTATTGGGCAAGCACGCTTATCTGCGTCAGCTCATCTCGGCACACAGTGGACGCTTAGCAGCAGCCTATGTTTATGCTTCGGCAGGCTTCGGCGAGTCGAGCACAGACTTGGTATTTGCCGGCAAGGGGCTGATCGCCGAAAACGGCGTCATTGTGGCTGAAAGCGAACGTTTTCAGACCGAAGCGTCACTCAGCATCGCCGATATTGACATCGAGAAACTGCTGACCCTACGCCGCCGCCAAACGACGTTCAACGCCCTCGGCGAAGGTCATCCGGAACAGGCATGGCAGGTGATTTCGTGCGCTCCGCTGACGGCTCCGGACTTCAAGCCGCTGTATCGTCGCATCGACCCGCACCCCTTTGTCCCCTCTGCGAACGAGGAACGCGAGGCTCGTTGTAATGAGATCTTCAACATCCAAGTAGCAGGTTTAGTGACACGCCTTAACCACATTCAGGCGCGCACGGCGGTAGTCGGCATCTCCGGAGGCTTGGATTCAACGTTGGCGTTGCTTGTCACGGTCAAGGCCTTCGATCGGTTAGGTTGGAGCCGCGATCGCGTCATTGGCATTACAATGCCGGGCTTCGGCACCTCCAACCGCACCTATAATAATAGTATCGGACTGATGCAGTCATTGGGCATCACTATTCGCGAGATCAGCATCCGCGAGAGCGTGAACCAACACTTTGCGGATTTGGGAATCGATGCTTCGGTGCACGATGTTACTTACGAGAACTGCCAAGCCCGTGAACGGACGCAGATCCTTATGGACGTTTCCAACCAGACGGGAGGCATCGTGATCGGCACAGGCGACCTCTCGGAGTTGGCATTGGGATGGTGCACTTATAACGGCGATCACATGAGTATGTACGCCGTTAATACAAGCATCCCGAAGACTTTGGTACGCCACTTGGTGCAGTGGGTTGCAGATTCAGGGGTCGACACCCGCTCTCGTGAAATTCTGCTTGACATCATCGACACACCCATCAGCCCCGAGTTGATTCCCACAGACCAAGCCGGAAACATCGCTCAAAAGACGGAAGACCTCGTAGGACCGTACGAATTGCACGATTTCTTTCTCTATCATAGCTTCCGTTTCGGCGCTTCGCCACGCAAGATCTTCTTCTTGGCGCGTCATGCTTTTGCGGGCATTTACGACGACGACACATTGCGCAAGTGGCTGAAGAACTTCTTCCGCCGTTTTTTCCAGCAACAATTCAAGCGCTCCTGCCTTCCCGATGGTCCCAAGGTGGGAACTGTAAGCCTTTCGCCTCGCGGCGATTGGCGTATGCCCAGCGACGCCCAAGTGCGTCTGTGGCGTGACGAGGCAGAAGAAATTTGAATAAGAATACTTTATAACTAACTTACTTATAACGATGAAACAACAAGACTTTACTGCGAAGCTCGATCCGAAAGAGATCGAGCAACTGAACAAGATTTGCACAGATGCTAAGTATATACCGACAGCGGACGACGCCAAACTCTACATGAAGGCAGTGGAAGCTGCCGCCGAGGTGTGGGGCGAGGATCAGATTTCCGAAGCTGTACACTACATATTAATGTCCGCAGGTGGACTCCGCCCCACCGATTTGCAGAAACTGATCGGCGAAGATTGGCAAGCTGAACCGTTCTGCGACTTCGTGAATGCGTTGGGCTTCCCGCTGATCGCCGGACGCCAGTTGATGCCGGGAATGGAGAGCTATTTCTTCACACCGCAACTGCGCGAAGAGTTAGGCAAGCTGATGAGTGCCGAAAGCCGCAAAAGCTTCAGTTCCGACATCGCATTCCACTTGTTGGAGCTACCGGAGAACGATCCGCTCCGCTTAACGCAAACGATGCACCTGCTGCTTGATTCTAACCGTGCTTTCGAAGCTGCCAAGTATCTGAGCGACGCTCAAGGCGAGGCGCTAAAAGTAGCGATCATGACGTTGGGTCAGGGCTTGCGCGATGCTCCGGAAGAGGTTAAACAGTGCATTTGGGACATGACTAACGTGGTGGATTGCGACCGCAAGAAAATGTTTCTGCTCTTAATCAATGACGTGATCGGCGTAGTCGGAAATGCAGAGAAGTTGCATCCGATCATCGACGAACTGCATGACCGCATCGGACAGATCGCGAGCGAAGCGAACGACCCGGTTTTCTCACTGATCTACGGCATTGCAAAATTACGTCAGGTGCAGAACGCTCGCCTGCGTCGCAACGAGCAGGAAGCGCAGAATCTTTTCGGTGGCGCTATCACTGCAGTCATGAGCGTATTCGAGAAGCGCAACGCAGCTGAAATTTCTTATCAAGAGTTGGAATTACTGTGGCTCTCATTGCGCATCTGTCAGGAAATGGCACAAATCAAAGCCGTAGCCTTGATGTTCGACGCCTTGGCACAGCTCGAAACAGCCAAGATGAATGCAGAGACCGAACCGCAGCGCAAGGCCGATATGCAGCAGCGCATCCTCAACCAACACATTGAGTTGAGCAAACTCTACCACAACCTGCCGGAAGAATTGCGCAAAGAGTTCAAGAACTACGGCGACGCGACCATTTCACTGTTCTCCGAGTATCTGAACGCGACTAAGCAAGAAGACGGCGAGGAAATGCCGGCAGAAGAGGCTGCATTCATGGCATTCTTCCAGCGTGCTGCCCTCTATCAGGCATTGGGCGAAATCTGCTTGTTGAATAATCATGTGGAGGAAGCGCGCAACGCCTTGACCGAAGCGCAGATCAAGGAGGAGCGTTTGTTGGGTCAGTTGATCAAGAAAGAGGGCTCCGAAGCAGAAAAGATGTCGCAAGAGCAACTGATGACGCGCCTGACGCTCTCTGTGACGAATCACTTGTTGGCGTCCGTCTATCGTCAGCAAAAGAATCAGCACGACTTGAAGCTTGTCCTCGAGACCAACGTACGACTGTCGCACGACTGCATCGACGCTTATCCGAATGATGGTCGCGTGATCCATTTCATCATCAATGCAGCTTTGGAGGCGGGCGATTTCTACCAGAAGACGAACAGCTTCATCCCTGCCAAGGAGACTTATCAAGAAGCCTTGAAACGCTTGCAACGTTTGCAAAATATGCGCGTCGACGAGACTCTTTGCCGCGACGTTGCATTGCTTCACACCAAGATGGGTCAGTTGCTGATGAGCGATCGCTTCCGCGACTTCACCGAGGCGAAGAAGAACCTCAATACGGCGCTGATGCTCTGGAATCAGTTGGCACAAAACACTCGCCGACAGGACTTCAAGAACAACGCCGAGTCTGTAGCCAAGTTGTTACAGCAACTCAAATAAATCAAGCATGACAAATAAAGGTCGCAGCGTTTTGCGCTGCGACCTTTATTATTCTCTCAACAAAGGAAGTGTGAACGAATATTTCTTGTATTACCTACAACCTTAGGGAATCCTGCCGTCGCATCATCCTTTTGACTCGGCGCGACGGCGCATTTGACGCTGACGCTGGCGGCGCTTCTTATGATTTCGAACCGCCCATTTAATACCGCCATAACTCAACAATACCACAATAATGACGACGATCATACCCCGATTTAGGTTGTCACCTTTGACGCGAGACCACATTTCGAGCATCGCTTCGGTCTTCTCGGCACAGTCGTGCATCAAAGCACAGCGTTCCACGACGGAACGATCCGGATACATAATAGGATTCACGCGCAGCGTCTCGGCGCCGATGCTATCGCCGAAAAAGTAAGAGAGGTCGTAGGTTTCCTCTTGCGTAGAGTCGCACATGGCTTCGATCACTTCTGGCGAAGCAATGACACTGACGTAGCCGATCTCCTCCATATTGCGAATGGCATGTTCCGGCATACAGAGAAAGTTAATGAAATATGCCGCCGCCTTAGGATTGCGAGCGTAGCGGGGAATCACCCATCCATCGAACCACACATTGCTACCTTCGCGAGGAACAATGTAGTCGAGCGTGACTCCGTTGGCCTCTGCCTCCTCGATTGCCCACATCGCGTCGCCACTCCACGAAACATTGATCCAAGCCTTACCTTTCGTCATCATTTCCTTGCCGAAATCCACTTCCCAGCCTGCGATGTTCGGTTTCGCAGCGGTGAGGATGCGTTCCACAGCGGCAATATTCTCGTCCGTGATGTGCGCCACGAGTTCATCGCGCGTCACCAGTCCGCGCTGAATACTGTCATAACAAGCGTAACACACCACCGTACTGTAGATGTCGCGGAAAGCATCCTTCATGAAGATCTGTTTTCCGAAACGCGGATTGAGTAAGGCCTCCCAGCTCTCCAATTCCTCACGTTGTACCCACTGAGTGTTATAGAGGAAGCCTGTCGTGCCCCACATGTACCCCACGGCGTAGTCACTGACCCGATGCACACCGTCGCCCATCTGCTCGAACTTTTCGGTGGCGAAGGGAGAAACGTACGTTGTATAATCAGGCGTCTCGCCGAAGTCGCGTGAGATGGGGAGTAAAAGATCTCGGCGCAACATCCGCTCAATGATATATTCCGAAGGGCATACGACGTCGTAGTCTTCGTGCCCCATCTCTATTTCGGTGAGCATATTTTCGTTGACGTCGAAAGTCTCATAAAGAATATGTATCGGCTCGCCCGTCTGCTCCTGATACCACGTCTCGAATTCGGGGATCAGCGTCTCGTCAATGTAGTCGGCCCAGTTGTAGACTTTGAGCACCTCGCTACGCTGCCACTCGGCGTGCGCGGCTATGGAGGTGAACGACGCGAAGAGACAAAGCGAGAGACGGCGCGTCAAGGAACGAAATGTAGGGATTGTGATCATTTTTTTAAGTCGCGATGAGTCTGGATTCAAAATTTATTTTCTCTTGCTCTGCCGCACGGCACGTGCATTGATGATCAGGAGCAACACGAGGATGCAAATGAAGATCAACGTCGACAACGGGCGAAGTTCAGGCGTGAGTCCACCCTTACGCGCGTCGGCGTAGATATAGGTGGAGAGGGTGTCGATGCCGCTGCTGCCCTTGGTAAAAAGGGTGACGGCAAAGTCATCCACCGAAAGCGTCACCGAAAGTATAAATCCGCTGATCATGCCGGGCCATAGTTCGGGCAAGAGGACTTTGCGGAACGCCTGAAAGGGGGTGGCGCCCAAATCCAACGCTGCTTCGTAAATATTGGGATTCATCTTGGTCAATCGAGGCATAACGCTCAGCACAACGTAGGGAGTGCAAAAAGCGACATGAGCGGCGATAATCGTTCCCATTCCGCGCGTAATGCCCAAGAAGACGAAGAGCAAGAAGATAGAGATACCGGTAATGATGTCCGGGTTGATCATCGGGATGCTGTTCAACAGAGAGACCCAACGACGTTCTCGCTGACGCATATTGGCAATGCCGACCGCTGCCACGGTGCCTAACAGGGTAGCGATGAGTGCCGCTACCAATGCAATGACCAAAGTATTGATCAGAGCGTCGCTAAGCGAACTGCCGGCGTTACCGCTGAACAGCGAGGTATAAAGACGTGTCGAGAAACCTGTCCAGTTGCCCAACACTTTCGCCTCGGTGAACGAAAAGATCGCAATAATGAGTATTGGTGCGTAAAGTACCGTGAGCAACAGCCAGAGATAGAGCTGTGCTCCCCAACGTTTCAGGTTCATAGTCTGCCTCCTTCCTTGCCCGACGTAGAGAGATTGGGATCCTCGCCCGTAAAGGCGGTAATGCCGATGATGATGAGCATAATCAAAGACAAGGCGGAGCCGTAATTCAGCATGACGCCGCTGTTAATATTCTCCTGAATTGTGGTACCAAAAAGCTTAATATTGTTCATGGTCAGCAATTCCGCCACGGCGAACGTGGAAATTGTAGGCATGAAGACCATCACCACCCCGCTGGAGATGCCGGGCATCGAGAGGGGAAATATGACGCGTCTAAACACCTGCCACCGATTAGCACCCAAATCTTGTGCTGCCTCGATGAGCGAATTATCCATTTTCTGCAATGTATTGTAAATCGGAAAGATCATGAAGGGAAGGAAGTTGTAAACCATACCGAAAAGCAAGGCTCCTTCGCCCAACGGGAAATGTATGAAGTCAAAGAGCGCGACAGTAGCCAACGTGCGCAGAAGCAGATTGATCCACATCGGCAAGATGAAAAGCATCGACATCACACGTGGCGTAGCAAACTCTCGGCGCGCCATGAAGTAGGCGGCGGGATAACCCAACAGAATGCACAACAGCGTTGTGATCATTGCCACCCCAATAGAATAGAGGAAGGTATTGACTGATTCCGTCTGTTGAAAAAACTTCTGGAAATTATGCAACGTGAACTGCCCGTCGGCGTCCTGAAAGGCGTAGTAAATGACCAGCAGCAACGGCAGCACAACAAACACAAACATGAAGAGCACGTAGGGAATAGCCCAGTAGCTCCGTCTGCCCAAGATGTAACTGATTTGATTGAACATAATGCGTGACACGGTGTTGCCGCTTTTTATTTGGATGATGCCTCCGTCAGGCGAATGTGTTCCGGACGAATACAGATGCCTAAGAGGTCGTAATCCTCCCAAACGTCCTGCGTATCGACATAGAGCCGTGTCCGGTCGGCAGCTTCGATCGTGAGGTGATAGTGATTGCCTTTGTAGAGGATAAAACGGATAGTGCCCGATGCAGTACCGTCCTCGGCGTTATCAGTGAGCTCGATGTGTTCACAATCCACCTCGGCGCAAAGGGTACGCCCTTTGGGATAGGAATGAACCGAACACTCAAAGGTAGCGCCTAACATTTCGATATGCGTCTCGTCTATAACAGTCGCCGCGAACTTATTGCAGAGATACTGTGCAGGCATCACGTGGATGTCTCCGGGTTTAACGATCATGCCGACCTCCTTACCCACTTCAAAGGCGTTATAGTCCTGCACTTGAATTTCGTAGCCATCAGGCGTCTCGACAAACATCTCATAGTGAATGCCTTTGAAGATGCACGATTTCACCACACCGCTAAACATCCCCGACGAAGGATGTGGTACCATGTACACATCTTCCGGGCGAATTACAACATCGACCGCTGCATTGGGTGCGAAACCGCCGTCCACGCATTTGAAAACCTTATTCATAAACTCCACCTCTCCATCGCGCAACATGACAGCGTTGAGAATGTTACTCTCGCCGATGAAGTCGGCAACAAATGGATTGGCGGGCTCATTGTAAATGTCTGTCGGAGATCCGATCTGCTGAATTACCCCTTCATTCATCACCACAATAGTGTCACTGAGGGTCAACGCCTCCTCCTGATCGTGCGTCACATAGATAAACGTGATGCCCAAAGAGCGGTGCATCTCTTTTAGTTCCATCTGCATATCCTTGCGCATCTTGAGATCGAGCGCCGAGAGGGGTTCGTCCAAAAGCAACACTTGCGGATGGTTTACGATGGCACGCGCGATGGCTACACGTTGTTGTTGTCCGCCCGACAGGGAGTTAACGTCGCGTTCCTCGTAATCGGTCATACCCACCATCTTGAGCGCCTTGCACACTTGACGATCTATCTCCGCCTCGTCCATATGGCGCAATTTCAGCCCGAAGGCGACATTGTCGTAGACATCAAGGTGAGGAAAGAGTGCGTAGCGTTGGAAGACGGTATTCATCGCACGGCGATAAGGGGGCAACGAGGTGATGTCATGCCCCTCCATCTGAATGGTGCCTGAGGTAGGCATTTCGAAGCCCGCCAACATACGCAACAGAGTGGTCTTGCCACAACCGGAGGGTCCAAGAATGGTTACAAATTCGCCACGCTTCACGCGCAGGCTCACATCGTCGAGCACCACTTTATCGCCGAATGATTTTTTCAGATGCTCTGCTTGGATAATATAGTCCGGAACGTCCATTGATTTTTGCTGTAATTTAGTATAAATAATAAATGAGGGGAGCACTCATCGCTTGTGGCGGGTGCTCCCGATGTACTATCGAGTGGGGATCGTGGCGACAAGCCGTCAGATCTTGAAACACTTCGGCATAGGGAGCTCGAAGGTCTTATGTTCGCGCGTCAGAGGATGCACGAACTGCAGGAGGTAGTTGTGCAGCATCAGACGTCCCGCCGGATTGGTCACGGCGCCATATTTACGATCGCCTGCCACAGGACATCCCATTTCGCTGAGATGCACACGAATCTGATTCTTACGTCCTGTTAAGATCTCAACATCGACCTGTGCAAAGTCGCCCGACGTCTTCACGACGCGATAACGAGTGACCGCCAATTTGCCTGCCGCAGGATCTTGGGTAGAATAGACCTTCATCGCTTTATTCTCAGCCAAATAGCTGGAAATTTTACCTTCCGGTTGTGCCGGGACATGCTCAGTGATCGCCACGTAGCGGCGATCTACCACATAAGTGCTCCACGAGGCGCGCAACATATCTTGTACCTGTTGCGTCTTGGCGAAAATCAAAATGCCCGACGTGAATTGATCCAAACGATGCACCACGAAGACACGCGCGCGTGGATTGCTCTGCTGCACGTACTCCTGTACGATGTTGAATGCAGTTTTGTCGCGCGTATTGCCGGCGGCGACGCTCAACAGTCCGGACTTCTTTTCGACGACGATCAACGCATCATCCTCCCACAAGATGCGCAACATTCGGCTGCGTAGTACAGGATAAGGGCGTGTCAGGTTGACCGTCAGCTCGTCAGCAGGCGTCAACGGGGCGTCGAAAGCGGTGGTGGGTTGACCGTTGATAGCAACATGATTGTGCCCCATCAGGGATTTAATCACAGTACGTGATCGAGGGGCTAAGACTTGTTGCAAGAAGGCGAACAACGTGGTCTCCTCCGTGGGACAAAACGTGAGTATTTGGTCCGGTCGAGAGGTTCTTGGCTGGAAGTTAGTCTTTCTCAAAGTGTTGTATATTACTATTTGCGGCGGCAAAGGTAATTATTTTCTCTTTTATTTGGTCTACATTCCAAAAAAAACTACTTTTGCGCCAAGAAAGCGGTACTAACTCTCCGAAACGGGGAGCCGCTTGCAACCCTTGACACATTCCCATCTAAGCAATGGGCTTATCGCTAAACTGTATGTTGCGTCCGAACAAAACGGCGTGT
>CAZGZL010000042.1:0-16206 GCA_964530595.1 uncultured Prevotellaceae bacterium | reverse complement strand
TCGTACCGCCTGTGCCGAGACCACCGTTGCGGAGGATCTGCATCCAAGCCTGTACCAACTCGTACTGGTCGATGGGGAACTGGTCGGTGTCCCAACCGTTCTGATAGTCGCCGCGGTTAGCGTCGATAGAGCCGAGCATACCGTTATCTACGGCTACTGCCAATTCATGTTCGAAGGTGTGACCTGCCAACGTAGCGTGGTTCACCTCGATGTTCACCTTGAAATCCTTCTCCAAGCCATGTGCTTTGAGGAAGCCTACGACGGTCTCCGTGTCCACATCGTACTGATGCTTAGAGGGCTCCATCGGTTTAGGCTCGATCAAGAATGTACCCTTGAAGCCCTTGCTGCGAGCGTAATCGCGTGCCATGCGCAACATCGTTGCCATGTGCTCCTTCTCGCGCTTCTGATCTGTATTAAGCAGGCTCATATAACCCTCGCGACCACCCCAGAACACGTAGTTCTCTGCGCCGAGAGCCAAACCTGCATCGATTGCGTTCTTGATCTGCACGATAGCGCGAGCTACCACGTCGAAGTCGGGATTCGTCGAAGCGCCGTTCATATAACGCTTGTTGCCGAATACGTTGGCCGTAGACCAGAGCAACTTGATACCGGTCTGCTGCATTTTCTCCTTGATATAAGCCACGATCTCCTTCAAGTTAGCCTCATACTCCTCGATGCTGTTGCCCTCGCTCACGAGGTCTACATCGTGGAAGCAGAAATAGGGGAAGCCCAATTTCTCCATGATCTCGAAGCCGGCGTCAGCCTTCTGCTTAGCCACAGCGATCGGATCGGAACCCTGATTCCACGGGAAGGTCTTTGTGCCACCGCCGAACTGGTCGCCGCCCTCAGCGCAGAGGGTATGCCACCAAGCCATAGCGAAACGCAACCATTCCTTCATGGGTTTGCCCATGATCAACTTTTCTGCATCATAATAGTGGAATGCCATCGGATTCTTAGAATCCTTGCCTTCAAATTTGATTTTCCCGATTGAGGGGAAATACTCCTGTGCCATAATTTTTAAATTTTATGTGTGTAAACGTTAGTTATCTTATTAGTTCAAGCGCTCGCGCCAACGGAAGTAGGCTTCGCGATAAGCGTCGGCGTTGGCAGCATTAGGCTCGACCACAGCCTTCTTTTGCAGTGAGGCGAAAGCCTCCTCCGGTGTGGCGTAAACGCCTGCGCCGATACCAGCACCCTTGGCAGCTCCGGCAGCGCCATCGGTGTCGTAGAGTTCGATGACGGTGCCCGTCGTTCCTGCTAAAGTGTCGCGGAAGATGGGACTGAGGAACATATTGGCCAGACCCGCCTTGATCGTCGCGAGCGACATACCCATCTCCTGCATGATCTCCATACCGTAGATAAAGCTGAAGACGATGCCCTCTTGGGCGGCGCGCAGCAGATGGCTACGGTTGTGGATGTTGAAGTTGATGCCGAGGATCGAAGCTCCCACCTCGCTATTGCGCAAGATGCGTTCTGCGCCGTTGCCGAAGGGGATGATGCTGACCCCCTCTGCGCCAATCGGTGCTTGGGCTGCCAACTCGTTCATCTCCACATAACTCATGCCCTGAGGCATCACATTGCGACGCATCCATGAGTTAAGGATACCGGTACCATTGATGCAGCAGAGTACGCCGAGGCGAGGCTGCAACAGAGAGTGGTTGACGTGTGCAAAGGTGTTGACGCGCGACAAGCGGTCGTAGTTCACCTGACCGATGACGCCATAGATGACGCCCGAAGTTCCTGCGGTCGAAGCCACTTCGCCGGGGTTCAAGACGCCGAGTGAAAGGGCATTATTCGGTTGATCGCCGGCACGATAAGAGACCGGTGTGCCCTCAGCCAATCCGAGGTCGGCGGCGGCAGCTGCCGAAACACGTCCCTGAATGCTGAACGTGGGCACGATGTCGGGGATCATCTCGCGGCTGAAGCCGAAGTAATCCAACAAGCGTTGATTGACGCAATGCTCGCGGAAGTCCCAGAAGATACCTTCCGAAAGGTCACCGATGGTGGTATTGATCTCTCCTGTAAGGCGCATAGCGATGTAGTCGCCCGGCAGCATCAACTTGTAGATCTGTTCGTAGATCTGCGGTTCATGCTCCTTAACCCATGCCAACTTCGAGGCGGTGAAGTTGCCCGGAGAGTTCAACAGATGGCTGAGGCAATATTCCGGACCGAGATCCGTGAAAGCCTTTTCGCCGTAGGGTACCGCGCGACTGTCACACCAGATGATGGCGGGACGTAGCACACGTTGATTCTTGTCTACCAATACCAGACCGTGCATCTGATAGGAGATGCCCACAGCCTGTACGTCTTTGGGAGCAGCGCCGGCGGTCTTCATCACATTGGCCAAAGCAGCCTTCATGTTGGTGTACCACATTTCGGGGTCTTGCTCCGCCCATCCGGCTTTGACAGCCGTGATCGGCTGTTCCACCTTGGGCATAAAGTCACTCGCCGCGCATTTACCGGTGGCGGCGTCTATCAAGGATGCTTTCACGGACGAAGATCCGATGTCTAAGCCTAATAAATACATATAGCTCTTCTTTTTTTAAGGTTATAGTTTCGTATTATTACTATCTCACATTGTTCTTTTACCGATCTCGTTTACGCCTCCTGAGCCTCGCGCTTTCCCTTTTTAGGGTTCTGGAAGCGATAGTAGCGTGCCGCTCGATGGGTGACGCCGGTCTCCCACTCGTTCAAGGGGACAATGTAGGACTTGCCCAACATCAGCTTGCTGAAGTTGCGCACATCCATCTCCTTGCCCTGCACCTGCTCGTAAAGTCGGCGCAACTGTAGGGCGGTAAACTTGGCGGGAAGCATCTCGAAGAGAAGGCGTGGCTGATCGGCAGAGAGCCGATAGACCTCGCGAATGGCCTCCGTGATGATACGATTATGATCGAATGCCAACTGCGGCAAGTCTTCGACGGCATACCATCCGGCATCGTGCCCCGCAAAGGTGCGGTGAGTACGATTGTTAATGCGAATCAGGGACATATAGGCTATGGTCACGATGCGTCCGATGCGTTGCCGACTGGCGTGCTCCAACCACAAGATATCTTTGGGATTAGAGATTCTGTCGGGATCGCCGAATGCCTTGAACTGGCGCATATAGTGGTGGCGCGTGCCCGTCAGCTGGTTGATGATGTCTGCGGCGGCATCGTCCAGACTCTCGTCCGCATAGATCAGGCGTCCCGGCAACTTCAACGTATTGCATTCTGTTGTCGGGTTTTCGGCGCTTTGACGCGAAAGCAAAACCTGTAGCGATACTCCATCGTAACCCAAAATCACGCAATCCACCGAAACATGTGGATTGAAGAGGGCGGTCGGAGTCTGGTGTTCTTCCATATTATAATAAGATGTGTCTTATCGAATATAAGATGTTGATTCTGTCATTTTGACGAGGCAAATATATAAGGTTCGTTCAATGTACGCCAAATTATTGGGGAATATTTTTCCGGCTGCAATCGGCGTCCACATTCGGCGAATTATTGTATCTTGTACAATATCTCTTTCTTAATTTTGTTGCGCAGCGCAAAATGAGCAATCTATTTTGCGCACACTCAGAAGCACTCCCATTAGGATATTGTACCAATCGGACATTTCCGGAAGTTACAATAAGTCCATTGTGTTAAAGTTTGTAAACACCCGATTTTCTATTAACTTTTCGACTTTGTTTTACCTTTTCACTGCGGTGCGAAGCTCCGGTGGATTTGCAGCGCAACCCTCGCGGCGGTGAGCTATACAGACGATGAGGAATACCCCATAAGGCGTGTGCGTGGAGAACGGGCAATGTTGCACAGCATTTCAGTGAATAGAGACTATTATTCACCTGCAGAGGGCAAATTTCGGTTTTTGGTTCCGACAAAGCCGTGAGTGAAACAGTTTTTCGAGTCTTTGGTTTGTGGGAATCGAGATTTTTCTGTATTATTGCTGAAAACTTTTTATAATTCAACACCCAATAATGTTCTCACATCAACACACGTTGCTTATGGCCACTACCCTATTCGGTTGTGCCGCCTGCACCTCTCCTACGGGAGGCGACGCAGAGAAGGTCATCATCGGTCGTGCCGAACCGACCATCACAGATCATAAATTGACCGCCGAAGTTCTGCAACAACTCGGACGCATCTCCGACGTGCAACCATCGCCCGACGGCAGCAAATTGCTGTATGGCGTCACCTATACCGACGTCAGTCTCAACAAGTCCAACCGCGAGCTCTACGTGATCCATACCGATGGAACGGACAACCACCCCATCACCCACACCGCCATTTCGGAACAGAACGCCGTGTGGATTCCCGCAGCCGAGGGTGCCACGGCTACCGCGGAGGCACGCATCGCCTTCTTGAGCAATGAGAGCGGCACGATGCAGATCTGGATCATGAATGCCGACGGTAGCAATCGCCGACAAGCGAGCCACTTCACCCTACCCGACGCAGAGGGTGTCGCGCAGGAGGCTGACATCGAGGGTTTCCTCTTCGACCGTCAACATCGTCAGGTCTTAATGATCGCTGCATTACCCATCCACAACGATGCACAAACGCTCTATCCCGACCTACCGCAAGCAAGTGGCAAGATCTTTGACGACCTCATGTATCGCCACTGGAACGACTTTGTGACCGACTATCCTCACCCCTTCCTCGCCGCCTTCGATGGCGAGACGGTAGGCGACGCCCACGACATCATGGAGGGCGAACCCTACGAGTGTCCGATGCGCCCCTTCGGTGGCACGGAGAGTTTCACGTTCAACGCCGACGGATCACGTTTGGTCTACGTCAGTCGTAAGAAAACGGGCAGCGATTATGCTTTCAGTACCAATTCGAACCTCTATCTGTATGATATTGCCTCCGGCACGACCCGTTGCCTAACGGAGGGAATGGCGGACATGGAGGGCTACGATACGGCACCTGCATTCAGCCCCGATGGCTCTAAATTGGCATGGTGCAGCATGGCACGCGACGGCTACGAGAGCGACAAACAGCGCCTAATGTTGCTCGACATGACGGCGTTGAACGGCGCTTCTGCCACAGAGCTTCAAGACATCGAGATCAGCGAACCCACCGACCTCACGGCAGCCTATCGCGACAACTGTGACGCCTTTGTTTGGGCGCCCGATGGTGCGGGGATTTACTTCTTGAGCTACGTGGAGGCCACATGTCAGATCTATCGTTGTACGTTGGATAGCGTCATCACACGCATCAGCGACGGCGGAGACTATGATTTCTCGTCACTCTGCTTTGCCGCCGATCGCCTGATCGCTACCCGCCACAGCATGAGTGCGCCGGACGATATCTACGCCCTTAATGAGGCGACGCACGAAGCCACACAGTTGACGTTCGAGAATAAGCACATCTTGGATCAATTAGAGTTGGGACGTGTTGAGAAACGTTGGATGCGCTGCACCAACGGCGACTCGATGTTGGTGTGGGTGGCTCTCCCCTCCGGCTTTGACCGTCTACGCGCCGAAGATCCGGAACGCCGCTTCCCCACCCTGCTCTATTGTCAGGGCGGTCCCCAAAGCCCCGTCAGTCAGTTTTGGAGCATCCGTTGGAACATCCAGATGATGCAAGCCAACGGTTATGCCGTAGTGTTGCCCAATCGTCACGGCGTGCCGGGCTTCGGGCAGCCCTTCAATGAGCAGATCTCCGGTGACTACAGCGGACAGTGCATCGACGACTACCTGACCGCCATCGACGAGGTGGCACGCGAGCCTTGGTGCGACCGCGATCATCTCGGTGCCGTGGGCGCCAGCTTTGGCGGTTATTCGGTTTATTATTTAGCGGGACATCATCAGAAACGCTTCAAGTGCTTCATCGCGCACGCCGGTATCTTCAATTTGGAGAGTATGTATGGCGAGACGGAGGAGAACTGGTTCACTCGTTGGGACTTGGGCGGCGCTTATTGGGAGCAAGGCAATGCGACGGCACAGCGCAGCTTTGCCCACTCACCACACAAGGCTGTAGGCGAATGGGACACACCGATCTTGGTGATCCACGGCGAGAAGGATTATCGCATTCCCGCGACCGAAGGTATGCAGGCTTTCAACGCAGCACGGATGCGCGGCATTCCCGCCGAGATGCTCTACTTTCCCGACGAATGTCACTGGGTACAGAAACCACAGAACTGTGTACTCTGGCAGCGCGTCTTCTTCCGCTGGTTGGATAAGTGGCTGAAGGAATCTTGAGTGCCGCATGATCATCTGGAATCCTTGGCACGGTTGCCACAAGATCAGTGAGGGTTGTCAGCACTGCTATATGTACTTCTTGGACGGGAAGCGCAACATCGACACGTCGGTAGTGTTCCGCACAGAACAATTTCGGTTGCCGATACAACGCCGACGAGATGGGCGCTACAAATTGCCCGGCGGAATGCAACTGTATGTAGGACTCTCGACCGACTTCTTTGTCGAAGAGGCTGATCCGTGGCGTGCCGAAGCGTGGCGCATGATGCGTGAACGCTCCGACATCGGATTCCGGTTGCTGACCAAACGCGCCACCCGCATCGCAGAGTGTCTGCCGCCCGACTGGGGCGAGGGGTATGAGAATGTGCTCCTCTCCGTGACGACCGAGAATCAGCAGCGTGCCGACGAACGTCTGTCACTGCTTCTCGACCTACCGGCACGGCACAAGGGCTTCATGTGCGCCCCGCTGATCGGAGCGATCGAGGTAGATCGGTATCTCGCCACCGGACAGTTCGAAGAGGTGCTTTGCGGCGGCGAGAACTACGACGGCGCCCGCCCCTGCCACTATGAGTGGGTAGCGTCGCTGAGCGAACAATGTCGCCGACATGACGTGACCTTTGCCTTCGTCGAGACGGGGACAATCTTCGTCAAGGGGGGACGCACCTATCGCATTCCTAACAAACGAGAACAATCCGCACAAGCTTTCAAGTCTGGATTGAGCTACCGTTCCAAGCGTCCGCTGCAATTTCGGTTAGTCGATCCCGAACCGGGACTTTTCGCTGCCGAGGGCTTAGGCCGACCCTCCGAAGTGGCGTCGCCCCGACCACACTTCAGGGAGCAATGCGCCACGTGTGGTAGCAGAATGATATGCAACGGGTGCTCCGACTGCGGTGCGTGTGAATAAAAACTAACAAATAGGCGTGGGAAGAAGTTTTCCCACGCCTATTTTATTGGTGATATGCCGCTGAAATATTATCTTTGCCCCCAATGGAATACCAACTTATATCTCCTTATGCTCCGATGGGGGATCAACCCGAAGCTATCAGGCGACTGACGAGCGGCGTCAACGAACACACGGGCGCCCAAACGTTGTTAGGCGTGACAGGATCCGGCAAGACATTTACCATGGCCAATGTTATTGCACGAACCGGGCGACCGACGCTCATCTTGAGCCACAACAAGACGTTGGCGGCGCAACTCTACGGAGAGATGAAAGCCTTCTTTCCCCACAATGCGGTGGAATACTTTGTCTCATACTACGATTATTACCAACCCGAAGCATACATTCCAAGCACCGACACTTACATCGAGAAAGATCTTGCCATCAATATGGATCTGGATCAATTACGTCTCTCGACGACCAATGCCCTACTCTCAGGGCGGCGCGATGTGATCGTGGTGAGTTCAGTCTCCTGTCTGTACGGCATCGGCAATCCTGAAGATTTCCATGCCAACACCATTCAGTTGCGTTGCGGCGATGTGATTACTCGCGACCAACTATTACGCGCCTTGGTGGACGCTCAGTACACCCGCAACGAAGTGGCACTGCAACGCGGCAACTTCCGCGCCAAGGGTGACACGGTGGATGTTTTCTTGGCATCAACAGACATGTTGCTCCGCATCTCTTTTTGGGGCGACGAAATCGAATCGTTAGAGAGTTTGGACGTGACAACGGGACATCAGATAAGTTCCTACAACGAATACATCATCACCCCCGCCAACATCTTCGTCACCACTCGCGAACGCATCAACCGCGCTATCGACGAGATCTCCCTCGACTTGGGCAAACAGGTGGCTCTGTTTCAGGCAGAGGGCAAGATGTTGGAGGCGGAGAGGCTGCAACAGCGCGTTACCTACGACATGGAGATGATCAAGGAGGTGGGACACTGTTCCGGCATCGAGAATTACAGTCGCTACTTCGATGGACGTCCTGCGGGTTCGCGCCCCTTCTGTCTGTTGGATTACTTTCAGGAAGACTTCTTGACGATCATTGACGAGAGCCACGTGACGTTGCCACAAATCCACGCCATGAGCGGAGGCGACTTGAAGCGCAAACAGAATTTGGTAGACTACGGATTCCGCCTTCCTTCAGCGATCGACAACAGACCGCTCCGATTCGAGGAATTCGAGGCGTTGACCCACGAGGTGATCTATGTGAGCGCCACCCCTGCCGAATATGAGTTGAAGCGCTGCGACGGAATCATTGCCGAACAGGTGATCCGTCCCACCGGACTGCTCGACCCGACGATCGAGGTACATCCTACGGAGAACCAGATCGACGACCTAATGGAGCAGATTCAGGAAACCATCGAACGCGACGAGCGTACCTTGGTGACGACGTTGACCAAACGCATGGCAGAGGAGCTGGATGCCTATCTTCAGGAACACGGCATCCGTTCAACCTACGTACACAGCGACGTAGACACCTTGGATCGCGTACGTATCATGGACGAACTGCGCGACGGCACGTTCGATGTACTGATCGGCGTGAACCTATTGCGCGAAGGTCTGGATTTGCCCGAAGTGTCGCTTGTCGCCATCTTGGATGCAGACAAGGAGGGCTTTCTCCGCAACACCCGTTCTCTGACCCAGACCGCCGGACGTGCAGCGCGCAATGTACATGGGCGTGTAATCATGTACGCCGATCGCATCACGCAGAGCATGCAGGAAACTATCGACGAAACAGCACGCCGCCGCATGAAGCAGATGGAGTATAATCGTCTGCACAACATCACGCCGACCCAGATAGCCAAGCCCCGCAAGTCGCTGCTCGACAACGAGGAGCTCCGACAGACGCAAAGCTCGTTTGGCGCCGCACCCGCCCAGACGCCCCGCCCCTATCAAGCCGCAGAAACGCCGATCGGCAATGTGGCACAGCCTGCAGTGGATTACAACAGCGTGTCGCAGTTAGAAACCGAGATCGAACGCGCTAAAGCCCGAATGTTGGAGGCCGCCAAAAAGCTGGAATTTATGGAGGCCGCGCAGCTGCGCGACTATATGGTTTCACTGACAGAACGTTTGGAGAAACTCACCACTAAGAAGTAATAATTTTTAGGATCATAACAATATTCAACTATCTAAATTATGAAAACTGATATTGAAATCGCTCGCGAGTGTAAGTTAGAGCGCATCGAAAAGATTGCTGAGAAAGCAGGCATCAATCCGGAGGAAATCTTCTGCTACGGACACCACATTGCCAAGGTGCCGTTGCATCTGATCGACGAAGAGAAGATCAAGCAGAGCAACCTCATCCTCGTCACTTCGATCAGCCCCACCAAAGCGGGTATCGGCAAGACTACGGTCTCTATCGGC
This sequence comes from uncultured Prevotellaceae bacterium, assembly GCA_964530595.1. Lineage (GTDB taxonomy): Bacteria > Bacteroidota > Bacteroidia > Bacteroidales > UBA3663 > Liminaster. Next base: position 6,719 of record CAZGZL010000042.1, on the reverse strand, counting down.
TTGACGTTGGGACTGAACAAAATCGGCAAGAAATCTATCGTCGTGCTCCGCGAGCCTTCGCTTGGGCCCTGCTTCGGCATGAAGGGCGGTGCTGCCGGCGGTGGTTATGCACAAGTGCTTCCGATGGATAAGATCAACCTGCACTTCACTGGCGATTTCCACGCCATCACTTGCGCTCACAATATGATCACAGCGTTGATGGATAATTATTTCTATCAGCGACGCAGCACGGAACCGGGCTTGAAACAAGTGCTTTGGAAACGTGTCATCGACATCAACGATCGCGGTCTGCGCAAGATCGTTTCCGGTTTAGGTGGCGCCGGCAACGGCATCCCCGGTGAGACCGGCTTCGACATTACGCCGGCATCAGAGATCATGGCGATCCTCTGTTTGGCGTCCGACAAGGCAGATTTGCGTCGCCGCATCGAAAATATTCTGTTGGGCTATCGTTACGACGGCACCCCCTTCACAGTCAAAGACCTCGGCGTGGCGGGTGCTATCTGCGTATTGCTCGAAGATGCAATCTTGCCAAACTTGGTACAGACCACAGAAAATACTCCCGCCTTTGTGCATGGCGGTCCCTTCGCCAACATTGCACACGGCTGCAATACGGTCATCGCCACGAAGATGGGTATGAGCCACAGCGACTACGTAGTGACAGAGGCTGGATTCGGTGCCGATTTGGGCGCCGAAAAATTCTTTGACATCAAGTGCCGTAAGTCGGGTCTCGTGCCTAAGCTAACCGTCGTGGTAGCAACTTGCAACGGACTCAAGATGCACGGCGGCGTGCCTGCCGACTTGATCAAGGAGCCGAACATCGAAGGGCTCAAGAAGGGATTCGAAAACTTAGACAAACACATCGCTAATATGCAGAGCTTCGGTCAGACCGTAGTAGTGGCATTCAACCGCTACGCCAACGACACAGAAGAGGAGATTCAGTGCCTCAAGGATCACTGCGCATCGTTGGGCGTTAAGTGCGTCGTGAACGACGGCTTCGCTCGCGGTGGTGAAGGCGCTGTGGAATTGGCTCAGACCGTGGTGGACGAGATTGCGAACCATCCCTCTCAGCCGGCGTTGAACTTTGCCTATACAGACGATATGACCCCCAAAGCCAAAATCGAGGCTGTGGCTATGAAGATTTATGGTGCACGCAATGTCACCTTCAACGACAAGGCGCAGAAGATGCTCAAGCTTATCGCTGATCTCGGTATTAACCATTATCCGGTCTGCGTGGCAAAGACACAATTCTCGTTCAGCGCCGATCCCAAGGGCTACGGCTGTCCCAAGGACTTCGAGTTTGCAATTAATGACATCGTGATCAATAACGGCGCAGAGTTCATCGTGGCTATTGCCGGCGAGATGATGCGTATGCCCGGCTTGCCCAAAGTCCCCGCCGCAGAACACATAGATATCGTAAACGGCGAAATCGTCGGTTTATCCTAAATAATTAGTCTTATTTGAATGTATCTTTTATGAATCAACAACACCACACCGTCAACGCAGCGCTCTGTTTGGGCGCGGCGTTGGCAGCTACGGCTTGTAGCACTCGTGACACTCGTTTTCTGCCAACTGCTTATCCGGAGGCGCGCCAAGACAGCAGCGTCGTAGACGAATACTTCGGTCAAACAGTAACAGATCCCTATCGCTGGTTGGAGAACGACACATCGGCAGAAACACGCGCGTGGGTAGAAGCTCAGCGTGCGCTCACAGATGAATACTTCAGCCACGTCGTGTGCCGCGACTCGGTGCGTCAGCGTCTGGAAGCTCTGTACAATTACGAGCGTATTTCTGTACCTGCTCACCTCGGCGGGCATTATTTTTTCACCAAGAACGATGGTCTGCAAAATCAGAGCGTCATCTATATCCAAGAATCATTGGATGAAGAGCCGCGAGTATTCTTAGACCCCAATACACTCTCAACCGACGGCACAGTGGCTTACGCCGGCATGAGTATTTCGAAAGACGGTCATTATGCGGCGTACATGATTCATCGTAATGGCTCGGACTGGACGGAGATTTACGTCATCGACATCACGACAGGAAAGCAATTAGAGGATCACATCGTTTGGGCTAAGTTTACCAACGCGGCATGGTGCGGCGACGGTTTCTATTACGCAGCTTACGACGCGCCGGATGCGCACGCCTACTCGCGGAAGAACGAAGGGCACAAGATCTATTACCACCGCATCGGAACAAAACAGAGCGAGGATCGTTTGGAATACGAGAATCCTGATCAGCCGCTCTACTTCCACGGCGTGAGCCTGACCGAGGACGAGCGTTTCATGTTCCTAACCGAGGCGGGACAAGCATCCGGCAATACGCTCCGCGTCAAAGATATGACGCGCAAGGGTGCATCGTATGAGGTAGTCTCAGACGATATGACCTATTTCCACGATGCCATCGACGTGATCGGCGACACACTTTATCTCTATACGAACGAAGATGCGCCGATGGGGCGTGTCTGCCGCGTGTCGGTGCAGACGCCAGACAAAGCACATTGGCAGGATCTGATCCCCGAAAGCGATCATCTACTCTCCTCTGTACAGATGGCTGACGGTCATTTGTTGGTGACCTATGATGTGGATGCTTGTAATCAGGCGTATGTCTACACGATGCAAGGCGAACAGGTGCACCATATCGAATTCCCGACCTTTGGCGCGGCATGGTTCAGCTGTCGCGGCGACGAGAAGGAGATCTTCTACGGTTTCAACTCTTTTGTCTTCCCCACGACAATCTACAAGTACGATTTAGCTACCAATACGAGCACAGAGTACATCCGTCCGCACGTGGATTTCAACCCGGACGACTACGAGACAGAGCTTGTTTTTGCCCCAAGCAAAGACAATACGCAGGTACCGCTCTTCCTTACCTATAAAAAAGGTACGGTCAAAGATGGCTCCAACCCGACTTATCTCTATGGCTACGGTGGCTTCAACGTCGGCATGAACCCCGGCTTCTCCCCGACCCGCATCGCTTGGTTGGAACGTGGCGGTATCTACGCACAAGCTGTATTGCGTGGTGGCAATGAGTATGGCGAAAGCTGGCATCAGGCAGGCACGAAGCAACAGAAGCAGAATGTTTTCGACGACTTCATCGGCTGCGCCGAATATCTGATTGCTCAAGGCTACACCTCTCCGGCTCGTTTGGCAATCGAGGGTGCTTCGAACGGCGGTTTGTTGATCGGCGCTTGCGTCAATCAACGCCCCGAACTCTTTGCCGTTGCCATTCCGCAAGTGGGCGTAATGGATATGCTACGCTACCACAAGTTCACCATCGGTTGGAACTGGGCGCCCGATTATGGCACCAGCGAGGATTCGCCCGAAATGTTCGCTTATCTGAAGAGCTACTCTCCGCTGCACAACATCAAGAGCGGCGCAGACGTGCATTATCCCGCCATCTTGGTGACAACGGCTGATCACGACGATCGAGTTGTGCCGGCACATTCCTTCAAGTATGCAGCAACATTGCAAGCGGCTCAGACCGGCACGGAGCCCAAGATCATCCTGATCGAGAGCAACGCCGGTCATGGCGCAGGCAAGCCGATGAGCAAGGTGCTGGACGAAAAGGCTGACATCTATAGCTTTATTCTTTACAATATGGGATTGGAGCAATAATGCTCCAACCCTTTCTCTGGAGATGTGTATTAGATCTTAAAACAATAAATCGAAAATGAGAAAGATTGGAACTGCGCTATTGGGTTTGACAGCAATAGCTGCCGTGGCATTGACCTCGTGCGACAGTAATGGAAACAGCATCAGCGGAAGCGGTTTCTGGCAAATGTACGCCGGGAATTTAGATTCGCTGAACATGGTCTACAGCAACGTAGATCTCGAACAGGAGGCCGACAGCGTTCTGTATGAGAACAGCATCACGATCAACAATTATTTCAAGCTGAGACACTATTGTTATCACGGCTCTTTCGCCGGCGGTCTGACAGCGACCAGTATGGCAGACAGCTTGACAGCAGCGCCGGAAAATTACAGCTCGGTGGTGAAACACAGCGTGCTGACCAACAACGCCGGCGGTTGGGGTACGACCTACTTCGTGGGCGATCTGAACCGCGAATGTAGCATCTATTTCAACACAGAATATGTCTACGGTGTCGCCGTTTCGCCCAAATCCATCTGGGTGACGAACGCCGCATATACCTATCAAGCAATGCTTCAGGGCACGGATCTCTATCCGGCGTACACGGCTGCCGACTATCTGACGTTGCACATCTCGGCTTTGGACGCCAAAGGCAACACCCTCTCTCGCTCCGTCAGCATTGACTTGGCAAGCAGCGGGCGTTACGTCGATACATGGAAGAGTGTTGACCTCTCCCCGCTCGGCGAGTGCTACGGCATCCGCTTCAATTTGGAGGCGACAGGCGGCGTCACAGACAGCAACATTCCGCTCCCGCCACGCTTCTGCGTAGACTACTTGACAGTGGAATATAGCTACTCAGCAAGCTATTGAAGAGACTCAACGAAAGACAAGAAATTCTCCTCCTCGCAATGCTTCGTATCGCATTGCGAGGGGGAGAATCTTTTTTCAACCCCTTAAGAAGTAAAAAGGGAACCCTTCACCGGATTCCCTTCCAAAGACCTTGAGGCATGGCTTCTAAGAGCCAATACATTGGAGCCGTCGCCAGTCACCAAACCTCTCGGACTGCAAATATAGGATCTTTGCGAAGTGAATGCAATAGAGAGGCGCAAAAAAACGATCAATCTATTTTGAGAGCGATCACCGTTGAAGTCATCCCATAACACCAAACTGCATCCCTGCAAGCGACGTATCGACACGACGCCACCACTTGATAAGATCTACACATCGCGCTCCGGTTGTCATTCTTTCCTCAAATAATCATCACACGGCGTAGGCTACATACATCGAATTTATATCTCCACAACGAGAAATAGCCTCACACATCTTTACACCGGAAGAGAACCGCAAATGAATTTGTACCCCGCCGCAAAATAATAATATCCCCGGCATGCGTCGCTGAACGAGGCACGTCGGGGATATTATAAAATTGTATTTCAGACTTTCGAATCCGAAGAATTAGAGAGCTGAAACTACGCTTGCGTACTTAGCAAACTCGCAGTCGTTCTTAGCCTTAGAAGCCAAAGAAGAATCCATAGAAACGGCCTTCTTGAGGTTGCTGCTTACCATGTCGTTGTTGTTGGTGCGAGCGCCTACGACAGCGAGGAGGTAGTAAGTAGTGGCATCCTTAGACTCAACGCCTTCGAGGATAGACTTAGCAGCGCTGTAGTTGTTAGCACAGATGTTAGCGACAGCAGCGTTGTTAGACTTAACATCGCCGAAGGAAGAGATAGCCTGAGCGTACTTGCCCTGCTTAGTCAAGAGGGTACCCATAGCCTCGCCGAGTTCGGGGCAAGAACCAGCCTTACCGAGGTAAGCCTCAGCAGTCTTGAGGTCGCCACCGTCCATAGCGAGCAAACCGAGGTTCATATTCGGTTCAGCTGCGTTGGCGTCGATAGAAAGAGCCTTCTTGAAGTAGTTTTCAGCGTCGCTGAGCTTGCCCTCTGCGAAGAGGATCTCACCGATGTTGTTGTATGCACGGTAATCCTGCGGATAAGTCTTAGCTACAGTGTTGTAGATAGCGATCTTCTCGTCATCAGTCTTCTGGAGAGTAGCAGCATAGAGCAACTCCTCAACTGTCAAAGAAGAAGGATCAGAGAGCATAGAGAGGATTTCCTCGTCTGTGTGACCGATATTCTTGACCGTAGCAGTTACCTTAGAGTAACGCAACTGGGGCAAGATCTCGTCGGTCAACTCCTTGTAAGCAGCAGAGAGATTCTTGATCTCTGCCTCGCGGCTATCAGGATCAGAGATGCGACCGAGCACGCTGAGTACAAGCTCCTTGTCCTGAATAGAAGAAGCCTCAACAAGAGCCTTGAAGCCATCCCAATCCTCGGCGATCTGTTCGGGAGTGATTTCGCCCTGAAGTTTCGCACGCTTCAACATACGGTTCAAGTAAGCAGCTGAAGACTTCTCACGACCGGCAGCCAAGCTCTCGTTGAGAGAGTAAGCACCATCGGGAGATGCTGTAGAAACCATGTCGATGCCGGTGAACTCACGACGCTCTTCGTTCTTGGTAGCCTTGATCGTTGCCTCAAGGTCTTTCATCTCACCCTTAGAAGTCTCGCTGCCACGCAAGTTGCTGGACTGGCACTGATAGAGCAATGTAGCGATGTACTTGTCGAAGGTATCCTTAACGAAGTTATCCTTAGCATACGCGGGGGTAGCTGTGCGAGCTGAAGAAACAGACTCTGTAGCGATGACGCCATCAGCAACCCATACACGGGGCAAAGTATAAGTCTTGCCGCCACACTCTGCTTCGAAGTCGAGGTAGAGCTTTGATGAAGCCATATCGTCGATATAGTCGAACGTTGCCTTGATCGTAGCGTTACCACCATATTTATAAGAGACAGTCTCGTCATTGCCCTTTACCTTCTCGCCTTGGAATGTTACAGGTGCAGACTTCGTTTCGCCGTTAGCGTAAACGAGGACGGGAGTTACCGTCAAAGTAGCCTTCTTAGAGAAATACTTTTCGGGATACGTTGCAGAGATGGTTGCCTCAACCTGACCGCCAACCTCAACGAGGGGTGACGGATTGCAAGTGAAGTTGTCAGAAGTCAACGGATCGAGCTTGCTGCTACAAGATGTAGCCATGACAAACGAAAGTGCGGCGACTGCCGGCAGAACTAACTTTG
>CAZGZL010000041.1:0-16473 GCA_964530595.1 uncultured Prevotellaceae bacterium | reverse complement strand
TAGAGCAACAGCCTTCTAAGCTGTGGGTCTTGGGTTCGAATCCCAACTGAATCACACGAAATCTCCGATAGCTCCCTGCCTTCCGGCGGGGAGCTATTTTGTTACCCCTGTTTTGCTCGCATCGGGCAGTCTGGCTGCACGTTTTTCGGTGTGCTTTCATTTGCAAACCTCGCCGAAATGTATTAACTTTGCAACCGTTAATCTTTCCGAAATCTCCGAGCGATGAATACGCGCATCTACTATCCTGTCGGAATACAAAGCTTCAGCGAAATACGACGTCTGAATGCCGTTTATGTGGACAAGACAGCGTTGGTCTATCAATTAGCCAACAGCAGCAAATATACCTTCTTAAGCCGCCCCAGACGCTTCGGCAAAACGCTGTTGACAAGCACCCTGCAATGTTATTTTGAAGGGCGCAAAGAGCTGTTCGCCGGATTAGCCATCGAGGGGCTGGAGACCGATTGGCAATCACATCCCGTGTTGCGCTTCGATCTGAGCACCCCCAAGGGCGTCCCTGCCGCCGATTTAGCCCGTTCGCTCACGATGAAGATGCAGGATTTCGAAGAACTGTATGGTCGTAACGAATTAGAGGTGACCGTCGGCGAACGCCTGCATGGACTGATCAAACGAGCCTATCGAAAGACGGGGCGACAGGTTATCCTCTTGATCGACGAGTATGATGCACCCATGTTGGAGGTATTGCACGACCCCCAAGGATTAGAGGCGGTACGCCAAGTGATGCGCGACTTCTATTCCCCGCTCAAGGCCTGCGACGATTATCTCCGCTTCGTATTCATCACGGGTATCTCGATGTTCTCACAGCTCAGCATTTTCAGCGAGCTAAACAACTTGAAAATCATTTCTCGCAACAAAGACTACAGCGCCATCTGCGGCATTACGCGACGAGAGTTGAGCGACAACTTCGCCCAAGGTATCCGGCAGATGGCAGAGGCTTGGTCTTGCACCACGGATGAGGTGATGCGCCGACTATCGGACAGCTACGACGGATATCATTTCTGTGCGAACACAGAGGGTATTTTCAATCCCTATAGTCTGCTGAATGCCTTCGACAACTTAGAATTGGGAAGTTATTGGTTCCGCAGTGGCACCCCCCGTTTCCTCATCGAGATGCTACAATGCTATAAAGACAAAGGCAACTTCAACGTGGAGATGTTAGAGTCTATGGAACCGGTCTCGGCTGCGAAGTTCGAAACGCCATTGGAATTACAATCCGGACCGATGCCCCTGCTGTATCAAGCCGGCTATGTGACGATCAAAGATTATGACCCGGATGCCTCGGTCTACATCCTCGGCATACCGAACAGCGAAGTACGCGTCGGGCTGCTCCAGAATCTACTGCCACTCTATGCAGATGTGGATTCGGCAGATGTGGAAAGCATTGTTTCGCGTGCGTCAGCAGCATTGCGCAAGGGTGAGCCAGGACAAGCCATGCAACTGCTACAATCGTTGTTAGCCTCCATCCCATTCATGCGGGGAGATCAAGATATTCTGAGCGACACAGCGAAGACCGAAGCATATTACCACCGCTTATTTTACTTCTTCTTCCGGATGCTCTATAATGAAGTTTATGCGGAGATCCGTAGCGCTATCGGCGCCACGGACGTCACCATCAAGACGCCACATTATATTTATATTATTGAGCTAAAGATTGATTCATCAGCCGAAGTGGCGCTTCAACAGATCGAACAGAAAGGCTATGCGACGCCCTACCTATCCGATGGTCGCTCCATTATCCGTCTTGGCGTCAACTTCTCCACCCGAACACGCACACTGAGTGAATGGCAGATTCAGTGACCTATAGAGACGAAAAAAGGTGCCGCATCCCTTGGGGATAGGCACCTTTGTTTCGTTCCAGTTGAAAACTTTCTCGTGCAATTACTTACAGAGCAGCTACAGAGTCAGCAGCAGCTGAGTCACATACGCAAACAGAATCTCCGCAGCAAGCAGCTGAATCTACAACTTCAGCAGCTACTTCTTCGATTACTTCAGCTTCCTCAGCAACAGGAGCTTCTGCCTTATTACCACCACAAGAAGCGAAAGAAACTGCAACAAGAACACCTGCGAAAAGAACCAATTTCTTCATTTTAGATAAATTTTAATAATTGTTGGTTGAATATTTGATTGTTTAACGGTCACAAAAGTAGCGGTTTTCTTTTCGGCGTGTCGCGAAGTGTTTATTTTTTTCGTCTAACTGATTCATTTTTCAATCTTATAGCGGCTTTTTGTCAACTGTAGTTGTAAAAATACTTTAATATAGTTATTTAAGTTGCCTAATCTATGTTTCGGATCGCCGGCGTCCATCGACATCTCCGATCGCCTTAACAACTCTATATGAAGCACTTCGGACGGGTCGTTTTTAACATTTTTGCCGCCGCGAAACAATATTCACCCTCGGAGAGCGTTTTCTATATGTCATGATGAATCAGTATTTCCAGCGAATCCTGCTCGGCTGCGGGCTTGTCGGCGCCTTGGGCGCCTCGGCTTTCGCGCAACAACAGGGGGTACGCAACCTGCCCTACATCGACCAACGTCGCCTCCACTACGGCTTCGCCCTCGGTATCACGATGGCGGATGCGAACTTTATGCACTCCGGCGCCCTGACCGAAGAGGGTGGCGCATGGTTTGTCGAAGCGCCGGGCTGCAATCCCTCGTTCTGTGTGGGCTTGTTGGGCGACTTAGCTCTGACCGAACACCTCAACGTCCGTTGTTCGCCCATGTTCTCGTTCCAGAGCCGCGACCTGACATTCCGCAACGCAGCGACAGGCGAGACCCGTTCCCAGAGCCTGAAGACCTCTTATCTGGAGCTCCCCTTCAGCCTGAAATACAGCTCACGACGCATCAACAACTACCGTCCCTATATGTTGGGAGGTATCAGCGCCATGTACGACCTCAGCCATGAGAAGGAGACGCCCATCGTCTTCAACCACTTCGACATCGGGCTGCACATCGCCTTGGGCTGCGACACCTATTTACCGTTCTTCAAATTCATCCCCGAACTGCGCTTCAACATCGGACTGCTCGACATGATCGATCACGACCGCAATGGGCTGAAGGACGAGACGCTGCGCCCCTATACCAACGCCCTGAACTGCGCCCACAACAAGAGCGTCTCGCTGATCTTCTTCTTTGAATAAGCACCGACACAGAGGCGCCTTGATAGCCCCTTAATGGATGAAAACGCCCTGTTGATTGAATCCGTGTGGCGATGTTTTCCCCTTTTTCGTTATCTTTGTAGCATCATTTTATTTACGATTTACCCGTGAAAGACAGACCGCACAGAGGTCTGTCTTTTGGTATGCTATAATGCTCTAATCATGACACAACAGATCAAGCAACGACTGCTCCCGTGGCTCTGTCTGCCGTTGGTGTTCACCTCGTGCGACAACTTGTGGGAGTACCATCCTTACGAGGGACGCATCTCCGGCGAGACCGGCATCTTGACCAAGAACGTGGCTGAGATCGAGGAGATAGGTCGCGGTAGAAAAACTTTCAAATTCGCCTTCATCACCGACACACAACGCGCCTACGACGACACCAAAGAGGCGGTAGACCACATCAATGCACGCGGCGACATCGACTTTGTGCTGCACGGCGGAGACCTCTCCGACTTCGGCGCCACCAACGAGTTCGAGTGGATGCGCGACGAGCTGAACCGCCTACAGATGCCTTACGCTACGGTGATCGGCAACCACGATTGTGTGGGACACGGCGAGCACATCTATACCACGATGTACGGCGACGACAACTACGGCTTCACCGTCGGTCATACCCGCATTGAGTGTCTGAACACGGTGGCTCTGGAATACGACTACTCCAATCCCGTGCCGGACTTCGACTTCATGAAGTCCGAACGCGAATTGGTGGACAGCATCAACAGCGTGGTGCCCGACTCGATCACCCACACCCTCTTCGTCATGCATGCTCATCCCGGCGATGAACAGTTCAATAACAACGTGATGGACGCCTTCAACTACTACGTCTGTCAGTTCCCGGGAATGCGCGACAGCGATCCGCGCTTCACGGCGGACAACCTGCCGGAGCGATACGTGAGCGAGGAGCTCATCACCGACACCCGCACCAATGGTTTCTGCCTCTACGGGCATTGCCATCACTACGACGTCCGCGACATCTTCGACAACGGCATCCTCTATTACGGTTGTGTGAACATCCACAAGCGGGAATACTTTGTCTTCACTATTTACGAATCAGGCTATGACTATGAACGCATCTACTTCTAACCGCCCCCTGCTCCGGTGGATGTTTCTACTCTGCCTGTCGTTCTGCCTGTTCCGCCCCACAGCGGCACAAGGCGCCACACATAGCGAAGCACCCTCTGAGGAGGTAGACACCCTGCTCGTTGAACGTATGGCCAACGAGCGCTACCAACAGTATGTAGCCACACTACATCGCCGCTGGATGCACCTCCTGCCCAACCTCGGCGTGCTGCAATACGCCGGCAACATCGGCATGGTCTCCGCCGGCTTGGGATGGGACTACGGCAAAAACGATCGCTGGGAAACCCTTTTCCTCGTGGGCTATCTACCCAAGTTCCACGCCGACGACGAAGACTATACCTTCACCCTGAAAGAAAACTTTGTGCCGTGGCGTGTGCAATGCAATGAATGGTTCTCGTTCCAACCGGCGTGCTTCACCCTCTTTGTCAACACGATCTTCGACGAGGAGTTCTGGACGCGCGAACCGAGTCGTTATCCCTCCAGCTACTACGGCTTCTCATCGCGTGTGCGCTTCTCTATCGGCTTCGGCGGGCGCATCAACTGGGACATCCCCGAAGCGCGCCGACTGCATGGCGACCGCCTGTCGCTCTACTACGAATTGAGCATGTGCGATCTACAGATCGTCAGCGCCGTTCCCAACCGCGAGATCACATTCGGCGACATACTGCGCTTGGGCGTCGGCGTCCAGTACAAGTTCTTCTGACACACGGCATTGCTAAAAATTCCTAAACTACCGTAGCGTAGAGGTACGCGAGCTGAAAGTTGGTGTACCTTTACGCCGCCATTTCGGGGGCATCGTAGCGACGCCGCCCCACAGTAAGTATGATGCACGCACTACACCTTCGCACACTCTGTCTGCTGACGTTGCTCACCGCAACGTTCTCCACCTTCGGGCAGATCATCCACCGCGACAACGCCTCGCCCGACATGAGGCACATCCCGGTGCAGATGCCGGCGTACATAGACAAGGTGACGGGCGACACGATCCCCTATTGGAACCTGCGGCCCGTCTACTGTTTCTCGCGCAAACGCTTCCGTTCGGAACGTCAAGAGCGCGACTATTGGCGTATGGTGAATGATGTACGCAAGACCCTCCCGATAGCCAAAGAAGCCAAGCGTATGCTGATCGAGACCTACGAGACGGTGAAAGACATCCCCGACAAACGGGTGCGCGAACAGCATATGAAGCAGTTGGAGAAGGAGGTTTTCGAACAATACAAACCTCGACTGAAACGCCTGAACTATCGTCAAGGACGCCTCTTGGTACGTTTGATAGATCGTGAATGTAACGCCCCCTCTTACAAGTTGATCAGCGCCTTCATGGGCAAGGGCACCGCCTTCTTCTGGCAGGGCTTCGGTCGTATGTTCGGCGTAAATCTGAAGAGTGAGTGGGATCCCGATGGCAAGGATCGCGAATTAGAAAACATCTGCATCCAGATCGAACGCGGGATGCTGTAGACAAATACAAACACAAGACGATGAACTTCCGATGGTGTCACGCCTCATACCGCTTTAATAAACTGCGGAAGTATAGGCTGTTGGAGTCTCCACTCGATGCTCATAGGCTTGTCACCATACGAGCGAATATAATCCACAAAACCAAAACAATAGAAGGGGGCGGTATTGCCATATCCATCGCATTTCTCCTCACGCACAAAAAGTAGAAAGCGTTTGCCACTTTCGCGTTGATGTAGGTAACGTGCTCCCTTGCCCTCATGCGACTCTGCGTTGGGCGATTGCCAATGAAACATCCGCTCATTGATGACATAATCATCATACTGAGTGGTCGGCGAAAAGTCCGCATCAGATTTATTCAGCGTCACAAACAGTAGCTCCGTATTGAGAGACTTCGCATCGAACACGCCAAAGCTCTGCATGGTATGCTCCGCGGTCCAATCACCAAATAGTGCATGCACCTCCATACGCGAATAGCAGCCATATTGTTCCAACCGCGTCGGCATTCCCTGCCCGAGGCGAAACGTCTTGATAGAGAGTTTGTCCAACAGATATTCCACCAACTCTTTGATCTCGCTAACGAATAGGGGATAATGCTTCAGCCGTGCTAACGCTTCAGTGATTGAGCGCACCCCGATCTGGTGTATTGGCTTTTGGAACAAGGCATAATACAACATCACTGTGTATGGTTGTTCATCTTCGCTCACCCACGAGATGTCACCGGACTGATCCATGACGGAACAGATGAAGTGCAGATAGTCAGCTGAATTGACGTGTGTGAGGTTGACCAGCCCCTTCTCCCATTTTACAGTATTCTCGTCGGAGGTGTAGTTGCATTTTCCCGCATCTCGTTTCAGGCTTGTCCAACATCCGCCCTTATAGAGGATACGTACATCCTGACCGATCTGTTCCACGAACTGAGCCAACGAAGGACACGTCGGGAAAGATCGCAACACCTCCACCAAACGCTTATGATTGTAGATAGCCGACGAAATATTTTCGAGCACCATACGCTGCGCTTTCTCTTCAAGGTGTATCGAGCACCCATAGGGGAGCACGGTGAAACCGTTCTTAATCTGCTCATCTAGCTTCTTGTCAGTACGCAGCATAAGGCTTCGAAAACGGCTTGCATAGTCGTAGTTGCGGTTCAGCTGAGCTACAAAATCGAGTACCGTGAGCACTTGTTTGTTGGGAGCCAAACGCAAACCACGTCCTAATTGTTGTAAGAATATCGTCAGACTTTCCGTCGGACGCAGGAAGAGTACCGTATCGACCTCCGGGATGTCGACACCTTCGTTGAAGATATCGACCACACAAAGGTAGTTAATCTCTCCGTGCGCTAACTGTCGGTTGAGTCGTATTCGCTCTTGTGTATTGTCGCTGGTGAGGTACGCTGCCCTCAGTCCGAGTTCGCATAGGCTTTTGGCCATAAAAAAGGCGTGCCGCTTGTCCGCGCAGAAGCACAACGCCTTGCAACGTGTCACATCGGACAAATAATACTCCAAACTCTTGGCCACTAACGCTACGCGCTGCGGTGTGCACAACTTGTCGAAAAGGCGCGAGGGTATATAATGTTTACCGGACATCAGGCTTCCATCGGTGAGGTCTGTGTCGGGATCACTGATGCAATAGTATTGGAAAGGTGTCAACAGCCCCTCGTTCAACGCTTGAGGCAGACGAATCTCGACACTTATTTTACCACCAAAATCGGGCAACAAACTGACGCCATCCATGCGTTCGGGGGTAGCGGTCAGACCGAGAAGTATTGCAGGGGTAAAGTGCTCCAAGATGCCGCGATAACTATCGGCTCGGGCGTGATGCGCCTCATCGATCACAATATAGTCGTAATAGTCAGCTCGCAGCTTAGAGAATACCGCATCAAACTGGATATTCAACGTCTGCACCGACACAAACAACTCGTCAAGCCGCTGCGGACGGCAACCGCCCACCCACATCTCGCCGAAGTTGAAATCCATGAGCACGCGACGGTAGGTGTACCATGCCTGTCGCAGAATTTCTTCACGATGTGCGACAAATAAAATCTTTGGCTTACGATGGATCTGCTGCCGGAACCGGCTGAAATCGAAGGCCGAAATAACGGTTTTTCCGGTACCGGTGGCTGCCACAACCAAATTGCGCGTCAAACCCTGCTCTCGCACTAATTGCAACTTGTCGAGGATCTGTTTCTGATGAGGCAGGATCGTATAACGACTGAAGGTAATGTTGATTCCGCCATCGTTTTTCGCAGCGCTTTTGGCGTCCTGCATTGCTTGATTAAAGCGATCAATACCACCTTCGCTGAAATTCTCAAAGTTCGAGCTATTCCAATAACGATCAAAGGTAGCTAACGCAGTCTTGATGATATGGGGATTTTCGATGTTGGTGACGCGAATATTCCACTCCAAGCCATCAGTCTGAGCAGATTTTGATAGATTGGACGAACCGATGTAGGCGGTGCTCAATCCTGCTTTACGCTCAAAAATATACGACTTGGCATGAAGCCGTTCGATCTCTGTATGATACGAAATACGAATCTCCGTATTGGGCAATTCCGAAAGCCGCTGCACAGCTTTGGCTTCGGTAATGCCGCAATAAGTCGTGGTGATAATACGTAGCTGATGTCCGGGAACTTCGCAAAATTTCTTCAACCGATCGAAGAGCAGATTTACCCCCGACAACTTCAAAAAAGATACAATGAGGCTAATGCGGTCGGCGCTCACGATGTCGCGTTCAATTTCTGCACTAAGCGACAGAGTGCTCTGTCCACCGGTGAATAGATTGCTCACTCGGAAACCTGATAACGGACGCACCGTGAATTGTTGGGTGACGGAACGGATGGCGTGTTCTTGCACGTCGATAACCTCTGTCAGCAGCTGGTTCTCGGTGGTCACAATTTTATCGTCGTTGTTACTCAGCACCTCGATGATCCGATTGGCTACCGCGGTACGTTCCTCGGCAGACAACCCCTCTTCGAGCTTTCGTTTGACAAGATCGCCGATATACGCTGCCAACAAGCTCGGAGATTCGGCCTCGTCGACCTTTTTCTCTTCGCACGTCCAGCCTTGTGCACGCGTTTCGCAAATGTCTTTCTTTAGATTGTTGGTAATCAGGTGTTCATACACACCTTTAGGGAGCTTCATAATGTGAATATTAGGTTATTTTCCCGCCTCTTTGGACTCATCGTCCACGATCGTGCGGGCTTTTCGTCCCAAATAGCCGCCGTGGTGGCGCTTGGCATATTCTTCGGTGGTAAATCCGATCTTGGTCATAGTGCTGACCACCAAGAGATCGCCGATCACCGTCATCAGGGTCGTGGAGGTTGTTGGGGTCAAGCCCAAGGGACAGACTTCCGGAGGGTTGCCCGTCGGGAGACAGACATCGGCAGCCTCAGCCAAAGGGCTCTCGACATTGCCCGTGATCACGATCAACGGCAATTCCGGATAGAGGTTGTGCGCCAAGTCCACCAATTCGACGATCTCGCGCGTCTTGCCCGAATTGGAGATCAGCAACAGGACGTCGTCGCGTTGCAAGACCCCTAAGTCGCCATGTTGCGCCTCGCTGGGATGCAGGTAGACGGCAGGAGTGCCGGTCGAACAGAAGGTGGTAGCTATGTTCATGCCGATCTGTCCCGCCTTGCCCATGCCGCTCACCACCAATTTGCCGTGGCGATGTTGCACGTGTTCAACGATCAGATCTGTGGCTTGCTCGTAGCCCTCCGTCAGGGGCAACGCCAAGACAGCGGCAGCCTCGCGCTGCAAGATGGATTGTAGGATTTCTTTCATCGTCTCTCGTTTTCAAACTCTGTCGCAGCCTTTACGGGGGGCTCTACCGCTCCCCTATATGCTACGACCGGGCAAAAATAGTGATTTATCAGCGATTACGAGCCATCGAATGGGAAAAAGAGAGGCTTCAGCGCAAATTTTGCACTATCTTTGCCCACTCAAAACACGTGCCGCCCTGCGGCAGCTTTTGCTATCTCCCTATGAATTATCAAACTACCACGCTCTCCAACGGACTGCGCATCATACATCGTCCCAGCGACACGCCTGTCAGCTACTGCGGCTTCATGATGAACACCGGCACACGCGACGAGGCGGATGCCGCACACTTCGGCATGGCGCACTTCATCGAACACATCTTGTTCAAGGGGACGCAACGCCGCAACAGTTGGCACATCAGCAACCGCATGGAGGCGGTCGGCGGCGAGCTCAACGCCTTCACGACCAAGGAGGAGACCACCTTCTACGCCGCATTTCTCACACCCGACTTCAATCGGGCGTGCGAGTTGCTGTGCGACTTGGTGTGTCACGCCACCGCCCCGCAACACGAATTGCAGAAGGAGCGCGAGGTGGTGATCGACGAGATCAACTCCTACCGCGACAATCCTCCGGAATATATCTATGATGAGTTCGAGGAGCTGCTCTTCGGCGGGCATCCCTTAGGACACAACATCTTGGGGACGGAACAGACGGTGCGCTCCTTCGACAGCGCGCAATGCTTGGAGTTCATCGCTCAACATTATCGTCCCGACGAGGTGATCTTCTACTCTTATGGTCGTACGCCGTGGAGCCAAGTGGTGCGCACGGTGGAACGTTACTATGATCGTCCCGCCGTCACGACCCCACGCACGCCGCAACGCCGCCTTGCCCCCACCCTTCCGGCAACGGGAACGCTGACGCAACCCCTCACCTTGTCGCAAGAGACCCATCAGGCGCACGTCATGATCGGCACCCACTCCTATCCCATCGGCTCGGAGAAGGGGGCGGCGCTCGCCCTGCTCAATAACCTCTTGGGCGGTCCCGGCATGAGCTCCCGCCTCAACCAATCGCTGCGCGAGAAGCGTGGTCTGGTCTACACCGTCGAGAGCTCACTGACCCACTATACAGACTGCGGCTTGTTCAGCATCTACTTCGGCTGCGATCACGACGACGTACGTCGCTGTATGCAGCTCACCCTCGTAGAGTTGAAACGTTTGCGCGAACGACGCCTCACCCCGTTGCAACTTCACGCGGCACAAAAGCAGCTGTGCGGACAGCTCGGCATCGCCACTGCCAACTTGGAACAGTCTGCCGTGAGCTTAGCCAAGGGACTGCTCCGCCTCGGCGCACCCGAATCGCTCGAAGAGAGCTGTCGACGCGTCCAAGCGGTCACCGCCGACCTGATCCTCGACGTGGCTAACGAGCTGTTAACCGAGGAGCAGTTGCGTTGTGTACAGATCCTATGAGCCACGTCGCCACGCAGAAGGGGGCGGTGAGTGTGGGTAAACCCCACGGCAGGAAGCCGGCATTCATCGCCGCCTGCACAAAGAGTGTCACCACGACGCCCAACAGCGCCCAACAGCCGGAGATCAACCCCGGACGGCGGTAGACGGTGGCTAAAGCGATGCCCGTCAGGACGGCACTATAGCCGTACAGTCCGTGCACTACGTCGTGCCCCGCACCCCGCAAGATCAAGATCCCCAACAGCGCCACCCCCGACGACAACGCCGCCCAGAGGAACGCCCAACGATCTGCCCACAGCAACCCGACCAAGATCAGCACCCCGGCGATCCAAGAGTCTATGAGGAATACCTGCGATACGCCACGCAACCAGATACGCGCCAATTCCGCGCCATGCAGATACCCTGCCCAATCGCCCACCTCGGGCGCTTCGAGCTGCGGCAACGGCAACGCATCCGGAGCCAACGCCGGCAGCATCCGCGCCGCCATCAGGAACAGCCACGTGCAGCTCACGAAGGCAAAGGTCAGCGAGGTCAGTCCCCACCCGCGAAAGAGCCGTTCCAAACTTGTGCGCACCCACGTACTGAGGGCTGCGCAGAGGATCAGCGACAACCACATGTAGAGGGTGCTGCCCAAGAAGGTGGGGAAAGCACATCCCACCAACACGCCGTTGTAGCCCCACAGCCCTTGCCGTCCCTCGGACAACGGAAGCCCCACGACGACGCCCGCCACGGTAGCCACCAGCAGACCGACGACAGCGCCCCATGCCACGAGGGGCGTACCCATCTCGTAGGCACCCCAGAAGATGCCCGCCATGAAGCACAGCCCTGCCCGCGCATCGCCTTGGAACATCACCTGTCCCGCCCCACGCAGCAGCGTACTCACCACGATTTTCAGTTTATTCTCTTCCACTTGATCACGTTTTTATATTTGTATTGAATACGGATCTCCATCGCTTTTTATTGCCCTCATCGCCACGGAAACTCCTCCGGTATCGGACAGCCCTGCACCACGCGCCGCACCTCGGAAGCCAAGAGCCTCATCCGCCGCTTGAGCGGTTCCGTTTCGCGCCCCAACAGTCGACAGAGCAACCCCGCGCCGCCGGGCAGCTGAGCCACACCGACCGCCACGCCGCAGACCTCATCGACCTCCGACGTCAGACGTTCGCGCAACTGTTCTGCCACCGCCGGCGGGGTGACGATCAGCAGCGTTCCGAAGAGCTCATAGCCCCCCATGATGCCGCGTTGATCGGGTGACGCCGTCCCCGGCTCAATGATGTTCTTCTCGCGAAACAAGAGCTGTCCGTCGGGACGTTGTACACGGCAGGTCAGCGACAGCACGTCGTAGGCAAAGCGTTCGCCATGATGCCGACGTCCCGGCATGAAGATCTCGCCGTAGACCGCCGTCGCCGTAGGTGCGACACACAGCGTCGTGTCGGTGACGTAACGGGTATGACGGCAGGGAATCACCGGCTCCGGCAGGTATTCCAAGTAGGCGCGCTCGTCCAACTCGATGAGCTGTTGCAGGTGCGCAAAGTTACCCTCCATCTCCGCCACTTTAGTCGCCGCGCCTGTCGAGATGAACGCCATCGCTCCCGCACCCAACGTGAAGTGGTGGCGATAGCGGTCGCCGTCCACATTGGGACCTCCTGCCGAGAGGATATAGACACACGGCATCTGTGGCAACTCACGGTCGAAGTACAACGCTTGTTGGACGATGAGTGGCGCCCGACGCTCCAAACGGCGCAAGACGGTGCGTCCCGACGCCTCACATTCGAACGACAGATATAGTGCCCCACACTTGCCGTGTTCGGCGGCGGGGCGAAAGCCCTCGTAGGTCAGGTAGGGCACCAACTCGCGATAGGTGGTGAAGTCACTCATGCCCCGCGCGGTGTTGCAGTTTGTCGAACAATGCCATCGAGCACAAGAGGCTCATCAGGCGGTCGATCCCCTCGCCGGTCATGCAGTTGGTGAAGACGAAGGGCTTGCCCGGACGCATCCGTTCGGAGTCGCGGCGCATCACCTCCAAGTCGGCGTGCACGTAGGGTGCCAAGTCGGTCTTGTTGATCACGAGGATGTCCGAGTGTGAGATGCCGGGACCATCCTTGCGGGGGATCTTGTCGCCCGCCGCCACGTCGATCACATAAATGAAGAAGTCCACCAATGCGGGACTGAACGTCAAGGTCAAGTTGTCCCCGCCCGACTCGATGAGCACCACGTCGCTATCGGGGAAGCGCGCCTCCATCTCCTCGACCGCGGCAATGTTCATCGAGGGATCTTCGCGCACGGCGGTATGGGGACAGGCGCCGGTCTCGACCCCCACAATGCGCTCTTCGACCAAGATGCCGCGGAGGATGCGGCGCACGTGCTGTGCGTCCTCCGTCGTCACCACGTCGTTGGTATTGATCAAGACCTTCAGCCCCATGTCTATCAGACGCGGAGTGATGGTCTCGATCAGGGCGGTCTTGCCCGATCCTACGGGGCCGCCGATGCCTATTCTGCAAGTATTCATATCTGTCTTTTTACTGTGTTACACAATGCTCCTTACGCGCCGGCTTTGCCCCTTCAGCTCATGAAGAGACGCCCGCGCCCCTGCTCGTGCAGTGAAGCCCAAAGATCCATCTCGGGGGCAAAGCCATGCAGGTCTTCCACGCCGAGGACGGAGATCTCCCGATAGGTACGCTCCGCCTCAGCCGCCAGACGCACCATCAGGCTCTGCGTCTCGTAGTGCGAGAGGCGCATCAGTCGGAGCGCTGCCCCCAACAGCATGGCGATCTGTCCGTAGCGCAAGGCGCAGAACAGCGTCCGCTCGTCCAACCCCGTCACGGCAAAGGTGATGGCTTGCGCCACGGCGGGGCATCCGGGGCTCTCGCCCGCCGTCACCGCCTCCTCCCAACGTTGCATCAAGGGGTGTGGAGCGATGTGCTGCGCCAACTGCACCCACCGCCTGCCGATGCGTTGCGCCGCGCGCCGTTGCTCGGCATGGAGCTTGGAGGCGAAGAGGTAGCGGTCATGTTCGATCAGCGCCTCATCGTCCCCCTTGAGGGCGGCACGATGCGCCCATAGCGCCATCAGTCCGTCGCTCAGCGCCCCTTGTCGCAAGGCGAGGCGCACAAAGTCCTCTAACGCCGCGGCATCCCCCACCCGTCCCACCTCGATGGCGCTTTCCAATCCGGAGGAGCAGGCAAAGGTGCCGATGGGCAACGCCGAATCGCTCCATTGCAGTAGGCGCATCAGGCGGTAGGCACGATTGCGTCCCTCCTCAATGGGCATGGTCTACGGGGGCTGAAGTTTGTTCCGCGCCACCAAACAGTCGGCGCACCTCGTGCGGCGCCAAGTAGGGGATCACCGCCTGTCCCGGTCGGAAGACGACGGTCAGCCCCTCCAAGTGATGAGTCTCCATGACGCTGCGCATCACCGTCTTGTCTACCGTGAGCGGAACGTAGACCGTCAACCCCTTCACCACGGCAGGCCAGTGCTGATTGCCCAAGGCGTGTCCCAACTCGATGGCGGTCTGCACCATCTGCTGCATCCCGTTGCCCGCTAACGGAGAGAGGTCGATCTCCATCACCGGATTGAGGGCGATGCGGAAGATGATGGCGCGATGCTGATCGGGATAGAACTCCAAGATGTCGCCGTCTGCCACTCGCTGCGGGCGGGGCAAGGCGATGGCGTAGCTGTGCCCTTGGGTATCTGTCACCACGAAACGGCTCTTCTGCGCCGTCCATTGGTCCAAGTCGATGTATTCTAATGCCATCCCCTGCAAGCGGCGGCTCCATTCGGCATCGGCATAGAGGTTGCCGAGGATGTGCTCGTAGATCTTAGGTTTGTTCATAACGTTGTGGATAAATCGGTGAATTGTTCGGTGGATTGCGCCGCGATGTGTGGATTTCGTTGTGAATAACCCTTGCAACGGCGGTGCACAACCCTGTTTATAACTCTGTTTATATCCCTGTGGAGAACGGTAACGCCGCGGCTCAGCTGAACCAATAGAGGCGCGTCAAGGGCAAGGTCTTGGCGGGCGGCAACTGTATCGGCGCGCCGTCCACGCTGACACGGAAGGTCTCCGGGTTGACCTCGATGCGCGGCAAGGCTTGGTTGCGTACCATGTCGAATTTGGAGATTTGGCGGGTGCGCCGCACGGGGTAAACCAAGCGTTGCAGTCCCAAACGCTCTTTGACGCCCAAATCATACGCCGCCCGCGAGACGAAGGTGACGTTGCTCTTGGGCATCGCCAAACCGTAGCCGCCGAACATGGTGCGGTGATACATGGGCTGCGGCGTGGGGAGCGAAGCGTTCGGATCGCCCATATTTGCCCAGTTGATCAGTCCCCCCTTGATGACCATCTTGGGTTTAGCGCCAAAGAATGCCGGCTCCCAAAGCACCAAGTCTGCCATCTTGCCCCGCTCGACGGAGCCGAGCAGATCGGAACATCCGTAGGTGATGGCGGGATTGATCGTCACCTTAGCCAAGTAGCGCAAGACGCGGAAGTTGTCGTGCTCGTCGCTGTCTTCTGCCAATCGACCGCGCACATCTTTCATATAAGACGCCATCTGGAAGGCGCGCATGAAGGATTCGCCGACGCGCCCCATGGCTTGCGAGTCGGAAGAGATCATCGAGAGCACTCCGAGGTCGTGGAGCACGTTCTCTGCCGCCTGAGTCTCCGGACGAACGCGGCTCTCGGCAAAGGCGACGTCCGACGGGATCTTGGGGTTGAGGTTGTGGCACACCATGATCATGTCGAAGAGTTCGGCTTGCGAGTTGATGCCGAAGGGGAGTGTCGGATTGGTCGACGACGGCAGGACGTGTTGCATCGAAGCCACCTTCAGCAAGTCCGGCGCATGACCGCCGCCCGCCCCCTCCGTATGGTAGGTGTGGATGGTGCGCCCGTCCATGGCGGAAATGGTGTCTTCGACGTAGCCCCCTTCGTTCAGCGTGTCGGTGTGGATGGCTACCTGTACATCGTAGCGATCAGCCACCGCCAACGCCGCGCGAATCGTGGCGGGCGTCGAGCCCCAGTCTTCGTGGATCTTGAAGCCGCAAGCGCCCGCCTCCAACTGCTCTTCGAGGGGCTGCGACACCGAGCCGTTGCCCTTGGCCAAGAGCCCCACGTTGACAGGCAGCCCCTCGATGGACTGCAACATCCGTCCCATATTCCACGTGCCGCTGGTGATGGTGGTGCCGTTCGAGCCATCGGTCGGACCGACGCCGCCGCCCACCAAGGTAGTGATGCCGTTGCTCAGCGCAGCATAGGCTTGTTGCGGCGCGATGAAGTGGACGTGCCCGTCGATGCCGCCCGCCGTCAGAATCAGATGCTCGCCGGAGATGGCGTCGGTCGCCACGCCTGTGACTAAGTTGGGGTCTACCCCCTGCATGATGTTGGGATTGCCCGCCTTGCCGACACCGGCGATGCGTCCGTCCTTGATGCCGACGTCCCCCTTGACGACGCCCAAGATGGGGTCGAGGATGGTGACGTTGGTGATCACTAAGTCCAAGGCGCCCTCGGCGCCGGTCATCGTGTTGGCCATGCCCATGCCGTCGCGC
>CAZGZL010000040.1:0-16578 GCA_964530595.1 uncultured Prevotellaceae bacterium | reverse complement strand
GATCGCCCCTTCCCTATCACGAGTTCCGGACACGCCGACTTAGTGGAAGACGCATCGGGTCAATGGTGGGCGGTGTTCTTGGCTTGCTGTACGTATGAAGGCGATCAATATTACAACACCGGACGTAGCACTTTCTTACTGCCGGTGGAATGGCGCGATGGGCAACCCATCATTCTATCCGAGGGAGCTGTCATTCCGACGGTGCAAGAGAAATCGAATCTTACACCGTCAAAGCGCTATTTGACAGGCAACGGTACCTACTCTGAGAGCTTCGAAGGCAAAGAGGCATTGGACGGTGGATGGTTCTTCCTGCGCACCCCAATGCAACAGTGGTACAAGGTGTGTGACGCCGGGTTGGAAATCACCGCACGTCCGGTGTGTCTGAACGAAAAGAAACAGCCGTCAATGCTATGCCGATGGATTAAGAATGAGCAATTTGTCGCCGAAACGTCGGTACTCTATACGCCTCAGAGCAACAAGAGCTTCGCGGGCTTGGTATGCTTCCAGAATGAGCAAGCCTACTTTGCTGTGGGCAAGAGTCTCAATCCGGAAGGCAATCCCTGCGTGAAGTTGTTCAGCAGTACGAAAGAGGGTACACAGTTGGTGGCAAGCGTAGATCTGTCAGAGCGAGACGGCGACAAGCCGCTCTATTTGCGCGTGGAAGCCGATGGTTCGGCCTATCAATTCTATTATGCACTACGCCCCGCAGAATGGCGTCCCATCGGAGATATTCAGAATGGACGCATCCTATCAACCCATTATGCGGGAGGATTCACCGGCGCTGTGCTCGGACTATATGCCTCGTCTGCTAACGAATAATTCCGAATGAAGAGGGAGCTCAGATATTGCGAGACAGTGTGTCTCTTGCTGTTCGGCGCCATGGGCTTGGCGGCGCATGGAGAAGAGTTGGCGACCACGGGCAAACCGACAGGACAAGGCAACCCGCTGACGCCGTTAGTCTATTGTGCCGACCCTACCGCCATCGAGTACAAGGGACGGCTCTACGTCTATGGCACAAACGATCAGCAGTCGTTCGAGGTGCGCGGCAACGGAACGGAGATCAACTACGGCGATATCCGAACGTTGGTGATACTCTCGACAGACGACTTGGTGAATTGGACTTACCACGGAACAATAGACATGGGAAGCGTATGCCGCGGCTGGCTCTATGCTTCGTGGGCACCATCGATCGTATCGCGCACAGAGGATGACGGCGAGACCCATTTCTATATGTATTTCTCAAACGGAGGCACTGTGGGAGTAGTGACAGCAACGTCGCCGTTAGGACCTTGGAGCGATCCGTTGCATCACGCGCTAATCACAGCCAATACACCCGGCGTGGGACTATGTAGCACACCGTTCGATCCGGGCGTTTGTATCGACAACGACGGCGTAGGGTGGTTGGCTTTCGGCGGCGGCTCGGTGAATGCCAACGGCACTGCATTACAACCGGGGAATGCGCGGTTGGTGCGGTTAGGTGCCGATATGCTCTCGTTGGATGGGGATATTATGACAATAGAAGCTCCCTATCAGTTTGAAGCCAATGAGCTGAATGTCATTGGCGGTAAATTGGTTTATACTTTCAATACGAGTTGGAGCGAACGCTCGGCGTGGAGTAGTTATGGCTCTTCGTTTGCGGCACCAAGCGCGTGTAGCATGTGCTATATGACTACTACCGATCCGACCGGGCAAAATGATACGTGGCATTACCGCGGAGAATACTTCAAGAACCCCGGTGCGTTCGGCTTGGGATATGGCAACAATCACACGCATCTGCAATGGTTCGAAGGCAACTATTATCTGTTGTATCATACGCAAGATCTACAAAATCAATCGGGACATTCGGGCGGCTATCGCAGCATTGCGATCAATAAGGCGACGGTGTACGAATGGAATGCCAAGATCGGCACAGTGACGGGCGATCGCGCAGGTGTCACACCGATCCGGACACTCAATCCCTATCAGCGGCAAGAAGCGGAGACGATGGCAACTGCCGGCGGCTTGCACACCGAAAACTTCGGTGACGCAGGCAATACGATCTTGACAGGGGTGAAAGAGGGCGATTGGCTGATGCTCCGCAATGTGGACTTCGGAACGGAGGCAACGGAACTCTCTTGCAAGCTATCGGTACGTGGCACAGGCGCAGTAGAACTGCGCTTGGATGCAGCGACAGCTCCAAGCGTCGGAATGGTCTCGTTCAACACCACGGAGACAGACTTCACGACAGTGGAGGGAACACTCGATCAGCCGATCAACGGGGTGCACGATCTATACTTCATCTTTCACGGTTCGGGCTGGGACTTTGACTGTTGGCAGCTTCAAAAGGAGAGTGACAATGCCCTCACAAACATTATACGAGAGGACGCTTCTACGTGTCAACGCCTCCCCTACTATGATCTCTACGGACGGAGATTGCAAGAGGCGACACACGGTTGGGTGCTCACGCAAGGCCGAGTAGAGTACCATCCATGATATTGGGACGTATTACACTCCACGACAAGTGTCTGTTATCATTTTTAGATCATTCAACATTAAAAATATATTTATGTCAAAATCAATCTATTTGCACAGGAATGTTAGACTTTACAGTCTCTTGTTGTTAGGTTGCGGTTTGTGTAGTTCTGCGGCAATAGCCGGCGAAGCAGCTACGGCGGTCAATCGCACAGCTCAACTACGTGTAGACAACAGCATTACGCATCAATACATTCGCGGATTCGGCGGCTTTGCTTTTTCCTCGACATGGGGAGACAATCTCTCCGATGAAGAGATTAAGACGATGTACGGCAAGGGTACCCGACAGTTAGGCTATAACATTATGCGTGCGCGCATCGCGCCCGAAGAATATACGTCGTGGGGACACGATAGTTGGGGCACGACAGCCGGCGTCATCAAGAAGTGCCGTGCCTTGGGAAGCTTAGTCTTTGCATCGGCATGGACACCACCCGCTGCCTACAAGAGCAACAACAATACGGTACATGGGACATTGCTGCCTGAACACTATGCAGACTATGCGAACTTTTTGAATCGCTTTATTGATCGAATAGTGGAGTGCGGCACGGATGTAGACTACATTTCGCTACAAAATGAGCCGGATTATGAGCCGGATGAATACGAGAGCTGTACGTGGTCGGCAAAGAACTTCATCGACTTCTATACCACTTACGGCACACAGCTGAAACGTCCTCTGATCGGTCCGGAGTCGTTGGCGTTCCGTGTAGCACTGAGCGACTCGATTCTTCAGAACGACGCAGCGTGCGCTCAGTTGGCGATCGTCGGTGGACACTTGTACGGCGGTGGGAACTTCGATTATCCGTTGGCACGCGAGAAAGGAAAGGAGAAATGGATGACTGAGTATCTAATCAATCACGGAGACGACGACAAGACGACGGCATATACTTGGGACGATGCACTATTCTTCGCCCGTGTAGTGAACACCAGTATGTTAGCAAACTACAGTGCGTGGTGCCATTATGCATTGAAATCCAGTTACGGAATGATGGGCGACGGTACTTGCGGCACGACAGACGGTGAACCAACGAAACGCGGCTACGCCTTGGCACATTTCGCCAAATACATTACCGGCACAACACGCATTGAACATACGCTGAATGATCCGGAATTCGGACTGACAACATCAGCATACCAGACGGCGAGCGGCGATAGCATTGTGTTGATGCTAATCAACTCGGCGACACAAACGTATGACGTTACAATAGATCTTCCCTTCAAAACAAAGGGCGGTCGTCGCATTCTGACACGCCAAAGCAGCAATATTATATCGTCTAACGTCACATTGGACGAGAGTAGTACTCCTGTGATCAGCGTACCGGCTAAGAGCATCGAAACATTAATTTTGGTGAAGAGCGGAGAACGCGACACGCCCCAAGAGGCACTGCATCAGCCGATATTCTCGGACGGATTGTACGAAGCCTACCACGGCGAGAGCGTCGTGCCAGAAGGGTGGAAAATCACCCACAAGGGGACGGTCTTTAACGGCAAGGGGCAAAGTACCTCGGTTTGGGACGGCAGTAAGGCTCGACTCTATTTCTATTCGCCCGAAAGCCCACTGAAAGCAGGCATTCTCCTCGCGGCAAGCAGTTCGAGCAAGAACGGTTCAGCGAACTATGGCGCGTTGGATAATGATCATCGTTTAACGCTCGAACCGGGCGACTATCGCTTGATTTGGCACGGCATCGGTTGGGATCACGAGCAAAAGCTCTATTGTTATGTGCGCCAAGTGGGAACAACGCAGAACTTGGCTTATCATTCGGACGTCACGGTTTCTGCTACGGTCGAGGGCTTGTGGGGTTCGGAACATGATACATTTGAGGCGACTGTGGACACGTTAGATTTCACCGTCACGCAACGGGGCAACTACGAGCTGAATTGGAAAGTAACCTATTATGCCAACAACGCGACAGATAATTTGTGCCGCGCACTAATCGGTGGCATCACATTGGAGAGCCTGAGTAACGAGTCTCCCTCCTCTATCGGATCGCTCCACACAGAGCAACAAGCAACGCGAATAGAGTATTATGATCTCAGCGGGCGACGGGTAACACAACCCGGACAAAGCGGGCTCTATCTACGCCGAAGCACTGACACAAACGGACGACGCACAATCGAAAAGTTTTATGTAGTTCAATAAGGGACGTTGAAGCCTCGCTCGAAATATCGGGCGAGGCTTCAATATGTTTGGATCCCTGTCTTAATAAACGTTGGGAGAATCGCTGCTTTTACTTCCCAAAGATAGTATACAGGTATATGACACGGAAACGCAGCGCGAAACGTAGCGATCAGTATTTACAACTTGGGATCGGTCTTCCACTCCAAGGAACGAGCGTTCATCTCTCCCGCCAAGGGTTGGAGCATCTTTTCTTCCACTTCACGTTGGCTCAAACCCTGTCCCAAAAGAAACATTAGCTTCGTCACAGTGGCTTCTGTCGTCATGTCCGCAGAGCCAATCACGCCGACTTGAGCCATACGATTTCCGGCATCATAACGACTCATCTCCACGGCGCCGCCTACGCATTGTGAGGCATTAACAATGACAACGCCCCGCTCGATAGCTTGTTTTAGGTCGCTGATAAACCAATCGTCGGTCATCGCATTGCCGGTTCCAAAAGTCTCCATCACGACGCCGCGCAATCCCGGCAAATGCAGAATGCCATGTACCACACTGCGGGTAATGCCTGGAAAAAGTTTCAAGACCACCACATCGGTACTCATCTCGAAATGGGGAGACAGTTTCTCGTTGGAGGGGACGTGACGAATGTAATGGTGGGCGTAGTTGATGTGCACGCCGATCTCGGCGATCTGCGGAAAGTTCGGCGAGGCGAAAGCATTGAACGTTTCGGCATTGAGCTTCTTCGTGCGATTGCCGCGCATCAAAGAGGACTGAAAGTAGATGCAGACTTCGGGCACCATTGCGCGACCGATGCGATCGCGTGCCGCAGCAATCTCTACTGCCGTAATCAGGTTTTCCTTACCATCCGTTCGCAGGACACCGATGGGCAGCTGCGATCCGGTGAGTACCACAGGCTTATTGAGGTTTTCGAGCATATAACTCAATGCCGAAGCAGTGTATGCCATCGTATCCGTACCATGCAGCACCACAAAGCCATCGTACAACTCGTAATTATCCGCAACGATGTGTGCCAAACGGCTCCAATGTTCCGGAGAGACATTACTCGAGTCGAGAGGCGGATCAAACTGCACGGTGTTATAAGTAACATGCGTCAGATCTAACTCCGGAACATGAGAACGCAAGTGCGCAAAGTTCAGCGGCGCGTGCGCTTTCGTGATCGGATTTTCGACCATACCGATAGTGCCGCCGGTATAGATAATTAGGACACGCGGAGCTGCGTGTTCCGTGACAATGGCTGAAGGATGGTTGATGTATTGCAAGGGACAATCGGTGATAGGAGAAGTGTATCTATAATTATTTGTGAACCTCGACACGATGCGAGCGCGGAAGGGTTTCGTTGCGCAAGTTAGTGCGCGTTACGACCGCTTGTGCCAAAGAGAGGAACGATTGTCCGACCGGATGGTCGTCGTCCAAAACGATCGGAGTACCATGATCGCCGCTCTGACAAACGCTCTCCACAACGGGGATCTGCGCCAACAGAGGCAGGTTCATCTCCTCTGCTAATTGCTTCACTCCGTCGCGACCAAAGAGGTAATATTTGTTTTGTGGCAGCTCTGCGGGAGTGAACCACGACATATTTTCGACCAAGCCCAAAATCGGGACATTAATCTTCTCGTTACGGAACATATCGATACCTTTCCGTGCGTCAGCCAAAGCCACCTGCTGCGGTGTGCTCACGACCACGGCACCGGTCAACGCCAAGGTTTGTACCAAGGTCAAATGGATGTCGCTGGTTCCCGGAGGCAAATCAATCAAGAAATAATCTAATTCGCCCCAATCGGCGTCTCCTATAAGCTGTTTGAGCGCGCTACCAGCCATACTACCACGCCAAATAGTAGCATTCTGTGGATCGACAAAGAAGCCGACAGACAGAAGCTTAACACCGTACTTCTCTGCAGGAATAATCAAGTCGCGACCATCCTTGTGCTCTGCATAGGGCTGATAATCTTCTAACTGGAACATCTTGGGCATTGAGGGGCCAAAAACATCGGCGTCCAACAACCCCACCTTATAGCCCAACCGTGCCAAGCCAACGGCAAGATTCGCCGAAACGGTGCTCTTGCCTACGCCGCCTTTGCCCGAAGCAATCGCGATGATATTCTTCACTTGCGGCAAGAGTTTGTCGGGTTCGGGACGTGGAGCCTGTCGAGTTTGAACATGAATGTTGCCCTCGATCTCGACCGGTTCATCTCCGGCAACCTTTTTGATCATCGCTTCTGCCGCTTTAACGACGGAGCGAATGAATGGATCGTTGGGCTTCTCGAAAATGAGTGAGAAGGAGACTTTCGCACCTTCGATGCGAATATCGTCTGCCAACATCTCCATTTCGATCAGGTTTTTACCCGTACCCGGATAGCGCACCTGTTGCAGCGCCTCTTTGATGAGATTGAGATATAGAGACATAGATATTTCGATATTATAAGTTCATAAGGAATAACGGAGAATGCACAAGCGGAAGACCGTGCAGCGGGACGTGCCTACAGTGCTTAGACGTGCGTTTCGAGTTGTGAACGCTTGTCGCGACCAAAACTGCGGTAACTATCCAACTCGATTTCGATCTCAGGCTCTTGCCAAGCCTCAGGCGGCGTCAAGCGCCATCCAAGATACTTAATAGAGATGCCACGCGCCAACCATTGGCTTTCGTAGTATGTGCGGATGCTTCGCAGTGCTTCCAAGTCGACCGGAGCCCCTTCCGGCACCGTCTCCTGTGTATTATAGAGGTCCGTTGACTTCCAGATCACGGGCAAATGATTCACCGCAATCATGGCGTCCGTGTAGGTGAATAGGAAGGGAGAGTCACATTTCAAATGAATCAAACCTTCCGGGCGGAGCACTTTGGCGTAATGTTGCATGAAACGTGTCGAGGTCAAGCGCTTGTTCACTTTGCGCATCTGTGGATCGGGGAACGTGATCCAGATCTCAGAGACTTCGCCGGCGGCAAAGAAATAGGGCAACAGCTCGATCTTGGTTCGAAGGAAGGCGACATTCTTCATGCCTCGCTGCAACGCTGTCGTCGCGCCCGTCCACATACGCGCCCCCTTGATATCCACACCGATGAAGTTCTTCTCCGGATAGCGTTCTGCCAATCCGACTGTATATTCACCGCGACCGCAGCCGAGCTCGATCACAATAGGATGGTCGTTGTGGAAAAACTCGGCACCCCAACGTCCTTGCAACGGGAAGCCGCCTTGTTGCAGCTGTTCAAAGGAGTATTGAAAAACATGGTCGTAAGAGGCCATATCGTCAAACTTTTCTAACTTATTCTTTGCCATATCTGTTTTTTGCTTTATTCAGTGGAGAGAGCCCTATATGGGCTTGAAAACCGCGTCGAGAAACGATGGGAATTGAATCAAAAATCCATTCATAGCTCCAATCGCAGTCCCTCGGTAGCAGCGACGGTGTTCGGGAATACCGATTGAGCTTCTGCTAACAATTCGTCGGTAGTCTGATAACGAGCCGAATAATGTCCGATACAGAGCTGCCGAACGTGTGCATCGCGAGCGATCATTGCCGCTTCTCGTGCTGTACTATGCCAACGCTCATGTGCTAAGGCTTCCAATTCGTGCAGATAGGTAGCTTCATGATAGAGCAAGTCTACCCCTTCGAGCAGCGGAATGAGCGCCGGTAAATACACGGTATCCGAGCAATAAGCATATTTACGAGGTGCGGCTGCCGGAGCTACAAGTGTTTCGTTCGGATATAGAAGTCCCGAAGGATCTTTCCAATCGGCGCCGGCTTTGATCGCCACATAATCGGAGATCGGAATGTTCAATGCTGTAGCACGTGCTATGTTGAGATGTGGTTGCCGCGGTAACTCCTCGAAAAGGAACCCTGCCGTCGGAATTCGATGACGAAGCGGCAACGTCCGTACACGCAAAGTGCGATCCTCGTAAATTATCTCCGACACTTCGGGTGAAAATGGCGCAAAACGAATCGTGAATGGCAAGTCTCGACAGAAATATTTCAACTGACTACCGAAGACCTGTTCTGCATCCGGGTGCGCATGAATCACCACTTCTCCGTTACGCTGAACCAATCCGAGCGTCGACAAAAATCCGATCAAGCCGAAACAATGATCGCCATGCAGGTGCGACAAGAAAATGTGCCCTATGCGCTGAAATTTCTGTTTATGACGCCGCAGTTCCAGCTGCGTGCCTTCGCCGCAATCCACCATGAAGAGCTTGTCACGAAAATTGACTACCTGCGCTGTCGGTTGATGTCGCAGGGTCGGTGTGGCGGAACCACACCCTAAAATGGTTACGTTGAAGCAATCCATGATCTTTGCGTAAGTAAATGATAAAAATGCGTACCACGCGCGTCGTCCGGAACCGGAGATCTACGCCCGTAGCTTATAGATAGACGATCTCTTCGCCTGCATCGTCCGTGACCCACTCCACGCCATCGTTTTGGATGATGTAAGTGTTCTCCACCCCTACGGCGCCCACGCCGGGGAGCACAAACTTGGGTTCGAGAGCCACGACCATGCCGGGCTGTAGCACCTCTTTCGAACGACCGAAAAGAACGGGAAGTTCGTTGATTTGCAACCCTACACCATGTCCAACAAAAGCAGCTTGCTGCAAATGTCCCATATAGTAAGGTTTCAATCCGGCGACCTCGACCATTTGTAGCGCCTCATTATAAAAATCGGCGCAAGAACATCCGGCCTTGACCGTCTCGCGGAAACGTTGATGAATCTTGATCGAACAGTCATGCGCTTTCAGCGCCAACTCCGGCAACGTTCCGAGAGCGTAAACACGCGACATATCGGTCATATAGGGGCCAAAACAGCCGCCGCCGTCCACCATCATCGTTTGCCCCTCGCGGAGCACAGTTCCGTTGTCGCCCATCGGCAGGAAAGGGGTCATACCAGCACCTCCCAATGCGAAATCGTAGGGAGAAGCGGCATCGGCATTATCGCCCACCAAAACGCTACTACCCATGAAAGACTCCATCTTCACCCCGAAAGTGCGGAAAATTCCGATGTGTCCCATGCGACGCAACAGCGACTCGAATGCCAAAGTGAAATCATGATCGCTCATGCCTGGACGATACAATTCGGGCACTTGACGAAACGCTTCGCAGTAACGTTTTCCGCAGGCGCGGATCATCTCCTGCTCGTAGGGAGTTTTTATGGCTCTTTGTGAACGGAGCAACGCATCTCCGTTCGCCACTTTAGCTTGTCCCAAACATTGCGTCAGGCGCAAGCATTCGCCATACGAGAGGGTATCTATCTCCAACGCCACCGTGCGAGGTGTCGCCGGATCCAAATTCATCAATGCAGCCATCTCTTCAGGCTTGCGGAAATAGACGATGCGCTCGCCGGAGAGTCCCGCCGGACGTCGTACAAAGATCCACGGGCGTGCATGCTCTTCGCGGGTCAAGACCACATAGCCATTGACGATGTAACCCAAGAAATAAAAGATATTAACCGGAGTAGCCACTACGCACAAGTCGATCTGTTGCTGCTCCATCAATCGGCGGCATTGTTCCCAACGCTGAGCTAATTCAGCGGCAGGCATCTGTATATTGGATTGAACTAAATTCATAAGTTGATTGATAAATTTTTGAATAATAAACGATCGCTACACACGGCTATCTCACTACTGCGCCGCGGCATTTGCCATCAAGGACTCTGACGTCGAAGGTTGGTCAAAGTTCTTGCGAATGAAGTGGAAATTGCGTCCCAAATAGCGCTCGCGCACCATTTGATTTTCTGCCAACTCTTCACTCGTGCCCCAGAACAAGATACGGCCCTCGAAGAGCAAATAGGCGCGATCCACAATACTCAGTGTCTCCGGCGCATTATGGTCAGTAATCAAGATTCCGATGTTCTTCTCCTTCAGCTTATATACAATATATTGAATATCCTCTACCGCGATCGGGTCGACGCCGGCGAAAGGCTCATCCAACATGATAAACTTAGGGTTGATGGCGAGGCAGCGGGCAATCTCGCAACGGCGGCGTTCACCGCCCGAAAGACGATCACCTAAATTCTTGCGCACCTTCTGAAGGCGGAACTCGGTGATCAAACTTTCCAGCTTCTCGCGCTGTTCCTCGTGCGAGAGGGGAGTCATCTCCAACGTGGCGAGGATATTATCCTCCACCGTCATCTTGCGATAGACGGAAGCCTCCTGCGCCAAATAGCCGATGCCGATCTGAGCCCGGCGATAAACGGGATATTTGGTAATCTCTTGATCATCCAAGAAAATATGGCCTTCGTTCGGGGTGATCAGCCCCGTTGTCATGTAGAACGTGGTCGTCTTGCCGGCGCCGTTAGGTCCCAATAGACCGACGATCTCGCCCTGTTTTACGTCAATAGAGACGTGATTAACGACGGTTCTCTGGCCGTATCTTTTCACCAATCCATCGGTGCGGAGTACGCTATGATTATCTTCCATCCCTTATCAGATTAAATATTTCGTGAATATCGCGCCGCAAAAATAAAAAGAATTTCTAAATTTGCCGCGTTAATCAAAATATTCTTTTGGCTCAATGTTTGTATTCAACTATATTAGCCACTTTGGGCGCTACCTACTCTTGATGAAAAGAGTTTTTTCGCGTCCGGATCGTTGGAATGTCTTCTGGCATCAATTTATCAAAGAGTCGCAATCGTTAGTCATCGACTCCATCGGCATAGTCTGTCTGATCTCCTTATTTATAGGTGCCGTCTGTTGCATTCAGATTCAGCTGAACATCTTCTCCCCTCTTTTGCCTCGCTACACAGTCGGCTTCACCACGCGTGAAATCCTGATGCTTGAATTTTCGTCTGCCATCATGTCGTTGATTTTGGCGGGCAAAGTAGGCTCCAACATAGCTTCGGAGATCGGCACCATGCGCATCACCGAACAAATCGACGCCCTCGAAATCATGGGTATCAATTCTGCCAACTACCTCATATTACCCAAGATCAGCGCCTTGGTGTTTTTCATGCCCATCTTGGTGATCTTAAGCATCGCCATGGGACTCGTCGGCGGCGGGGTGATCGCGCTCTTCACACACGCGCCTTCGATCGACAATTACATTTATGGTATTCAAACCATGTTCCGCGAAGGCAACATCTACTATAGTTTAGAGAAATCCTACGTCTTTGCCTTCTTGATCACCAGCATTTCCTCCTATTGCGGCTACTACACACAAGGAGGAGCGCTCGAAGTGGGCAAAGCCAGCACCCAAGCGGTCGTCACCAGTAGTGTCATGATCTTGTTGAGTGACATCATCCTGACCCAGATCCTACTATAATGCATCGGGGCGTCTGTGCCTCGAACCTATCTCAAGACATTCATCATGATCGAAATCAGAAACATCAATAAATCATTCGGTGCACAACACGTTTTGCACGACGTTACCTGTACTTTTCGTCCGGGACAAAACAACCTGATCATTGGGCAAAGCGGTTCCGGAAAGACCGTGCTGATGAAATGCTTGATCGGACTCCATGCGCCCGACAGCGGAGAGGTTCTCTTTGACGGAGAGAACACGCTCAACATGAAACGCGACGAGTTGAAACAACTCCGCAGCAAGGTGGGTGTCCTCTTTCAGGGGGCAGCCCTCTTCGACTCTATGTCGGTTGCCGAAAACGTGCAATTCCCCCTGCGAATGCTTTCTAACATGACCGCTATCGAGCGTGCGCAGCGCGTCAAGTTCTGTTTGGAGCGCGTCAACCTACGCGGTGCGGACGGTAAATTTCCCTCCGAATTGAGCGGCGGCATGAAGAAACGTGTGGCGATTGCTCGTGCCATCGCCCTCAATCCGCGTTACCTGTTCTGCGACGAACCAAACTCCGGACTTGACCCACAGACCTCCATCCTGATCGACCAACTCATCGACGATATCACCAAAGAATACAACATTACCACCGTCGTCAACACCCACGACATGAATTCCGTTTTAGGCATCGGAGACAACATCATCTTCCTCCACCAAGGACACAATGTCTGGCAAGGTAACAAGTCCAACATACTCAGTACACAGAATGTCCCGCTGCACGACTTCCTTTTCTCATCTCCTATCTTACGCAAGATCGAAGATGCGGAAATGGCGAAACGGCAGTGATTTTCAATCCATAATACGACGAATCTACCTACAACTATTTTGCGATCATATAGCAACGCCCGGCGCACTTAACGTATACCGGGCGTTGCTGTTATACAGCTCTTCTGCTGACATCAAAATTGTTCAAAGTACCCCCTTGGACGAAGGCAATTCGAAGTGATGAATATCGCGACGAATCGCCATCCGCAACGAACGCGCCAAAGCCTTAAAGATACCCTCGATCTTGTGGTGTTCATTCTCCCCTTGGGCGGAAATATTCAGATTCATGCCCGCCGCATCAGAGAGCGACTTAAAGAAATGCAGGAACATCTCTGTCGGCATCTCGCCGATCTTCTCGCGGTGGAACTGTGCGTCCCAGACCAACCACGGACGACCGCCGAAGTCTAACGCTACGCGACACAAACAATCGTCCATCGGCAGACAGAAGCCGTAACGTTCGATGCCACGTTTGTCGCCCAATGCGCGACGTAGCGCCTCGCCCAAAGCCAAGGCGGTATCTTCGATGGTGTGGTGCTCGTCTACCCGCAAGTCGCCCTTCACATGAATGCTCAAATCCATTCCTGAATGACGTGCTATCTGTTCCAACATATGATCGAAGAATCCCAAGCCGGTATCGATATCCGCCCGTCCCGTACCGTCCAAATTCAAGTGCACGCAGATGTCTGTTTCTGCAGTCGTGCGCACTACCTCTGCCTGTCGATCGCCGGCGAAGAGATAAGTAGCCACCGCATTCCAATCCGGAGCGATCAGTGCGCAATCCGCGGGCTTCAGTCCTGCCTCTGCCAACATCCGCTCGCCCTCTGCCACCGATTGCAACAAGATGGCTCGACAGCCCAAGTTGCGTGCCAACAAGACATCTGTAATGCGGTCGCCGATCACATACGATGCAGACAAATCATATTGTGTCGGATCCATATAAGCGGTAAGCATACCCGTACCCGGCTTTCGGGTTGGCGCCTGTTCCTCCGGGCGCGTAGGATCTATATGAATGGCATCGAACGTCACCCCCTCCGAGGCGAAGACACGCAACATCAAATCGTGGATCGGTTGAAATCTCTCCAACGGATATTCGGGCGAGCCCAAACCGTCCTGATTCGTCACCATGATTAGATCATAGTCTAACCGCTTGCGGATGAAGGCGAGGTTACCGATCACGCCGGGCAGAAATTCCAACTGATCGAAGCGATCCACTTGAAACGTCACCGGAGGCTCTACGATCAGCGTTCCGTCGCGATCTATAAAGAGCAATTTATTTTTCACTGTATTGTTCTGCATAACAAATACTTATCGTTTATTCTACTGCGAAACTTTTCAGAGCTTCGATCAGCGCATGGTTCTCTTCGGGGGTGCCCACCGTAATG
The DNA here is from genome assembly GCA_964530595.1 of uncultured Prevotellaceae bacterium. Classification (GTDB taxonomy): domain Bacteria; phylum Bacteroidota; class Bacteroidia; order Bacteroidales; family UBA3663; genus Liminaster. The sequence goes on along the minus strand of CAZGZL010000040.1, from coordinate 2,517 downwards.
CGCAGACAGCCGACGCACAAGGTCACGCGATTGCGATTGCGAACAATGATACCTCGCTGTACCAGATAGTTGTAGAGGGCGTCCGCATCTGCCACCTGTACCAATAGGAAGTTGGCATCCGAGGGGAAGATGCGGCGACACAGAGGCAACGCTTTCAAGCGCTCCTCCAACAAGCCACGTTGTGCCAAGATCTCCGACACAGCACGCCGCTGCTCAGCCTCGTTGTCCAACGCGCGAATAGCTTGCTGCTGCGTCGGCAACGGGACATTGTAGGGATATTTTACCTTGTTGAAATAAGAGATGATCTCAGCCGAGGCAAACGCCATACCGCAACGGATCGCAGCCTGTCCCCACGCCTTAGAGAGGGTCTGCAAAACGATCAGGCGGGGATATTCTTCCAAACGATGTACGAAGGAGGACTGTGCCGAGAAATCAATATACGCTTCGTCTACCACGACCACACCGGGGCAAACCGAGAGCAGATGCTCCACCTCCTCCGCCGGAATAGAACGTCCTGTCGGATTGTTAGGCGAGCAGAGCCACAAGACGCGCGTATCGGTGTCCATCGCAGCCTCCAACGCCGGAAGATCCAAGGTAAAATCAGCACGCAACGGCACCGAACGATACGCCACATCGTTGATATTGGCGCACACTTCATACATTCCGTAGGTCGGAGCCGGCGCTACGACGTTCGAGCGTCCCGGTTCGCAGAAGATGCGATACACTAAATCTATTGCCTCGTCGCTACCGTTGCCCAAGAATACTTGTTCCTCGCGCACCCCCTTGATGCGCACAATGCGTTCTTTGACGGCATGTTGCAAGGGGTCGGGATAACGATTATACCCATTGTTGTAGGGATTCTCGTTGGCATCCAAGAAAATAGACGCCTCTCCGGTAAACTCATTACGAGCTGAAGAATATGGACTTAACGCTAATATATTTCGGCGAATCAAAGAGGTGATAGAGCGGGGAGATGAAACTTCAGGATTCATAGCTGACATAGTTTTTCTTACATTAGATTTCACCCAAGCGCACACGCACAGCATTGCCGTGTGCATCCAAATACTCACCATCTGCCATTGCCTCGATAATCGGTCCCAAACGACGCAGACCTTCAGCAGAAATCTCTTGGAAGGTCACTTTGCGGATAAAGCTATCCAAGTTCACCCCATTGTAAGCCTTGGCATAGCCATTGGTCGGCAACGTGTGATTGGTACCCGAAGCGTAATCGCCGGCGCTCTCCGGAGTGTAGGCACCAAGGAAAACCGAGCCGGCATTACGCACCCGTGCGCCTAATTCCCGATAATTCCGCGTCTGAATAATCAGGTGTTCAGGAGCGTACTCATTCACCAAGTCCATCAATTCTGCGTCGTCGCGCAGCACGACTACCTTGCTATGTTCCAACGAACGGCAAGTATAATCTTGGCGTTTCAGACGTGCTAATTGACGTTGCAACGCCTCTTGAAACGGAGCAACGAAAGCCTCGTCACAAGTGAAGAGCAACGCCTGCGAGTCGGGACCATGCTCAGCTTGAGACAGGAAGTCGATCGCCACAAAATCCGGATTGCTCTCCGCATCGGCAATCACAGCCACCTCAGAGGGGCCTGCGGGCATATCTATCGCCACGTCGCGCATCGCCACTAATTGCTTAGCCATCTGCACATATTGATTACCCGGTCCGAAAATCTTGTAGACCTTCGGCACAGACTCCGTACCGTATGCCATAGCGCCGATGGCTTGCACTCCTCCAGCCTTATAGATGGCGGTGACGCCTGCGCGATGTGCGGCATAGAGAATGGCGGGATTTACCGTACCGTCGGCAGCCGGAGGGGTGCAGAGCACGATCTCCGGACAACCCGCTATCCGTGCCGGCACAGCCAACATCAGTACCGTCGAAAACAGCGGCGCAGTACCTCCGGGCACATAGAGTCCGACACGATCTATCGGGACAGCCTGTTGTCGGCAGATCACCCCCGGTGTTGTCTCCACCTCGCGCGTCTCATGACGCTGTGCTGCATGGAATGTGGCAATGTTCTGTGCGGCGACGTCGATGGCTTGAGCCAATTCTGGCGAGACGCTTTGACACGCTGCGGCTACCTCCTCCTCGCTGACGCGCAGAGAGGTGAGTTGAGCATGGTCGAACTGTGCTTCCAACTCCAAGACAGCACGATCGCCTTCGTTCTTGATACGGTTCAGCAAAGCCTGCACCGAAGATTGCAAGCGAGAAAAGTCCAACTCCGGACGGCGGACAATCTCGTGCCACTCCGACCGTTCGGGTCGTATATAGGTAAACATCTGATCAAAAAGTTTTTAATTCAATAATTCCTTTTATCTTATTTGTGAGGCGAACGATCTGACGGGTCACATGACCATCTTCTCGATATTCAGTGCCAAGATACCTTGAGCACCGGACTCTTTGAGCTTGCCTACCAAGTCCCAGAATCCACGTTCCGAGATCACGGTGTGCACACTGTGCCATCCTGCCGTAGCCAGCGGAATGACCGTCGGACTGTTCAC
>CAZGZL010000039.1:0-16655 GCA_964530595.1 uncultured Prevotellaceae bacterium | reverse complement strand
GCCGGTTTATGAATCGAATCGCGAATGATTTTGGATATGTGTAAATAGACAACTTCCGTAAGTGATGGACATGAATGCACTTTATAGATTTTAGGTTTAGGCTAACTGTATTAGAGAAAACATGTGTATGGAGTCAGCTCGCGAGCTGACGAATGTGAAAAGACAACGAGACTAAATTGATTTTAGAGATCGCGTGACAAACGAACATGAATCGGATATTTGCAGGACGTGAATTTTTATTGAAGTGATTTTAGAGCATCCGATCGTGACTTTCTACGCAAACAGAGACGTATTGGATCTGTAAATAGGTTTTGGATATGTGCAAGTGAGTGAATTGGGTTCCTTTTTAGCCCCTTTCTGTACATGAACACCAAGAGGCTAAAATTTCGGCTTCCCGGTGTTGTATGTCGGAAAGGGGTTATTATTGTTACCACTTTTGTTGACTGCCGGTAATGATCCGATGTCTTCGCGGGAGGCTTTCTACAGGGAGAAGCCCTAATTATGTGTCTACTCCGATTAAGGCTTCTCTTGGAAAATTTTCAACATCCATGAACACACTATAATAAATATGTATATCTTCGCACGGTCAAAATACAACCCTATATGAAGAATATCGCCATCTTCGCTTCCGGTTCCGGAACGAACGCAGAAAACATCGCCAACTATTTTGATGGAAACCCCGACGTCCGCATCGCGCTCATCGTCTGCAATAAGCCTGAGGCCTACGTTATGCAACGCGCTCAGAAACTTAATATCCCAGCCGTCATTGTCACCGGCGCCGAGATGAAAGATGAGGCGCGCGTCATGGACTTGATGCACCGTTATCAAATCGACTTTATCGTTTTGGCAGGCTATCTGCTTCGAATTCCGCCCTATTTGGTAGCCGCTTATCCGCGCGCCATCGTCAATATACACCCCGCACTCCTCCCGCTGCATGGGGGCAAAGGTATGTACGGTGACTTTGTGCACGAAGATGTGATCCGCTGCGGCGATAAGGAGTCGGGTATTACCATTCATTACGTCAACGAACAGTATGATTCGGGCGCGGTCATCTTCCAAGCCAAATGCCCCGTCCTGCCCGAAGATACGCCGCACGACTTGGCAACACGCATCCACGCCTTGGAGTACGCGCACTTCCCGCATGTGATCGCAGAGACAATAGCTCGATTAGATTAAACGCACGAGTATGCAGTTTAACTCTGCATAAAATGGGCACTATACGGTATAAAACATCCTATTTTTCCTAATTGACAGGAAAAATAGGATGTTTTTATTCATCTTTATTGCATAAGAGCTTATCTTTGCACTGTTTTTAATCTGATTTTCTTGTATGAAGAATAAGAAGGAACGAATGTCTGCTATTCGGGACATCATTCAGAGCCAAAAGATAAGCAATCAAGAGGAATTGACCAAAATACTGCAACAGCAAGGATTCGACATCACACAAGCCACGTTGAGCCGCGATCTCAAACAAATGCAGATTGTTAAGATCGCCGATGAGGAGGGCGGCTATTCTTATATTTTACCCCCCATTGTTTCCGTTCCGGATCCGCAGTTTGCCTCCGCACGCATTGAACATCACCTGAAACCCGGTGTGACTTGCATCGAACGTAGCGACACGTTGGTGGTGGTGCGGACGAAGCCGGGATATGCCGGCAGTGTGGCGTCGGACATTGATCTCTTCGCCTTGGATGAGGTGATGGGAACGATCGCTGGCGACGATACGATCTTGGTGATCCCTCGCGGCGGCTATGATACGGAACACGTGGTCGAAGCCCTCAGCCGACTGTTGATGCGTCGAGATTGAGCATAACAGCCGCACGAAACAGAATAAAAATCAAATTAAATATAACAAACGGAATGCCTCCGCCGCCAGACGGAGGTTTCATGACAACAACAATGGATCAAACAACAAACGTCCCTACTGAGCAGAATGCTGCCGCTCAGACAGAACCCGGTCAGACTCCGGAAATCAAAATTTACATCGCCGGTAAGCAGCACATCTCCTACGTGGAAGAAATCCTGAATACGATCGAAGTATCATCCAAAGCACGCGGCACAGGTATCGCTCGCCGTTCGCCGGACTATGTAGCTCAGAAAATGTTGGAGGGCAAAGCCATCATCGCGCTTTGTGGCACCGACTTCGCGGGCTTCTGCTACATCGAGAGTTGGAGCAATAAACAGTATGTGGTGAACTCCGGCTTGATCGTGAACCCGAAATATCGCGGTTGTGGTCTCGCTAAGCGAATCAAAAAGTTCTCCTTCAACTATTCACGCCGTCTGTTCCCTCAAGCCAAACTTTTCGGCTTGACCTCCGGCGCAGCCGTCCTGAAAATCAATAACGAGTTGGGCTACCGCCCCGTCACCTTCGAACAACTGACTGACGACCCGGCTTTCTGGCGCGGTTGCCAGAGCTGCGTCAACTACGATGTGTTGACTCGCACCGATTGCAAGCGCTGCATCTGCACCGCGATGCTTTACGATCCGGCAGAACACCCGGATGAGGTACTCGAAGATTTGGACAAGATCTAATTAGAACATTTATTCAAATAAAGATATGGGAAAGAAGAAAGTCGTTGTAGCCTTCAGTGGAGGCTTGGACACCAGTTATACCGTGATGTATCTCAGCCATGAGCTGGGCTACGAAGTTTACGCCGCTTGCGCCAACACCGGTGGGTTTAGCGCTGAGCAGCTCAAGACGAACGAAGAGAACGCCTACAAGTTGGGCGCTACCAAGTACGTAACGTTGGACGTAACTCAAGAGTATTATGAGAAAAGTCTGAAGTATATGGTCTTCGGCAACGTCTTGCGTAATAATTGTTATCCTATTTCGGTCTCTTCGGAACGTATCTTCCAAGCCTTGGCAATAGCTCGCTATGCCAATGAGATCGGCGCAGATGCTATCGCGCATGGTTCGACTGGCGCAGGCAACGATCAGATCCGTTTCGATATGACCTTCTTGGTCATGGCTCCGGGTGTGGAGATCATCACGCTGACGCGTGACAAAGCGCTCAGCCGCAAGGAAGAGGTGGACTACCTCAATGCTCATGGATTTACAGCCGACTTCACCAAGCTGAAGTATTCGTATAACGTCGGTATCTGGGGTACCTCTATTTGTGGCGGCGAGATTTTGGATAGCACCCAAGGTCTGCCGGAGAGTGCTTACTTGAAGCATCCCACAAAGGAGGGAACGGAGATTCTCTCGTTGGGCTTCAAAGAGGGCGAGTTGTGCTCCGTAAATGGCAAGGAATACAGCGATAAGATCGCCGCCATTCAAGCGGTGGAGGAGATCGGCGCAGCGTATGCCATCGGTCGCGATTGCCACGTGGGCGACACCATCATTGGTATCAAGGGACGCGTTGGTTTCGAGGCTGCGGCTCCGATGTTGATCATCGGTGCACACCGTTTCTTGGAGAAATACACCCTCTCCAAGTGGCAGCAATACTGGAAGGATCAAGTTTCGAATTGGTACGGTATGTTCCTGCACGAGAGCCAGTATTTGGAACCCGTCATGCCGGACATCGAGGCGATGCTCACCTCGTCGCAGCGCAACGTGAACGGCACAGTAACGTTGGAATTGCGTCCTTATTCGTTCCAAACCGTCGGCGTAGACTCTCCGGACGACTTAGTACACAATAAGCTCGGTGAGTATGGTGAGATGCAGAAGGGTTGGACGGCAGAAGATGCCAAGGGCTTCATCAAGGTGCTCTCAACGCCGCTCCGCGCTTATTACGCTAACCATAAGGAGGAGAGAAGATAAAAAGTTACACGAATCATAAATACACACAAAAAACATGGCTAAAAAATTAACGCGCGTTCAAAACGGCAAGATTGCCGGCGTCTGTGGCGGTATTGCCAAGTATCTGGATCTCGATCCGACGATTATTCGTATTATTTGGTTGCTCCTGATCTTTGTCGGTGGCTGCGGACTCTTGGCATACTTGATCTTTGCTTTGGTAATGCCCAAAGAGGAAAATGTATGATTAAAGTCGGAATTATCGGAGGCGCCGGCTACACAGCCGGCGAACTCCTGCGCATTTTGATCAATCACCCGGAGGTGGAGATCTCCTTTGTGAATAGTCAGAGCAATGCAGGCAATCCGATCTCCTCTGTGCATAGCGGACTGATCGGTGACACCGATTTGACTTTCACCGATGCGTTGCCGTTGGATACGGTGGACGTGCTCTTCTTCTGCACGGCGCACGGCGATAGCGTGAAGTTTATGGAGGCACACGGAGCGGAGATTCCCGCTTCGACGCGTATCATCGATTTGGCGCAAGACTACCGCCTAAGGGGAGAGCATGACTTCGTGTATGGCTTGGCTGAGCTGCAACGCGACGCGATCTGCGGCGCTCGTCACGTGGCGAACCCCGGTTGCTTTGCTACGTGTATTCAGTTGGCTCTGTTGCCGGCATTTCACGCCGGTTGGGTGTCTGGTGACGTCCACATCAACGGAATCACCGGCTCGACGGGTGCGGGTGTGAAGCCTTCGGCTACCACACACTATAGCTGGCGTAACGACAATATTTCGATCTATAAGACCTTCAAACATCAGCACCTGTTGGAGATCGGCGAGACGTGCCATAAATTGGAACCCCAATTCGACGGACGTCTGCTCTTCGTGCCACAGCGCGGCTGCTTCGCCCGTGGCATCTTCGTCACGGCGTACACGACGTGCGACCGTTCGTTAGAGGAGGTGAAGCAGTGCTACGCCGACTACTACCGCGATGCACGTTTCACCCACGTTGTGGAGAGCTCGCCGGACATGAAGCAAGTAATCGGCACCAACAAGGCGTTGGTTTACGTCGATAAATATGAAGATCAGCTGTTGGCAGTGGCTTGCATCGACAATTTGTTGAAGGGCGCCAGTGGTCAGGCGGTACAAAACATGAATCTTATGTTCGGACTGCCCGAAGACACCGGCTTGCGCCTGAAACCGGTAGGATTCTAAAAAAATAACTCACGATTATGCAACTTTTTGATGTATATCCCCTTTTTGACGTCACTATTGACCACGGCAAAGGTTGTCGCGTCTATGATGACAAGGGGACAGAATATCTCGACCTATACGGCGGTCACGCAGTGATCAGCATCGGACATAGCCATCCGCGCTATCTTCAGACCCTCAACGAGCAGGGGAGCAAGCTCCTCTTCTACAGTAACTCTGTCAAGAACCCCTTGCAGGCAAAGTTGGCAGAGAAGTTGGGCAAAGTCAGCGGATATGATGATTATCAGCTCTTCTTGATCAACTCCGGTGCCGAAGCTAACGAAAATGCGCTGAAGCTTGCCTCGTTCCATACGGGCAAGAAAAGAGTGGTGGCGTTCAGCCATGCCTTCCACGGTCGTACATCCGGTGCGGTTAATGTCACCGATAACCCGAAGATTAAGGCGCCCATCAATTTGGGCTTTCCCGTCACTTTTGTAGAGTTGAACGACATCGAGGCTGTGCGCCGCGAATTGGCTGGCGGCGATGTTGCCGCTGTGATCATCGAGGGTATTAGCGGCGTTGGCGGCATACATGTGCCCGAAAAAGAGTTCATGCAGCAGCTTCGCGCCGAAACGACCCAAGCCGGCGCCGTCTTGATCTTGGACGAGATTCAATCGGGTTACGGACGCAGCGGACGCTTCTTTGCGCACCAATATTACGACATCAAGCCCGATCTCATCACGGTAGCCAAAGGCATTGCCAACGGCTATCCCTTTGCCGGGCTGTTGATCAGTCCGGAGTTTAAGCCGGTCTATGGACAGCTCGGAACCACGTTTGGAGGCAACCACTTAGGTTGCGCCTTGGCAGCAACCGTGTTGGATGTCATCGTCGATGAACATTTGATCGAAAATGCCGCCGTTCAGGGCAAATATCTGATGGATGGTTTGAAGTCTATGAACATTCCCGGCTTGAAGGAGTTGCGCGGTCGCGGCTTGATGATTGGCATCGAGTTTGAAGGCTCCGCTAAGGAGATCCGTTCGCGTCTGCTCTTCGAGCAACACGTGTTTACCGGCGCAGCCGGCACAAGCACTATCCGCTTACTCCCGCCTCTCTGTTTGAGCCGCGAGGACTGCGATCTCTTCTTGGAACGTTTTCAAGCGGCTTTGAAAGGATAAGCCTATGCGTATAGACCGTGAAATCGGCTACATAGCTCTGCCCAGTATCATTACCAACGTCACCATTCCTCTTTTGGGGATGGTCGACGTGGGTATTGTCGGGCATATCGGCGACGGGACGGCGACCCTTTATTTGGGCGCCATCGCGGTGGGTAGTTTGATTTTCAACATGGTCTATTGGATCTTCGCTTTCCTGCGTATGGGCACCAGCGGACTGACGGCGCAAGCCTTCGGGCGTCGCGATGAGGCGGAGCAGATGCGCACGCTGATTCAGTCGGGGACGGTGGGCGTGCTCTGTGGTTTGGCGATCATTCTGCTGCAACGTCCCATCGAATGGTTTTCGCTCTGGGTGATTCAGCCTTCGCCCGAAGTATGGGCGCCCGCGTTGGAATATTTCCGGACACGCGTCTTCGCCGCTCCCGCCGTGCTCCTCCTGTTTGCGATGAATGGTTGGTTCATTGGGATGCAGAACTCGCGCTATCCGATGTACATTGCACTGGTGCAGAACTTGGCGAACATTGTGCTCAGCCTCATCTTTGTCTTCGGTTGCGGATGGGGCATCGTGGGCGTGGCGTTGGGCACTGCCCTCTCGCAATACGTTGGCTTAGCTACCGCTTTGGGGCTGTGGTGGTATCAATTCCGCTACCTCCTGCCGCAGCATTTCTCGTTCCTTCGCGGTAGCTTGCGTTCCGCTTCGATGGCGCGTTTTTTCACCGTCAATCGCGATATCATGTTACGCACCCTCTGCATCATCGCGGTCACGTGTGCCTTCACCTCTTTAGGCGCGCAGCAGGGCGACACACAGTTGGCGATCAATTCTCTATTGATCCAACTGTACATGTTCTACACCTATTTCGTGGACGGCTTTGCATTGGCGGGCGAAGCGTTGACGGGCAAATATATCGGTGCCGCCAATTCCCTGCGTTTGCGGAGCAGCATCCTCCACCTCTTCTTTTGGGGGACGATCATTGCGGTCGGCTTCACTGTCGTCTACGAGCTCTGTGGGCGTCAGCTACTCTACCTTCTCACTGACGATCGCGGCGTCATCGCCGCATCGATGCCTTATTTCTTCTGGTCGTTGCTGATTCCTGTAGCGGGCTTTGCCGCATTCCTATGGGACGGCATCTTCATCGGAGCAACGGCGACGCGTGCTATGCTCCACACCCTCGTGGCTGGAACGCTCCTCTTTTTCGGTTTTTATTACGGTTGGCCTTGGCTGACCGATACCGTGGCGTGTCTCCGTCCCTTGGCGATGGAAACCAACCATCGTCTTTGGCTCTCGTTTGTCCTCTACTTGGCGGGGAGAAGCGTCGTACAAACTTTCCTTGCTCGTCGCGTTTTGCGTTGAGTATCTTACGCCTGATAATCCCTAATTCCTGATTCCTTAAATCGTTACGTGCGCTTGCACATTCCCCTCATTTATAGCTGAATGTCTCTCGAATAAATCTGAATATTCCATCGAAAAGAACAGTGTGTTACAATTTTTCACTATATTTGCGCGCGAATTATGTCTGTCGTCGGACGCCGTGCACCGCGCGCAGCCGTTCACGATGGATTTCGAATTTAGAGCAATCAAATAATATCAAATAGACGATATGAACATTTCTTATAAATGGTTGAAGGATTATCTGGAGTTCGATCTCACTCCGGCTGAGACTTCCGCCGCCTTGACTTCCATCGGACTTGAGACGGAAGGTGTCGAAGAAAAAGAGAGCGTCAAAGGGGGTCTGAAAGGACTGGTGACGGCTCAAGTGCTCACTTGTGAACCTCATCCCAACAGCGACCACATGCACATCACGACCGTGGACCTCGGCAACGGCGAAGCACCGGTGCAGATTGTCTGCGGCGCTCCTAATGTCGCAGCCGGTCAGAAGGTCATCGTCGCTCCGATTGGTACGGTGCTCTACGATGGCGACCAGACTTTCACCATCAAGCGCTCCAAGTTGCGCGGCGTAGAGTCGCTCGGTATGATTTGTGCCGAAGATGAGATCGGAATCGGAACCGATCACGCCGGAATTATCGTGCTTCCAGAGGATACCCCCGTCGGTATTCCTGCCGCTGAGTATTATCATATCGAAAGTGATTACATTCTCGAAGTAGATATCACCCCCAACCGTATCGACGCCGCATCGCATTACGGCGTGGCTCGCGACCTCTATGCTTACTTGATCCAACACGGCAAGTCGGCGCAGTTGCGTCGTCCCTCGGTGGAGGCTTTCAAGGTGGATCGTCCGGGCAATGCCGCACAAATCCGTGTGGAGAACCTTGAAGCGTGTCCCCGTTATTCCGGTGTCACTATCGAGGGCGTCACCGTCAAGGAGAGCCCCGAATGGCTCAAGACGCGCCTCTCCGCCATCGGTCTCCGTCCGATCAACAACATTGTGGACATCACCAACTTTATTCTGCACGAGACTGGCGTTCCGATGCACACATTCGACCTCGATCGCATTGCCGATCGTCAGATCATCGTCAAGACCTGTCCCACGGGCACGCCGTTCACTACTTTGGACGAAGTAGAGCGCAAGTTGGACGAACGCGACTTGATGATCTGTAGCCCTGAAGGACCCATGTGTTTGGCAGGCGTCTTCGGCGGTCTCAACTCTGGTACGACCGAAGAGACCAAGAACGTCTTCCTCGAAGCGGCTTGCTTCAATCCCACATGGGTGCGCAAGTCGGCACGTCGTCACGGTCTGAGTACAGACGCCTCTTTCCGCTATGAACGTGGCGTAGACATCAACAACATCCCTTACGCACTGCATCGTGCCGCCCTGCTCGTCAAGGAATTGGCTGGCGGCGAAATCGTGGGCGAGCCGGTAGAATGTTATCCCACGCCTGCACATCGCGCCGTGGTTGATCTGACCTACAAGCGTGTCAACGGTTTGAGTGGTATTGACATCCCGCAAGAGGATGTGAAGCGCATCTTAGGCTTGTTGGAGATGGAAATCGTTCATGAAGATGCCGAGGGCGTGACCGTCAAGGTTCCGACCTATCGTGTGGATGTGTACCGTGACTGCGACGTCATCGAGGACATTCTGCGCATCTACGGCTACGACAAGGTGGGCTACTCTGACACTGTGAAGATGAATCTCTCCTATAAGAGTGCTGCGGACGAGAGCTACACCCTGCAACGACTGATTTCTGAACAGCTGACGGGTTGCGGATTCAACGAGATCATGAACAACTCGCAGACATCAGATGCTTTCTATCGCGATCTGACAACTTATCCCGCAGAGCATTTGGTACGCCTCATGAACCCGCTTAGCAGCGATTTGAACGTGATGCGTCAGACCCTCTTGATGGGCGGCTTGCAGAGCATTATCCGTAACATCAACTATCGTCAGAGCGATCTTCGTTTCTACGAGTTCGGCAACTGCCAGTATTTCGACGCCGAAAAGCACGCTGCACAACCTGAGGTTGCGTTGGCTGGCTTCCGCGAGGAGAGCCATTTGGCGCTCTGGCTTACGGGCAATCGTGTCAGCTCAAGTTGGGCACATCCCGACGAGCAGACTTCTGTCTTCGAGATGAAGGCTGCGGTCTTGAATATCTTGAAGCGTCTCGGCTTGGCACAGAACTTGCGTCAGAAGCAGTTCCACAGCGACATTTATGCCGTCGGTTTGGAGCTCGCGACGCAGACAGGTAAGGTGCTCGCACAGTTGGGTATCGTTTCGCATAAGATCCTTCATAAATTCGACATCGAACAGGAAGTTTGCTATGCCGAGATGGATTGGAACGTCCTGATGAAGGAGGCTGCCCGTGTACAAGTCTCGTACAGCGACATCGCCAAGTTCCCCCCTGTCCGTCGCGATTTGGCACTCTTGGTCGACGAGCAGGTACAGTTTGCCGACATCGAGAAGGTGGCTTACGACACAGATCGCAAACTCTTGAAGGCGGTGAACCTCTTCGATGTTTACGAAGGTAAAAACTTGCCCGCAGGCAAGAAATCGTACGCTATCAGCCTCACCTTGCAGGACGTCGAGAAGACGTTGCAGGAGAAGCAGATCGAGGTGCTTATGTCCAAGTTCATCAAGAATTTCGAAACCAAGCTCGGCGCAACGCTCCGTTAAGCTGCCGACATCATCACGCAAACAAAAACATTAAACTCAAACATATTTATACCCTATGGGAAGAGCATTTGAATATCGCAAAGCGCGTAAGCTGAAGCGCTGGGGCAACATGAGCCGCACATTCACGAAGATCGGTAAAGAAATCACCATGTGTGTTAAGACCAGTGGTCCCGATCCCGACACGAACTCTCGCCTCCGTACGTTGATGGCTAACGCTCGTGCAGCTAATATGCCGAAGGATACCATCGAACGTGCTATCAAGAAGGCAACAGATAAGGATTCTTCAGACTACAAGGAGATCGTTTACGAAGGATATGGTCCTTTCGGCATCGCGATCGTTGTAGAGTCTGCGACAGACAATAATACACGCACCGTGGCTAACGTACGCAGTTACTTCAACAAGTTCGGCGGTTCGCTCGGCACCAGCGGTTCTCTCTCGTTCCTCTTCGATCACAAGTCTGTCTTCAAAGTGAAAGCTAAAGAGGGCGTGGATCTCGAAGAACTTGAGCTCGAATTGATCGACTTCGGTGTCGATGAGGTTTACAGCGACGAAGAGGGCATCAACATCTACGGTGAGTATGAATCATTCGCACAGATCCAGAAATATTTGGAGGATAACGGCTACGAAATCATCAGCGGTGAGTTCGAGCGCATCCCGAACGACGTCAAGGAGGTGACTCCCGAACAGCGCGAGACGATCGAGAAGCTGTTGGAAAAATTCGAAGATGACGAGGACGTGACGAACGTCTTCCACAATATGAAGGAGAGCGACGACGACGAGGAGTAATCCTCCGTCTGATCGACGTAACCTCACAATCTTTTAACCACAAGCGTTTTCCCTCCCCTTATTTCCTCAATGTAGGGGAGGGGAAACCTTAATCTTAGATCATACACTGAAGCATTATGAGTATTCAACAACAGAAAATCCAAGAACTGATATCTAACCGTGAAAAAGCCCGTATGGGCGGAGGTCAAAAACGCATTGACGCTCAACATGAAAAAGGTAAGTTAACCGCTCGTGAACGTATCGAGAAATTAGTAGATCCCGGAAGCTTTGAAGAATATGATATGTTCTTGACCCACCGTTGCTCCAACTTCGGCATGGACAAGAGCCATCCTTTCGGCGACGGCGTTGTCACCGGTTCTGCCACGATCGGCGGTCGTTTGGTCTATCTCTTTGCTCAAGATTTCACCGTTTCGGGTGGCTCCCTCTCTGAAACAATGGCGCAGAAGATCTGTAAGATCATGGACATGGCGATGCGCATGGGGGCTCCGATCATCGGACTGAACGATTCCGGCGGCGCACGTATTCAGGAGGGCATTGCTGCTATGGCGGGTTTTGGCGAAATCTTTGAACGCAACATTTTGGCGTCCGGCGTTGTTCCGCAGATTTCCGCCATCATGGGCCCTTGTGCCGGCGGTTCGGTCTATTCTCCCGCTCTCACCGACTTTACGTTGATGATTCAAGGTACCAGCTATATGTTCCTGACCGGTCCGAAGGTTGTCAAGGAGGTGCTTGGCGAGGTGGTCGATCAGGAGACCCTCGGCGGCGCTACCGTGCACACATCCAAGTCCGGTGTGGCACACTTTGTGGCAGAGACCGAAGATGAAGGTCTTGCGCTGATTCAACAGCTGCTCAGCTATCTGCCGCAGAATAATATGGAGGAGGCGCCCCGCATCGAATGTACCGATCCCGTAGATCGTAAGGAGGATGCACTGAACGAAATCATCCCGGAGAGCGCCAAGACCTCGTATGATATGTACCAAGTGATCTCTGCGGTCGTCGATAACGGTCAGCTACTCGAAGTGCACGCTAATTGGGCTAAGAACATCATCGTCGGCTTTGCCCGCATGAATGGTCAGAGCGTCGGCGTGGTTGCCAATCAGCCTAAGGTCATGGCGGGTGTTTTGGACAGCAACGCATCGCGCAAGGCAGCACGCTTTGTCCGCTTCTGTGATGCCTTCAACATTCCGATTGTTACCCTTGTCGATGTCCCCGGCTTCTTGCCCGGCACTGGACAGGAGTACAACGGAGTCATTACGCACGGTGCTAAGTTGCTCTATGCTTACGGTGAGTCTACGGTTCCGAAGGTAACGGTGACGCTCCGCAAGTCGTATGGAGGTTCGCATATCGTCATGAGCTGCAAGCAGTTGCGTGGCGACATCAACTACGCTTGGCCGTCGGCTGAGATCGCGGTGATGGGTGCCGATGGCGCTGTCGAAGTGCTCTACGGCAAGGAACTCAAAGCCGCCGAAACGCCCGAAGCTAAAGCTGCCATCATAGCCGAAAAGAAGAAGGAATACGAAGATCTCTTCTGTAACCCCTACGACGCGGCACACAAGGGCTATATCGACGACGTGATCGAGCCGCGCAATACCCGTTTCCGCGTGATCCGCGCGTTGGAACAGTTGCGTCACAAGAAGGTGGAAAATCCCGCCAAGAAACACGACAACTTGCCTCTGTAATCCCGGTTTGAGCGCTATGAATATTAAACACATTCTTCTGATCGGGGCGGGGCTGTACGGCTCTCTCCCCTTGGTTGCTCAAGAATCTTTGAGCAGCGACACGCTCAATAAGATCGAGAACTTCAAGGAGCACGATCCTTTCGGTGTCTCTATGGCGATCATTGCCATGGGGGTGGTTTTCTTTGCCCTGTTGATACTTTACCTCTGCTTCAAGTGGTCGGGTCGCGCCATGAACAAGGAGATTCATCGCCCCTCGGTGCACAAAGGGAAACAGAGCGCCTCGGCGCCGATAGTCCGTAATGCTGAGACCGGTGCACCCGCCGACGAGGAAGTTGCTGCGGCGATCGGTATGGCGCTTTTCCTTGCCGAAGACGGTATGCACGACCGCGAAAGCGACACTTTGACTTTGGCGCCCACGGCGCAGGCATGGACAGGCAGCGGCAACAACCACAAGCACTCGCCGTTGCGTAAGTTCTAATGGCACAACAATATTTCCGTAAATCACAACAGACAGAACTCATGAAGAGCTACAAAATGAAGATCAACGGTCACGATTACGAAGTGACCATACAAGATATGAACGGCACGCAGGTCAATGTCGCTGTCAACGGCAAATCCTACACCGTCGAATTGCCCGAAACGGCGCAACCCAAACCCGTCGCAGTGAAGCGTCCCACAGCAGCACCTGCACCCGCAGCCGCTGCTCCCTCACCGCGTCCCGCAGCCGGAGTTGCCGGCGCAGTACGTTCGCCTCTGCCGGGCGTTGTCCTCAACATCAACGTCAGTGTGGGTGCCGCTGTTAAGCGCGGCGATGTCCTCCTCGTACTTGAAGCTATGAAGATGGAGAACAACATCATGGCAGACCGCGACGGAACCGTGACGTCCCTCTTGGTGAACAAGGGAGACAGCGTTTTGGAGGGCGCCGAATTAGTAGTCATCGGCTAACCGTTGTCACCAATCTATCCAAAGTAAACGGCATCTTGGAGCGATCGCTCTAAGATGCCGTTTACTTTTAGATGCCATTGCGCTGCGGCAGGGCGGCGCAGGATGAATCACCAAGCTTCGCTTTCATACTCAGATCTCTGACGATCTCTGAATTGCTGCGTGGTGGTCTGATTGTTATAAATCGGCAAGCTAACGTCTTCTGTAGAACCGTCAGAAGAGGCAATGATTGTAGCCGGTTCGAGATCGATGATTTGGATCTTGGGTGAAGTATAAGTCTTCATTGGGGGTGTATGTTGAGATGAATGTATATTATTTAATGAGTATCTTGCGTCCGTCGGTAATGTAAAGCCCGCGTTGCTTCATCTCGCGGACACGACGTCCCGTTACGTCGTAGATGGGGCTCTCTGTCGTCGGGTCGGCTTGGATCTCCGTAATGCCGGTGAGCACTCCCGGATCTTCGTCATAGACGATGCGGACGATGGGCGCTTTGTCGCGGTCTAACCGCAAGTAAGCTTTGTGTGCCGCCAACGTGGAGCCGGTATATAAGTAGAATCCCAAATTTTTCGAGACGCCATTTTCGGTTGTGCAAGATAAGGTGTACGTCAAACGCGCATCTTCTCTCATGTCGACCGGAATATCCGTCAACGTTCCGCTCAGAGAGGTCTTGATAGAATCATATTTTTCGGTGGTCGCGTAGAGCGTATAGCTACACCCGGCGTCTCCGTGCAGGATGACGGGCGTATGCTCCGGTATGACGTCGTGGAGCTGTGTCAGACGGATAACGTCATTGTACAACTTACCGGTGTATGCCGTTAACCCTTCGGGAATGATGACGGATTGATCCCAGTAGAATGTACTATAGCCAAACGTCGGGTCGGTCGTGATGGGCAAATTAGGCGCGACGATATTGGGAAATTCGCGCCAAGAGACAGCGTTCCGATAACGTTCAATACATTCGTAAGAGGGAACATAGAGCGTCGCTGACATTGCTAAACGATATGCCCAAACCGGCTCTTCGATCTCCACAGGGTAATAGATGGGACAGATCACCTCCTCGATGCCCGAACACATATCAAATGCGTTTTCGTCAATGTATTCCAATGAGGTCGGAAGAACAATTTTCTTTAGATTCCAGTTCTCAGCAAAGGCGTATGCGTCTATGGACTTGACCGAATTGGGGATAATGAGTGAATCTATCAGTGCTCCGTGGAAGGTGTGTTCCTTAATTTCCGTTAGGGATTCGGATAGCCTGATGTCGGTAAGGAAACAACCGCTAAAAGCAGCTTCTTGAATATCTGTTACCGAGTCTGGCAATTTGAGCGGTCGCAGCGACATAGTATTGTTGCCACAGCTTATGAATGCTCCATCCCCGATGCTCTTCAATGATGTTAAATCCGAAAAATCAAAAGACATATCGGTGCAGCATTGAAATGCAGCCACGCCGATCGTTTCCAAAGAGGTAAAACCGTCCAAGCTATGGATACCAATGACCGGTCTGTCTGGATCCCAGATCATAGAGCAGTCGAATGCGTAATCTCCAATTTCTTTGATCGAAGAGACATTGTATATACTTGTAATATTGGAGCTTTCGAAGGTGTGCGCCGCAATGCTACTCATAGAGGTTGAGAGACTAACGCTATTCAAATTAGGGCAGTTCGCAAACGCATATTCTCCAAGCGACGTTACAGAATTAGGCAGATCGACACCGCTTAAATACTGACACCCGAAAAATGCGTAGGCTCCGATGGTGCTCAAAGAGGAATTGTTCGGGAAGCTAATGAAGTTTACATTACTACCTTCGAACGCACTTTGCCCAATGCTCTTTACCGAACTTGGAATCTCAATCGTATATAGGGACAAGTTTTTGAATAGTTCGTCATCAATGCTTTCGATAGATTCGGGCAAAGTCAAAGAATTGATAGACATGATTGAAGAAAATATACCCGGTCTGAGCTTCGTGATTGTTTTGGGAATGGTCAAGGACATAAGCTGACAGCCGGAGAAGGCAAAGTCATCTATATCCGTTACTCGGAATTCTTTGCTGACACCGCCACTGCTGTAACTCGGATCTGTGGTTCCGTCCGAACCATAAGGATCATCCGTTCCTGACATATCGCCCGTTCCATCCATGCCGCTCATGCCATCTGTGCCGCCCATATCCATCGAACCGGAATTATTAGCGTTGTAATATGCGTACTCTGGAATGTCCGCTGAAGTATATGGTTGAGAAGTATTTTGGATCACAGTACAAGTCTCGTCCGAAGTGATCATGTAACGGATTCCGTCAGATTCAAATTCAGTCCCGACCGACTGAGCCAAAACGGATGCACAGGGCATCCATGAGCACAATACTACAGCGGCGATGGCAATGCGCCACTTGTTTTTCATAAACTTCATGTTTTAAGTGTAATTTGTATTTATATAGCTATATGTAATAGAAGTAACACCCGTAGGGGATGCCACTTCGGCTGTATATCACTGTACTTGTCTCGTGGATAGTCAAGGTCAAGAGGATCTGAGAGAATTCGTACTACAAGGCAAGCGCAACCTTTTTCCTGAGCTGTTTCACAGAATTCAGACTGCTGCGGCAAATGTAAACAGTTTTTCAATGCGCGCAACGTTTTTCTACGGTTTTTCACTGACATTAGCCCGTTTCGCTCCTTCTCGGTCGATGTGATGAGGCAAAACCGACAAATTGCAAGCTTTTTTATACTGAGTTGCGTCAAAACTCTGCTTTTTGCCTCATACATCCGATGTATAGAATGTAACGCACGTATATGCGCGCGAGAACGCTTTGGGATAGGGGAGCGCCTTGCGAAGCTGCCACTAAATGCCTCGAAACCCTGAATTGGACGAAAACGCCCTCAGAGAGGCTAAAAATAGGACTATTGATAGATCGACTTTGCACGATCTGGCGCGAAAAGAAGCGTTTTTAGCAAAAAATACAACTTTTTTGGTCCTAACTATTGGAGCGTATTGTGAAAGCCCTTATCTTTGCACCCGCTTAACAACAAGAAAGCAATGTTCTTTGAAAACCTGCTCCAATAGCTCAGTTGGTTAGAGCACATGACTGTTAAT
>CAZGZL010000038.1:0-16706 GCA_964530595.1 uncultured Prevotellaceae bacterium | reverse complement strand
ACTTGGTGTTCTCTATCTTGTTCTTCTTTATGACGATTACCCACATGCGTGAGGACAACCCGATCGTTTCGGTCAACACTCCTCGTGCATCGCAGGTGACGAAGTTGGAAAACAAGTCTTGTGTTACCACGATCCTCGTGGGTAAGCCGAAAGATAAGAAGTACGGCGTGGAGTCTTTGATCCAGTTCAATGACGACTTCCTCGATTTGGAAAACGTCGTGCCTAAGATGACGCAGCAGCGTCAGTCTATGAAGGAAGCTGACCAGCCCAAGATGCAGGTCTCTATGAAGATCGACCGCGACACCAAGATGGGTATTGTCACCGAACTCAAGACTCAGCTGCGTAAGGCACAGTGTCTGAAGATCAGCTACTCAGCTAAGCGATAAAAAGTGCACCGCGCACAGAGGTTCACCTCCGGCGGTTCATAACACACAATCCTAAGGGAGATCCGCCCACCTACGGCGGGTCTCCTTTCTGTTTCATACAACCTTTCAAAGAAATGAAGAAATATCTTTCACTCAGCGTCTCAGCGCTGCTGTTGGCGAGCAGTCTGATCTTCGGAAGCTGTCAAAAAAGTACTGAATACAGCTACGAAACCGTTCCTAACGACCCGCTGAAAGCCAAAATCTACACCTTGCCGAACGGTCTGAAGATCTACATGACGGTCAACAAGGACGAGCCTCGCATCCAGACCTACATTGCCGTTCGCGCCGGTGCCAAGAACGATCCGGCGGAAACGACGGGGCAGGCACACTATTTTGAACACTTGATGTTCAAAGGCACCGAATCTTACGGTACAATGAACTACGAAGCCGAGAAACCCTACTTGGATCAGATCGAAGAACTCTTCGAGACCTATCGTCACACGACCGACGAAGGGGAACGTCGTGCCCTCTACCATGTCATCGACAGCGTGAGTCACGAAGCCTCTCGCTATGCCATCCCCAACGAATACGACAAACTCATGTCTGCCATTGGTGCCAGCGGATCGAATGCCTACACAAGCTATGATATGACGGTCTATACCGAAGACATTCCGAGCAATCAGTTAGAGAATTGGGCGAAGATTCAAGCCGATCGCTTCGAGCACAACGTCATCCGTGGGTTCCACACCGAATTAGAGGCGGTCTATGAGGAGAAAAATATGTCCCTCTCCAAAGATGTGCACAAAGCCTACCAGAGCCTGCTCTCCGCCCTCTATCCGCACCATCCCTACGGTTTACAGACCGTTTTAGGCACGCAGGAACAGCTCAAAAATCCGTCGATCAAGAACCTCAAAGAGTTCTACAAGACTTGGTATGTTCCGAACAACATGGCGATCTGTATGTCCGGCGACTTCGATCCGGACGAAGCTGTTCAGATCATCAGTCAATACTTCGGGCAGTTAACCCCTAACGACAGCCTTCCGACCCTGCAATTTCAACCGGAAGAGCCCATCACATCGCCCGTCGTGGCAGACGTCGTCGGGCAGGAATCCGAATACCTATGGTTAGGGTGGCGCTTCCCCGGTGCCGCCAGCCCCGAGATGTCGATGTTGAACGTCATCACACGTCTCCTCAGCAACGGTCAAGCCGGTCTGTTCGACCTCGACCTCAATCAACCCAAGAAAGTGCTCTCTTCGTCCGCATTTGTACTCGATATGGCGGACTACAGCGCACTGATCTTGGATGGAAACCCGATGCCCGGTCAGGACTTAGACAACGTTCGTGCGTTGTTGCTCGCCGAATTGGGCAAGGTGCGTCGTGGCGAATTTGACGAGAAAATGCTCGAAGCGGTCATTAACGAATATAAGTTGGAACAGCAGAAAGAGTTTGAATACAACAGCGCACGCGCCGATCGCTTCGTCACAGCTTTCATCAACGGCAGTTCTTGGGCGAACGAAGTGGCAGCCCTCGACCGCATGAGCCAAATCACCAAAGAGGAAATCGTGGACTTTGCCAACCGCTACCTGACGGACAGCAACTATGTCTGCATCAACAAGCATCAAGGTGTTGACCCGAACGAAGTCAAGATCGCCAAACCGGAAATTACGCAGCTCTATACCAATCGCGACACAGCAAGCACCTTCCTCAAAGAGATCCAAAACTCCGAGGTGCAGCCCATCGAACCGCGCTTTGTAGACTTCGACCGTGATATGAAGATCTTGACCCTCCAAAACCAAATACCCATGCTCTACAAGCAGAACGAGACCAACGACCTTTTTGAATTGGTTTACCTCTTCGAAATGGGCTCGAACGCCGATCGTTATCTGCCGTTGATGGCACAATATTTGGACTACTTGGGCACCGACAGCCTCTCAGCCGAAGAGATCCGAAGCGAGTTCTACCGCTTGGGGTGCAGCATCGACATCCGCACGAATCGCCGCCGTGCCTACGTCGTCCTCAGCGGTCTTAGTGAGAACCTCGAACCTGCCATGCAGCTTCTTGAGCACCTCATGAGTCATGCGCAAGTCAACAATGAGGCTTATGCAGCTATGGTACAAGCCAACCTCCAATCTCGACTGAACCAAAAGAGCAATCAGAATGCCAACTTCCAACGCTTGGTAGACTATGCATACTATGGTCCGGAAATCCTCAAACAGACGTTGAGCAACGAAGAGCTCTTGTCGCTCGATCCGCAGACGTTGGTCGATCGCATCCACAACCTCTTTGGCTATCAGCACCGCATCCTCTACTACGGGCCGCTGAGCGATAGCGCCGTATCGTCGCTCATCGCTTCGGCGCACCACATCCCGGAGGGAAGCCTTGCACCGGTATTGCCCAACTTGCTATTCCCCATGACGCAGACCACAGAGCCCCGCGTACTCATTGCCCCCTATGACGCCAACAACATTTGCGTCTCCGAATTCTTCTGTGAGGGCAAGAGCTATGATCCAGAGCTCGAACCGATTCGCACCCTCTATAACGAATACTTCGGTGGTGGAATGAACAGTGTGGTCTTCCAAGAGATGCGCGAAAGTCGTGGATTGGCTTATTCTGCCAATGCCTACTACGTAGCACCCTACTTCAAAGAGCATCCCTACTTTATGTCGGCTCAGATCACCACGCAGGTGGACAAGATGGGCGAGGCGCTCAGTGCCTTCGGCGACATCCTTGACAACATGCCCACCTCGGAGCAGTCGTTCCAAGTGGCTAAAGAGGGTTTACTCTCTCGTCTGCGCACCGAACGTACAGTGCGTAGCTCCGTCCTCTGGGCGTACATCGCAGCAGAAGATTTGGGATCCAAAACCGACCGCGAAGAGGAAATCTATCAAGCGGTTCAAAGCCTCACGCTGCAAGACGTCATTCGGTTCCAACAGGAACAAGTCCGCGGTCGCAATTATCATATCTGTATCTTGGGAGATCCCAAACGCTTGGATATGGAGGTTCTAAAAGGCAAGGGTGAGATCACTTCATTGAATACCGAAGAGATCTTTGGTTATTAACTTCATGCAGACTACACTCAACACATTAAGACAACTCCTGACACCACACTACGGGCAGAGCGAAACCAACGCTCTGATCCGTCTGTTGGTGCAGGAGTTGTGTGGTTTAGACCGTACGCAGATGCTTGCCCATCCGGAACGCCGTTTCTCGTCCGACGAACGGGAGCGACTGCTCGCAGCGGGGCAACGCCTTGCACAAGGGGAACCCATTCAACACATCTTAGGCTACGAATGGTTTGCCGGACGCCGCTTCGAGGTATCGGCAGAAACGCTGATACCCAGACCCGAAACGGCAGAGTTGGTGCAATGGATCTTGGACGATGGCGCCCCATGTTCCACAGGGACAGCCCCCGAAGTATGGGACGTCGGCACCGGGTCGGGATGTATTGCTCTGTCGGTAGCGGCAGAGTGGAACGATGCATCAGTGACGGCAATCGACCTCTCGGCTGGTGCCTTAGAGGTAGCTCGTCGCAATGCTCAACGCTTAGGCTTGGATCGTGTTCGCTTCCTGCAAAAAGACTTCTTGAAGCTCGCCGAAACTGAGAATGAACAGAGTTATCAACAAATGTTGATAACTTGTGGATTATCCACTTCGCCCACCCTGATCGTCAGCAATCCCCCCTATATTCGACAACGAGAAGCGGCGGAGATGTCGCACAATGTTTTGGACTACGAACCCCACAGCGCGCTGTTCGTTCCAAACGACGACCCGCTACTGTTCTACCGTGCCTTGGCGCGTGTAGGACGACGCTCTTTAGTGCCGGGTGGACACCTATACGTTGAGATCAACGAAGCCTTGGGCAACGAGACCGCTGCCCTCTTTGCGGAGGCAGGGCTGATCGACGTCACTTTGCGCCGAGATGCAGATGGACGCGACCGCATGATCCGCTGTCAACAACCACAAACATCCGCCACATCAAACTTATAGAAAGAATCCTTGCACCCCATGCTCACTAAGAAACCTACACGCGACGTCGCCCTCAACCGCATCGCTGCCCAATGTGCTCGTTCGGAATATTGCCCCTCGGAGGTTCATGACAAGTTTCTGAAGATGGGCTTCTCCCCCACCGAAGCGGACGAGATGCTACAAAAGCTCATCGACGATCGCTTTGTGGACGAAGCCCGTTATGTACGCGCCTTTGTCCGCGACAAAAGCCTCTACGACCGTTGGGGACAAGTCAAGATCCGCTATGCCCTCCGCAACAAACGGATCGACGACGACCTCATCGAGAGGCAGCTGGAGGAGGCTTTCGATGAGACGAGTTACTTGGATCGGTTGCGTGCCCTGTTGCAGCAGAAGCTTCGCACCATGTCGCAACCTCTCACCCCAACCGATCGTGCCAAGCTCTACCGTTTTGCGGCACAGCGTGGCTATGAATCTCGCTACGTGTCGCAGGCGTTCCATCGTTTGGGCGATTGTGACGACGAGGAAGCATATCCTACCGACGAGCTATGAATCCGCTACGCGATCTATATCGTTTGCTGTTCCCGCCGCTTTGCACCTATTGTCACCGGGAGTTGGCGGACGGCGAGGAGGTGCTCTGTACACACTGCGCTGCCCAGTTAGCGCGCATCCATGATGTTGCACCGGGCAATCCGGCAGAACGGCGCGAAAAGCTTCGCTTTCCCTTTATCCGCGGGGCAGCTTTCTGCTATTACCACCATCATACCGTGGCAGCAGAGGTGATCAAAGCTGCCAAATACCGTGCTCGCCCCTCCTGTAACGCCTACTTGACACGCCTATTTCTGCCGGAATTAGAGGCAGCAGAGTGGCCCGGAGATGTGGACGTCATCGTCCCCGTCCCCATCCATTGGTTGCGTCGATTGAGCCGCGGCTACAATCAGGCAGAGCCCATCGCCCGCACCCTTGGCGAACGTTGGGGCATTCGTGTCGACACAAAGAGTCTGCGCAAGGTGCACTACCGCGCCTCACGCTTACAAGAGCGTAAACGTCTCAGCTACGGACTGAAGGCGCCTCGTTCTAACCCCTTTCGTGTGGTCACTCCGGAGCGGCTGACAGGCTGCCATGTCCTCATCGTTGACGACGTGCACACAGCGGGCACTACCCTAAACGAATGTGCCGAAGCACTGCTACAAGTACCCGGCGTCCGTCTGAGCTTTCTCACCTTGGGATTGGCTCTCTGAGGCACATATGACGTTATAAACAAAGCGACAAGACCGCATCGAAATGCAGTCTTGTCGCTTTATTTTGTATCACAACGGAGATTATTCTCCCTTGGCGCGCTCCACATCTTCCGGATCGACCGGCTTCTGCTTGCCCAAATGACGATAACCCGTCGGGGTTATGAGGTAATTCTCCTCGTTACGAATGCCTCCGAAGTCTTTCCAAGCTTCCAAGCGATCGTAGCAGATAAACTCCTTGAAGCGTCCTGCGGCACGCCATTGATCGATCAGCTCCGGGATAAAGTAAAGTCCCGGTTCCACGGTGAAGACGAACCCCGGTTCCATAGGGCGAGCTAAACGCAACGACTTAAAGCCGAAACGGGGATCCTTATGGGTACCGCGCAGATAGCCGACGCGCTCTTCGCCGTAGCTCTCCATATCATGGACATCTAAGCCCATCATGTGTCCCAGACCATGAGGCATGAACAGCGCCACAGCGCCAGCCTCTGCCGCTTCAGCCGGATCGCCCTGCATCAAGCCCAAAGCTTTCAGACCCTCGGCAACCTTAGTCCACGCCAAGATATGGCAATCGCGGTAGGTGATCCCCGGTCGCAACGCGGCTACCACAGCATGATAGGTGGCGGTATTCACTGCATAGGCGTCACGCTGACGAGCGGTATAGTGAGCACCTACGGGCATAGTCGATGTGAGGTCGCCCGCATAGTGCATCCCGTTCTCTGCGCCGGCATCCAACAGAAAGAGCTGTCCCTCTTCCAAGCGATGGATGTAGCCATGATTATGCAACGTCTCTCCGTGACAGGTAGCTATCGCGGGAAAGGAGAGATAGCTGCCTTCGCGCAGCGCTACCTCGGTAATGGCGGCAGCCACCTCTTTCTCCGTCACGCCGGGACGAACCATGCGCATAGCGGTCAGGTGCATATCGACGGAGATGTCTACCGACTTCTCGATCTCAGCGATCTCTTCAGGCGCCTTGTGGATGCGCATTTCTGCCAACGCGTAAATCAGATCTAACGATGCTGCCTCTTGTTGTGCCGCGGGAACGATGCCTAAGAGCTCCTGTAACCACACTTTGTGGTCACCACGGTAGGGTGGCAAGAAGTGGATGGTCTGACCGCTACGACGCGCCGTGGCGATCACTTGAGCCAACGCCGCACGAGGCAACGTTTCTGTCACCCCGACTTCAGCCGCCTGTTCTGACAATGTGGGCTGCGGACCTGTCCAAACGATGTCGTCCATCGTCAACTCGTCGCCGAAGATGATCGTGCGGTCATTGTCGACATCAATTACAGCGGATAGACCTGCAAAGTCTAAGCCGAATAGGTAAAGGAAGGTGCTGTCTTGACGAAAAGGATATTCGTTGTCGGCATAATTCATGCCGCAGAAATCATTACCCCAGAAGAGCAATAGACCATGCTTCATGGTCTGCTGGAGCCGTTGGCGGCGCGCCTGATAAATTTCTTTAGAAAACATAATTTTGAGCGTATTTATTCAGTGTAATATTCATAACAGCCTATCGTGGGCGAATTCCCGGTAGCGGGACGTTGCCGCCCATCCAAGTCGCGCGGGCAACGGCTTGTGTAGTCGGGACTGCCCGCCCCGATGATCGGACTCTCAGCCGATGGTCGGAAGTCGTAACTGTAATTTGCGGCATCAATCAAACGGAACTTAGGATCTACATTCCAAAGTGTCTGAATGAAATCGTTGTCATCGGTTCCCTGCGCGTGCAGCAAACAGTGATCAAAGCGATAGTGGAAGATGCTATCGTAGCAAATCTGATAGCGGGGATCATAAAATTCGCCGTCAGGCACCGCCACCTTCAAGAAGTCGGGATAAACGTCCGAATAACGGTCGCGCTCGATGCGGCTCCAGATGAGTGTATTGGCAAAGAGGCAACGGTATAGGGGGTGCAAGGTGTAGGTGGTGGTGTCAAAATTCGAGAGGTAGACTGCCTCTTTGGAAATGGAGGCGGCAAAGTTGTAGTTCGCCAAGGTGCAATGCACGATGTCGTATGCACCGCCGTAGAGCTCCAAGAGTGAGCCTGCGGCATTGGATAATTCACAATTTTCTAACACCATGTCGGCAGAGTGAGCGAGGATCAACGAACCGTCACTATTCTTCAAGCGACATGAGCGAAAAGTTAGGCGTGGGTCGCTCAAAGTAGTATCTACCGCCGCAGCTTCGACTCGGATACCATCCGTCATCCCGCGTACGTCGGTCCACTCCAAAAGGTTGCCGCGACTCTCTGAGCGAAAGTAAAGGTTGCCCCACTGCGACGGCAAGTTGTCGTATGGCAGGTTGTCGAACATATTGTCGGTACGATCGCCCCGAAGGGTAACACGCGCAGAATCACGCCCCAAGGCACGCAGGGTGCCGTACACTACAATATCGGTCTTGTCATGCAGGTAGAGGGTAACGCTATCCTCCAAGGTCAGGGTGACGCCGGGAGCGATCACCAGGCTATCGTAGACTTGCACTTCGGAAGTGCGCTCCCAACGTTGATCTTCGGTCAACGTCACGCCATACAGCTTCAAGACATCTTTGCAGTCGGCGGTGAGGACAACGCTCTGAACCGCGCCATTGCAGGCAAAGTCAATGTGCGCCTCATAGGTTTGGCGACCTCTACCCGACGCAGGTAACGTCGCCTCGACAAAGATGAACAGCGAATCATGCGGCTCGATACGCAAAAGGTTCGCGTTGGTAAATTCCGTCCCTACCATGCCGTCGACATTCATGCGAAAGCCGGATTCCGCACCCTCACGCAACGAAATGGAGCTGAGACGCAGAATGTCGCTCGTCCAGTTGTATGCCATCAGGCGGAAGGTCTTCGAACTGGTCTCTGCTAAGAGGGTACCCATCTTCAAGGTGTCTGTCGAGAACGTGGGTTGTGCATCGATGCTTGTTGCTATCTCATCGTCACAAGAGGAACAGAGAGGGAGCAAGAGCAACGCTGCGAGGCTCAGTTGGGGCAATAAACAGGATGGAAAACGTGAAGTACACATGGCGAGTGGTGGAAAGTTAAAGGTATGATCCAAGCAGGACTATTTGGTGACGGTCAGCGTATGCCCGTCGCCCAACAAGGTAGCGCGATATTGTCGCAGCACTAAATTGTCGGCATTGGCGGGTCCGGCGGTCGGCGCGGGACTACCGTACATGACGACGCCGAATACCGATTCACATTCCGGGCAGGAAGCGTTCATCGCATCTCTGAGTACGATCCGAGAGATGTGTCCGGCGGGATGTTGATAGCAGTAGGGACAAGCCAAATCGAAAGCGTAATACGCCCCCTCATAGCTCTGCAACAGGAGTAAGCCTCCCCAACCGACATAATCGTTCACCGAAAGGGTTCGAGTATCGTAGACGCGGACATATCCGCCCGGCGTATTCAGCTGAGCCTGCCCCGTCTGCTGCATGATGGCATTCACCATCTCTACGTTACAACTGTAAGAGAGCATGGGGGGAATAGGCACCGGACTTTCGGTGAGGCTGTCTGTACAAGCGCAAACCGAAAGTCCGAGAGTAAATAGTAATGTATATCGTGCTAAAGCGCGGGACATATACTTAAATCGAAAAAGAGTTCAACACGGTCATTGTTCTGTCGGCTCCGCCAAGAGTCGCTGCACCGCTTCGGCGGCACGCTCAAAATGGAAGCCCGCCACCGTCTCGGTCATCAACTGCGTGACCTCTGCATGACAGAGGTTGCCGATGCTGCCTGCGTGGGTGTGATGTACCTCTTTGTGCGGCGTAAACCGACCGGCTTCGATGTCTAAGCCCACTTTCTTGTAGGCATCTCGAAAGGGCATTCCCTCCTGAGCCAAACGGTTTACCTCTTCGACCGAGAACATCAAATCATATAGCGAGTTGTCCAAAATGTGATCGTTCACCGTAATGTGTTCCAACATCAATGTCACCATGCGCAGACAGTCTTTCAGCTCGTCGAAAGTAGGCACAAAGACCTCTTTGATGATCTGCAGGTCGCGGAAGTAGCCGGAGGGAAGATTGTTTGCGATGAGCATGATCTGTTCGGGCACACCTTGCAATTTGTTGCACTTAGCACGAGTCAATTCGAACACGTCAGGGTTTTTCTTATGCGGCATGATGCTCGACCCGGTCGTAAACGCATCGTGAAGCTTGATGAAGCCGAAATTCTGCGACGAAAAGAGACAAGCGTCGTAAGAGAGCTTTGCCAACGTTCCGGCGATGCCGCCCAACGCCTGAGCGACAATTCGCTCCGTCTTGCCACGCCCCATCTGAGCATAGACCACGTTGTAGTCCATCGAGTCGAAGCCCAAGAGGTCGGTGGTCATTTGACGGTTCAAAGGGAACGATGAGCCGTAGCCCGCTGCAGAGCCCAACGGATTGCGGTTGGTCACACGATAGGCTGCCTGAAGCACGATCAGGTCGTCTACCAAGCTCTCGGCATAAGCGCCGAACCAAAGACCGAAGGAGGAGGGCATCGCCACCTGCAAATGGGTGTAGCCGGGCATCAGGACGTTGGCATACTTATGACTTTGTTGCATCAGCATCTCGAAGAGGCGCTGTGTCAGCTCGGTGACTTCGCGAATCTCATGGCGCATATAGAGCTTTAGATCTACCAACACCTGATCGTTGCGCGAGCGTCCGCTGTGGATTTTCTTGCCCACATCGCCCAAGCGACGTGTCAGCAGCAATTCCACTTCGGAATGGACATCCTCGATGCCCTCTTCGATTTCGAAGCGTCCGGCTTGTATCTCGGCGTAAATGTGACGCAGTTCTGCCAACAAGAGACGTAGCTCGTCTGAGGTGAGCAACCCAATGCTCTCCAACATTGTGATGTGTGCCATCGAACCCAAGACGTCGA
Organism: uncultured Prevotellaceae bacterium; assembly: GCA_964530595.1. Lineage (GTDB taxonomy): Bacteria > Bacteroidota > Bacteroidia > Bacteroidales > UBA3663 > Liminaster. The sequence continues at coordinate 6,300 of CAZGZL010000038.1, read as the reverse complement.
ACGGCGCGAGGTAAAGATCCAACTCGCGGTCACGACCGATCGTATATCGTTCGATGTCCTTGTCCACCTGAACGGATTTTTCCCAAAGTTTCATTTTGTAGTAGGTAAAATTAGCACATGCGGTGTCGCGAACTCAATAAGGCAAGCGCGTCAGCATTTCAGCCATCTTCTCCACGCCATCCTTCAGCTTGTTGCCGATCATCGGCTTCAAATAGAACGGGATGTCGGCGTGCAGCGTGACGCGCGCTTTGGTCTCATAGGGGGCAGCCGGCAGTAGTTGAATCCAGAGATTAAACGATACGGGCGACTGATCCGAGCCGAACTTAATCGTCTTTAGAGGCTCACGTTCCACCACACGGATGGTTACTTTTCCAGCCATTGCAGCCGAGAAAGACACGCTGTCGTAGTCGCACGAGAAGTCCGTGATCTTATCTTTCGGCAAGAAGGGTTCTAACAGTTGCAGGTTGCTCAGATCCGAAAGTTTGTTGTAGACCGACTCTTGAGCGGCATGAATGATCTGCACCGAGCTTTCTATTTTCGTCATGAATATGGAATGATGTTAGCATTTATTTCTTCGTAGGATCCCACACGGAAGGATTCTGACGCCACTCTTTCAAGACGGCGATATCTTCCGGTTTGATGTAATTGGTGGCGACGGCCTCCTCCAGAACCTCTTCGTAGTTACTGAGGGTCAACAAACGCACTTGAGCCTTCTCGAACGCCTCCGTTGCTTGCGGGAAGAGGTAGGAGAAGATGGCGACCATGCCGACCACCTCGCACTGCTGCTTGCGGATCGCTTCGACCGCCTTCAAGCTACTGGAACCGGTAGACACCAAGTCCTCGATGACAATCACACGCCAGTTGGGATTCAAATCGCCCTCGATGAGGTTCTCCAAGCCGTGGTCTTTCGGAGCAGAACGCACGTAGACGAAGGGCAAACCTAACGCTTCGGCGACCAAAGCGCCTTGGGCAATAGCTCCGGTGGCAACGCCGGCGATGGCATCCACCTGACCGAACTGTTCACGGATTGTTTGGCAGAATCCCTCCTTAATTAAGGTACGGATGGCGGGATAAGACAGCGTTTTGCGGTTGTCGCAATAGATGGGCGATTTCCAGCCGGAAGCCCAAGTAAAAGGATTGCCGGGCTGAAGTTTGACAGCCTTGATAGTTAAAAGCTGTTCGGCAACTTGACGAGCAAGTGTTTTCATTGTTTTTGCTGAGTTTTATGGGGTTAATGTAATCACGCACTCTAAGCGCTTTCGACAGGCGGTTTATTTATGTATTTCGCCTTGTCTACAGACTGCAAATATACGCCTAAATTATGAATGATAGGCGATCTAAGCCCCTAAAAGTGTTTTTCCCGTTAGATTTTGCATTATTTAAAATATGAGTACAGGGACTGTACCACGCATCTATTTGTGGTACAGTCCCTGTATTATGAGTGACGCACGTGGCGTCATAGACGATAACAATTAGTTGTTTTCGGGGCGGAGTTTGCGGACAGTCTCGCCGGCACGCCACATCTCGCTGTCGTGCAATGCCTTCAATTCAGCTTCGAGCTTGACACGATAATCGGGCTGGCTGTTGCTGTCGATAGAGATCTGTGCCTCCTGACCGGTGATGACAGAGTGATAGAGCTGCTGCATAACCGGCTTGATAGCGTCGTGGAAACGATCTTTCCAATCGAGGGCACCACGCTGTGCCGTCGTAGAGCAGTTAGCGTACATCCAGTCCATACCGTTCTCGGCAAAGAGAGGCATGAGGGACTGTGTCAACTCTTCGACAGTTTCGTTGAAAGCTTCGCTCGGAGAGTGACCGTTCTCACGGAGTGTCTCGTACTGAGCCGAAAGCAAGCCCTGAATAGCGCCCATCAGAGAGCCACGTTCGCCGGTAAGGTCTGAAGTTGCCTCCTTAGTGAACGTTGTCTCGAAGAGGTAGCCTGAACCTACGCCGATGCCGAGGGCAAGCACCTTTTCGAGTGCGTGACCCGTTGCATCCTGATAAACAGCGTATGAAGAGTTCAAACCGCGACCCTGAACGAACATACGACGCAAAGAGGTGCCGGAACCCTTGGGGGCGATCATGATGACATCAACGTCCTTCGGAGGAACGATGCCGGTACGGTCGTTCCACGTAATGGCGAAGCCATGAGAGAAGTACAACGTCTTGCCGGGTGTCAAATACTTCTTCACTGTCGGCCAGCACTCGATCTGAGCGGCATCAGAGAGCAAATATTGAATGATTGTGGCACGCTTGCACGCCTCTTCGATCGAGAACAATGTCTCGCCCGGAACCCATCCGTCGGCTTTAGCCTTTTCGAAAGTCTTACCTTCACGCTGACCCACGATGACGTTGAAGCCATTGTCGCGCAAGTTCATAGACTGACCGGGACCCTGAACACCGTAACCGATGACAGCGATCGTTTCATTCTTCAAGACTTCACGTGCTTTTTCAAGAGGAAATTCCTCGCGGGTGCGAACGTTTTCTTCAACACCACCAAAATTGATAATCATGTCGTAAAAAGATTAATGATTAAACGTATATGTGAATGTAATTTTTAATTTGTTTTCGATGCTTTCCCCCGCCTTGTAGGGTGCGTCCGTTCACGAATCGGGGCGTTAATCCTCAGACGTCTGCGCGTCGTCCGGAATGCGGTCGCCCGCCCCCTTGCGGCGCTCATCGTGCAGGCGGCGAATCTCCTGCTCCTCGAGGAAGTTGGAGACGCGCTCCACGAGCGACTTCGTGACGGCCACGCGGCCCGAGCGGACAAATTGCAGGACGCCGTAGCGATTCAGGTCGTTAAACAGCTCAACCGTCTCGTCGCAGTGGCCCGTCTTTTCGAGGACGGCATACGTGGAGTTAATCTCCAGGATGCGGGCGTTGTACTTGCGTACCAACTGCTCGAAGTTTGCGTCGCCCAACAGGGCGTCGGTCGGCACCTTATAGAGTGCCAATTCCTGATAGACAATCTCGTCGTCGCGGAAATAAAACGCCTTCAGGACGTCGATACGTTTCTCGATTTGGCGCACCACCTTGATGATGGTCTCTTCGTCACAGTGACAAGCTACCGTGAACTTGTGCACCCCTTCGATGGCGGATGCAGAGACCGCCATACTCCAGATATTGACATTGCGGCGCGTAAAGATGATAGCGATCTGATTCAGCAAGCCGACATTGTTTTCCGAATAAATCGTCACCGTGAAGATCGGTTGCTGTGTATTGGGTGTTAATTGTTCTTCCATAATAGTGCGGTAGCATAATTAGATTTTCTCGTTGCGGCTCAGCAGGATGTGATCGACGGGTTGCCCGCCGGGAACCATTGGGAACACCATATTCTGCTCTTGTACCGCTACGTGCAGTAGGAATGGACCGGGGCACGCCAACATTTCGCGTACAGCGTCATCCAGATCGGCACGCTCCGTGACACGACGCGCACTGATGTTGTAAGCCTCTGCCACCTTCACGAAATCGGGGTTCACCATGTGTGTGTGCGAGTAACGCTGCCCGAAGAAGAGCTCTTGCCACTGGCGCACCATGCCGAGCCAAGTGTTGTCCAAGATCACGATCTTCACAGCAGTTCCCTCTTGCATGATGGTGCCCAATTCCTCGATAGTCATCTGGACACCGCCATCGCCGACAAAGAAGACCACCTCGCGCTCCGGGCACGCCATTTTAGCGCCGATGGCTGCCGGCAAGCCGAAGCCCATCGTGCCCAAGCCGCCCGAAGCGACCAAGCTGCGTGTATGCTTGTATTGCGAATAGCGGGCAGCGATCATCTGGTTCTGTCCGACGTCGGTAATCACAATCGCCTCACCGTGGCTCTGTTCTGCCACGGTGCGCACTACCTCGCCCATACGGATAGCGCCTTCGGTGGGGTGTGTCTCCGGCTCGATCACTTTCAGCTCCTCCTGACGGCGGTAGAAGTCGAACGAGTGAATCCACTCTTGGTGGTCGCGCTCCTCGATGTGCGGCAGCATCTTGGTCAATGCTTCGCGTGCGTCGCAGCAGAGGGCAATATCTACTTTTACGTTCTTATTCAGTTCCGAGGGATCAATGTCAATGTGGACAATCTTAGCCAAGGGCGCATAGCTGTTGGCGGGACCCGTCACACGATCGGCAAAGCGGCAGCCGATGGCGATCAAGAGATCGCACTGCTGCGTCATCTTGTTGGGGGCGACATTGCCGTGCATCCCCACCATGCCTAAATAATTGGGGAAATCGGAGGGGAGGGCTGAAAGTCCCAACAGCGTCGAGGCTACAGGGATGCCGCTCTTGCGAGCAAAGGCTTGCAACGCCTCCTCCGCGTGTCCGAGCATAACCCCCTGACCGAAGACCAACAAGGGCTTGCGCGCCGTATTGATCAGCTTCACAGCCTCCCACAGATCGGTCGGATCCACTTCGGGCATCGGCTGATAGCTACGGATGTAGTGGCAGGGCTGATAATCGGTCCATTCGATCTCGCCCACCTGTGCATTCTTGGCAAAATCCAAAACCACCGGTCCGGGGCGTCCGCTGCGTGCGATATAGAAGGCGCGCGCTACTGCCCAAGCGATGTCTTCCGTCCGGCGGATCTGATAGCTCCACTTTGTGATCGGCAAGGTGATACACAGCATATCGGTCTCTTGGAAGGCGTCCGAGCCCAACTGAGCCGAGCCGACCTGCCCCGTCACGATGACCAGAGGTGTCGAATCAATGTTGGCATCGGCAATACCGGTGATGACATTGGTAGCGCCGGGACCTGACGTGACGACCACGACGCCCACCTCTCCGCTCACACGGGCGTAGCCCTGCGCTGCATGGATGGCGCCCTGTTCGTGGCGAACCAATACGTTATCAAATACCTTGTCGTAGTCATAAAGGGCGTCGAAGACGCTAATGATTTGTCCGCCCGGATAGCCGAAGATCTTCTTCGTCCCCTCGGCTTGCAGGCATTTAAGCAATATTTCGGAACCGCTCAGTTTCATGAATTACAGATAGATGGAAATGGATGAATTAGAGAAGGATCGGGGGAACTCAGTCCCCCGGTCTATATGTTTTGAAGTGGGAGGTCATCAGATGATGCGCACGCCCCCCTTGTCGGCTGACGATACGCTCTGCGCATAGGCGCGTAGCGACTTTGAGACTTCACGATGGCGCGTCAGCGGTTGTTGCGGACGTGCAGCCAACTCCTCGTCACTCAGACGCACGTTAATGCTGCGGTTGGGGATGTCGATCTCGATGATATCGCCGTCCTTGATCTTGCCAATGTTGCCGCCGGCGGCTGCCTCCGGAGAGATGTGTCCGATGCTCAAGCCCGACGTACCGCCGCTGAAGCGTCCGTCGGTAATGAGGGCACATTCCTTGCCCAAGTGGCGGCTCTTGATGTACGAGGTGGGGTAAAGCATCTCCTGCATACCGGGACCACCCTTAGGACCTTCGTGCGTAATCACCACAACGTCACCGCTGACCACCTTGCCGCCCAAGATGCCGTCGCACGCAGCCTCCTGCGAATCGAAGACCTTGGCGGGGCCGGCGAAGTGCCAGATGCTCTCGTCCACACCGGCAGTCTTCACGACGCAACCGTCTTGAGCGATGTTGCCGAAGAGGACGGCGAGACCGCCGTCGCGGGTGTAGGCGTGCTCTAAGTCGCGGATGCAGCCGGTGGCGCGGTCTTTGTCTAACGACGGCCAAACTTCCGACTGTGAACCCATGACGTTGCTGAACTTATTGGCAGGCGCGCTGCCGTAGATGCGCGCTGCTTCGGGGTCGATACTGTCGCCCGTGATGGAGTAGCGTGCGATGTCCTCGCCCAAGGTAGTACCGTTGACACGTTTGGCTGTGGTGTCGAGCAAGCCGCCCTTAGCCAATTCGCCCAAGATGCCCAAGATACCACCGGCACGACCGCACTCCTGTACGCTATATTTCTGCGTATTGGGAGCCAATTTGCAGAGGCAAGGCACCTTACGGCTCAAGGCGTCGATGTCCGCCATGCGGAAGTCTGCGCCCGCCTCTTGTGCTACCGCCAAGAGGTGCAGCACGGTATTGGTCGATCCACCCATAGCGATGTCTAACGTCATAGCGTTCAAGAAAGCCGCGCGTGTAGCGATAGAACGAGGCAGGACGCTGGTATCGCCCTCTTCGTAATAAGCCAACGCATTATGAACGATCTGCCGTGCGGCAGCTTTGAAGAGTTCAATGCGGTTGGTATGAGTAGCCAAGATGGTACCATTGCCCGGCAGTGAGAGACCGATTGCTTCGGTCAGAGAGTTCATAGAGTTGGCGGTGAACATGCCGGAGCAGCAACCGCAACCCGGACAAGCG
>CAZGZL010000037.1:0-16837 GCA_964530595.1 uncultured Prevotellaceae bacterium | reverse complement strand
CCCCCAAAACAAGAACGCCGCCCCGAAGCGTGTGGCTTCGAGGCGGCGTTGATCTTTGCAGAACAATAGACGCCCGCTGCGTCATTCAATAGTGATGGTCTGAGCTAACTTAGCTTGTTCCTCCGGCGTCACCTTAGGCAGGATGATGTTGAGGATGCCGTTCTCCACCTTAGCGGAAATGCGGTCTTTGTGGATGTTGTCCGGCAGAGAAATCACCTCCTTGAAGTGGGCACGATGAAAGTCGTGACGCAAGTAGTGATATTCTTCATCCTTCTGCTGAACGACGGGCTTCGCCGTGTTGTCTTCGGCGGGCGCTTCGATTTCGGCCTTTGGTGCATGATGTTCCATGCCGATCACCAAATTATTATCGGTATCAATGGTCAACGCCAAATCTTCCTTGCAACGACCGGGAACACAGATCTCGATTTTGTAATCCTTGGCACTTTCGAGGATGTTAATCTGAGGATCACGTGCGGCATTTTTATTCCAGCCGTCATTGACATTGTTGAACACTTCGTTAAACAACATCGGGAACAAATCATTTGAACGTAGTAACATAATTGTAACCTCCTATTTTTAAGTTTTTATTTTTCTGTTTCTGTCGTCGTCCTGAACGCCGACACCTGAATACGGACAAGAGGCGTGCCAAAAACAGGTGCAACGCATTGTGCCGCCCCGCTACGTGCCTTTCTGTCCGGACATTGTGGCAAAAGGTGTCAAAAAGGCACGGCAGCATTCCATTTCAGGCAGTTACGGCATCTATTCCCCGCCCCAAACGATAAATCGGCGTCGTGCCGAAATTCGGCACAACAGAAGCGCTATCTTTGCCGCCAAAACGTGAATTTCTCATTGTTATATTAGATCTTTCAAATAAATTATTGGCTGTGCTTCGTGCTTGTTTCATTATCTTCGGATGCTTGGCTTTAGGCGAAGGCATCATCTATTTGACGGGCATTCATCTCCCGTCCAGCATTTTAGGAATGCTGCTGTTGACACTCTTGTTAAAATTGGGGTGGATCCGCGAAAACTGGGTCAATGGACTCTCTAAGGTGTTGATTGCCCACTTGGGGTTCTTCTTCATTCCCGCCAGCGTCGCGCTGATGCTCTACTTCGACCTGATCCGCGCGCAATGGTTGCCTATCGTAGGCGCCACGGTGGTGAGTACCGTGTTGGTCTTGTTGGTCACGGGGCATAGTTATCAACTGATTCGTAAACATCCCTTCATCCGCCGTCGTCATGGAGCTGATCAGTAATGAATATTTTCTGTTGACCCTAACTTTCGGACTTTTTTTCGGTCTGAAAGTGTTGCAACAACGCACGGGTCAAGTGCTGTTGAACCCGATCCTGCTCAGCATTGCCCTAATCATCGTCTTTCTGAAGTGTACGGGCATCGAATATGAAACTTATGCTCGCAGCACGCGCGTGATTGATTTCTGGCTGAAACCTGCCGTCGTTGCCTTGGGCGTACCCCTCTACAAGCAGTTAGACTCCATCAAGCGACAGTGGTGGCCTATCTTGGTGTCACAGTTAGCGGGGTGCTTGGTGGGCATCGCTTCGGCAGTGGGTACCGCCTTACTATTGGGCGCAAGCCGCGACGTGACCCTCTCGTTGGCGTCCAAGTCGGTAACAACCCCGATCGCCATGGAGGTGACACAGACCGTAGGCGGCATACCCTCCCTGACGGCAGCGGTCGTGATGTGTGTCGGACTTTTCGGCGCCATCTTCGGTTTCAAGATCTTAGAGTGGGGTGGAGTGTCCCGTCCCATCGCTCAAGGACTATCCATCGGCACCGCATCGCACGCGGTGGGAACCTCCGCCGCCATGGAGCGTAGTGCGCGCTATGGCGCTTACTCCAGCCTCGGCTTGACGTTGAACGGCATCTTGACCGCGCTCCTCACCCCTACCGTACTCCGTTGGTTCGGATTGCTCTGAAAACCCTTCTTAAATCAAAAAAAAGCCGTCCGTGCAGCAAATGAATTGCTACACGGACGGTGATCTTTAGTAAGGTGGAACCAAACGGTCTTAATACATGTCATCATCCCCCTGAACACCGCCCAAAGGTGTGGTATCAGAGAAATAAGGATGTGACGCCTGTTGTGCGGGTGAAGCAATCACCCCATGGTCTAAATATTCCGGTGTCGGGACTATCTCGGCAAACGGAAAATAGGCAGTCGGTTTCATTGATACTAAGATTTTAAAATGTTTAGGCTCAGCTGTTACGCTGATGCAGCAAAGTTATCTTGCTCCAAGTTATCAACAACTTTTTGCGCAACTTTTTTCAATCTAAGGAGCCGTTTTTTTGTTTTTTTGCTGCGAAAATGTCATGTTAGGTTACAAAAACGGCTTTGCTCGTACAACTCGCTCCGTAAAGTTTCACTATTTTTGCACCTCGAACCTAAATAGAGTTTTTTCTTATGAATCACAAAATTACCGATCGTCTCGCCGCTTTGCGCGACGAGATGCGCGCACAAGGGATAGAAGTCTGCGTTATTCCGAACTCAGACCCACATTTGAGTGAGTATTTGCCGGCACACTGGAAATGCTTGGAATGGCTCTCTGGATTCACCGGAGAAGCGGCAACGTTGGTGGTGTCGTTGGACGATGCCGCTCTGTGGACCGATTCTCGCTTCTTCATCCAAGCCGAAGAGCAGTTGGCGGGAACCACCATCCGTCTGATGAAGAAAGGGCTCAGCGAGACGCCAAGCATCGCGCAATATATGGCAGCACACAGTCCCGCCGGCAAATTTCAGATCGACGACCGTCTCCTGTCGCAGGACGAGTTGGAACAACTGACCGCCGAGTTGTCCGCGTTGCGCGGCGAGCCCAGCACCCTTCTTGGTGGCAAAGACTTAGTCGGCAAGCTATGGAACGACCGTCCAAGCCTTCCCCAAGGGGCGGCGGAGCTCTTCGAAGAGCAATATGCCGGCGAGTCGTGTACGGCACGTCTGCAACGCATCCGTCAAGCGCTACAGCCTCAAGCGACACATCTTTTCCTGAACCGTTTGGACGACATAGCTTGGGCGCTGAACATCCGCGGCACCGACATTCACTGCACGCCGGTGGTTACGGCATATGCACTGATTAGCCCGACCGGGGTACGCCTCTACATAGATCCGCACAAGGTATCGCCTCAAGTGGCGAACCGTTGGGCGGCAGAGGGAATTTCCCTTGCCGACTACGATGAAGTAGGCGCTGAACTCCGCGCGTTGCCCCGCGAGGTTCGCATTGTGGCGGCGCCGCAAGACACGAATGCAGCTCTCTGCCGTTGCCTTGCCGAAAGTCAAGCTACCATCGTGGCGGCAGCGAATCCCATCCCCGTAATGCGCGCCGTGAAGAATGCCACAGAGGTGGCAGGCTATCGACGCGCCATGATCAAGGATGGCGTTGCCCTTGTCCGCTTCTACCGCCGCTTGGAGCAGGATCTGGCGGCAGGACAACGTGTGACGGAACAGGAATGTGTAGATCGACTGATCGAATGCCGCCGCACCCAAGAATACTACCGCGAGGAGAGCTTTGACGCCATCGTCGCATGGAATGAACACGGCGCACTCCCCCATTATGCCACTATGCAGCATTCTAATGAAGTCATTGGCACGGATGGATTGCTCCTGATCGACACCGGTGGACAATATCAAGACGGAACGACCGACATCACGCGCACCGTCGCTATCGGCACACCGAATCAGGAGATGATGCACGATTATACGTTGGTCATGAAGGGGCACATCCGCCTCGCCACCGCTTGCTTCCCGGTAGGCACTCGTGGCGATCAGTTGGATGCGCTGGCACGCATGGATCTTTGGCGAGAGCGCAAAACCTTCCGTCATGGTACCAGCCACGGCGTCGGATTCTGCCTCGGCGTTCACGAAGGTCCCGAAAGCATTCGCATGGAACACAATCCCCAAGTGCTCTTGCCGGGAATGGTGCTGAGCAACGAACCGGCAGTCTATCGCAAAGGGAGGTACGGCGTCCGACACGAAAACTGTATGTTAGTGCTTCCCTATGAGGATTCTGAAGCCACCGCCGACGATCCGGACGATATGGGGCGCTATTTGCACTTCGAAACCCTGACGCTCTTCCCCTTTGACACTCGCGCGCTGCAAATCGAGTTGCTCACCCCCGAAGAGCGAATTTGGATCAACAACTATCACCAGAGCGTCTACGAACGCCTTTCGCCCTACCTCAACGCCGAGGAGAAAGCGTGGCTTCGCTCCAAAACACAATACATCTGATTGCACAGCTTATAGGGTATCAGAAAGGGGAAAACTCACTAAAACGCAACGTTTTGTCAAATGTATTTTGCATTTTATTCTGAGAATCCCCCCTTTTGAGCGCGAAAAAACAAAAAAAAGCAAGTTACTTGAATAACTCTTCGCTCAAGACCCTATATTTGCATCGTGTTTTTCATGGTATTAGATTTAAGGTAATGGAAATAAGTCGTCGGGAGACGACTTATTTTTTTTGATAGAAACACTTAAAAATAGACGTATGAGCGCAACCCCTTCTAAATGGCCCGGACATTTGGCCGTGTTAGCAGTCAATTTTATCTTCGGCTTCAACTCTCCGATGGCAAAAATCATTGTCCCGGAATGGATCTCTCCCGGAGCATTCACCTTGGTACGCATGACCTTCGCAACCGTCGTTTTCTGGATCATCGCTGCCTTCCGACCCAAAGAATCGGTGACGTTGCGCGACAAAGGAACCATCTTCTTAGGCGGACTATTCGGACTTGTTGCAGTACAGTATGCCTTTGCCGAAGCGTTGCGCTACACCTCACCCGTTCATATTACCCTCATCTCTGCGTTGGCGCCGATCATCGTCATGCTTTTGGCGGCGGTAATTCTCAAGGAACCTATTACATGGATGAAGGCGGGAGGCGTCGCACTCGGCTTGTTAGGCATCTTGTTGGTGATCCTGCCGGGAGCAGAAGCGGGCTCCCTCACCGCCTCGATCAAAGGGGATCTGCTGTGCTTTGTCAACATCACGACCTATGCCATCTACCTAATCATCACGCGGCAAGTGACACAACGTTACACCTCGTTGACGCTGATGAAATGGATGTTCCTCTTCTCTGCCTTATGCACACTTCCGCTCGGTGCGGGCGACTTGTTGCAATCGCCCATCTTCTCTGCCGAAACCTCGCTGCGAAAGCTGCTCTGCCTGGCATACATCTGTGTTTTTGCCACCGGCGTGGCTTACTTCCTCATTCCGCTCGGTCTCAAACGCATCCGTCCCACCACCGTTAGCATGTACAGCAATTTGCAGCCGATCATTGCCTCCGGCATTGCCATTTACCTCGGACAGGATCATTTCAGCTGGGACAAGGTGTTCGCCGCCGTCATGGTGATGGGCGGCGTCATGATGGTGACGCGCAGCAAATCGCGCAAAGATATGACGGGTGAATAATAATGCCCCGCCGACATAGTGCTTATGTCGGCGGGGCATATCGTTTCGCCCGCGTTTAGGCGGTAAATTACTTACGGTTGATGTAGTCCACAATCCATGCGCCGACTTCAGTCGTCGAATATTTGGGCTGACCCTCGACAGCAATGTCGCCGGTGCGTACTTGAGCGTCAAGCGATGCGTTTACCGCCTCGCGAATCAAGGAGCCTTCTGCTTTGAGGTCGAAATACTCGAAAAGCATGGCGCAAGACAAAATCTGAGCCAACGGGTTAGCAATATTCAATCCTTTAGCCTGCGGCCAGCTGCCGTGGATAGGCTCGAACACCGGAGTGTGCTCGCCGGTGGATGCCGAGGGCAACAAGCCCATCGAACCGGTGATGCAGGAGCCTTCGTCGGTCAAGATGTCGCCGAAGGTGTTCTCCGTCACCATGACGTCGAAGAAGCGCGGGTCTTGAATCATGCGCATTGCGGCGTTGTCGACATACATATAGTCGGTCTTTACCTCGGGGTATTGCGGTGCCATTTCCTGTGCGATCTGACGCCACAGACGGCTGGATGCCAAAACGTTGGCTTTATCCACTACCGTCAAGTGTTTGCGGCGCTTCATTGCATATTCAAAGCCCACCTTCAAGATACGCTCGATCTCAGGGCGAGAATAATAGTTGGTATCATACGCCTTGTCGTTATCCTGATATTTCTCGCCGAAATACATTCCTCCGGTCAACTCGCGGATACAGATAAAGTCGGCGCCACGCACCAACTCGTCCTTCAGCGGCGATTTATGGATCAGACAATCGAAAGTCTCGACCGGACGAATGTTGGCGTAAAGTCCCAACTTCTTGCGCATTGCCAAGAGGCCTTGCTCCGGGCGAACCTTTGCTTTAGGATTGTTATCGAACTTGGGATCGCCTACCGAAGCGAAGAGCACTGCATCGGCAGCCATGCACTTCTGGAAAGTCTCTTCGGGGAACGGATCGCCCACCTTGTCGATAGCGTCGGCGCCACAGAGCGCATATTCGTAGCTTAATTCGTGGCCAAACTTAGCGCACACCGCTTTCATCACGGCGACACCTTGCTCCATGATTTCCGGGCCGATACCGTCGCCGGGGAGCACTGCTAATTTGAGTTTCATGTGTTGATGATAGTATTTTATTGTAATGTCAATAAGTCTGTTCATTCTTGAGTAGCTTCCCCCTGATACTCGCCCTCGATGAGGTTGAGCATCTTGATGGTAGCCTTAATTGCAGCTTCGGTCTGATCTGCATCCAATCCGCGCGTGCGGTAGACCTTCTCTCGGAATGTCCAAGTGATGGCGGTCTGCACCAAGGCGTCCGTACGACCTCCGGGGGGAATGGTAACGGTGTAATTCGTCAGCCACGGGAAGTCGCGTTTCAATCTATTCTTGTAGATGTGCCGTACCGAACGGACAAAGGCATCAAACTGACCGTCTCCGGAGGCATTCTCCTCGTAAGGCTGTCCGTTGACCTCAATCTTCACCCCTGCCATCGGCTTGAGACCGAATGCGGTCGAGACGACGTAGCTCAGCAATCGGACACGATCGTTGGGCGCATCGTGCTTGAGGACGTCGCTAATGATGTAGGGCAGGTCTTCCGGCGTGACGATCTCCTTCTTGTCGCCCAATTCGTTGATTCGCTGTGTGACTTTGCGCATCGAAGCGTCATCCAAGTGGATGCCCAAGAATTCCAAGTTGCGCTCGATGTTGGCTTTGCCGGACATCTTGCCGAGGGCATATTCACGAGTTCTGCCGAAGCGTTCCGGCAGGAGGGCGTTGTAGTAGAGCTTGTCTTTCTTGTCGCCGTCGGCGTGAACGCCGGCGCACTGTGTGAAGACGTTTTCGCCGACGATGGGAGCATTTGCAGCGCAATGGATGCCGGAATACGACTCCACCATGCGGCTAATGTCGTTGAAACTCTCCTCGTTGACCTGCATCGTCACGCCCAACTGATCGTGCAGCACCGCGACGACGCTCGACAGCGAGGCGTTGCCAGCCCGTTCGCCCAAGCCGTTGACGGTGCAGTGTATGCCGCGACAACCCGCCTCCGCCGCCTCCAAAACATTGGCAACAGCGAGGTCGTAATCATTGTGCGCATGAAAGTCGAAGTGCAAATCCGGATAACGCTCCGTCATCAGGCGACAGATGCGGCGCGTCTCCATCGGGCTGAGGATGCCCAACGTATCGGGCAACATAAAGCGACGAATGGGGAGGTCGCGCAGCGCCTCGACCATCCGGAGCACGTAGTCGGGCGAATGCAACATTCCGTTCGACCAGTCTTCCAAATAGAGGTTGACGGCGATGCCGGCATCGGTAGCCAACGCCACGTTGCGACGAATGTCCGCCCAATGCTCCTCCGGCGCCTTGCCTAACTGCTGACGGCAATGCTTTTCGGAGCCTTTGGCCAGAAGATTCATCACACGCCCGCCGGCACGCTTGATCCAGTCGATCGAAGATCCGTTATCCACGAAACCGAGCACTTCGATGCGCTCCAAGAGTCCGGCTTTCTGCGCCCAAGCCGTCACCTTCGACACGCCGTCGAATTCGCCCGCGGAGACACGTGCCGAGGCAATCTCGACACGATCCACGCGCACCTCCTCCAACAACTTCTGTGCGATAGAGAGCTTCTCCAAGGCACTGAAAGCTACGCCGGAGGTCTGCTCGCCGTCGCGCAGAGTGGTATCTAAGATTTCTACCTTCATAATTATCGGGCTGCGGCTTCGTAACGTTCGATATCTCCCTTCTTGCTCAGCAAGTAGTCGATGTCGTCGTAGCCGTTCTCTAAGCAATATTTTTTGTAGCCGTTGATCTCAAAGTGTTCGCTGCGTCCCGTAGCCTTGTTGGTGACGGTCTGCTGCGGCAGATTGACCTCGACCTCCATTTTAGGATCGGCTTTGATCGAAGCGAAGAGCTCGCTCAAGAAATCTTCGCTCACCACGACGGGGAGGACAAAGTTATTCAGCTCGTTGTTCTTGTGAATGTCGGCGAAGAAGCTCGAAATGACGACGCGGAAACCATAACCGGCGATTGCCCACGCCGCATGCTCGCGACTACTGCCGCTGCCGAAATTTTTGCCCGCCACGAGAATGGTGCCTCCGTACGTGGGATCGTTAAGCACAAACTCACGGTTGAGCGATCCGTCCGGATGATAGCGCCAGTCGCGGAATAGGTTGTCGCCGAAGAACTTCTCTTCTCTCGTTGTAGCCTTGAGAAAACGCGCCGGGATGATCTGGTCGGTGTCGACATTCTCTAAGGGAAGCGGCACACAGGTAGAGGTGATGATATTGAATTTCTGTTTCATGACAAGATGTTCTTTAAGAATTGTAGATCAAGTTAGATCAGTGTTCTCGGATCGGTAATGACACCCGTTATCGCAGCGGCTGCAGCCACCAACGGGCTTGCCAAGACGGTGCGAGCGCCGGGACCCTGACGCCCCTCGAAGTTGCGGTTAGAGGTCGAGACGGCGAGCTTGCCGGCAGGGATCTTGTCGTCATTCATCGCCAAGCAAGCGGAGCAACCGGGTTGACGGATCTCGAAGCCGGCAGCGGCAAGGATCTGATCCAATCCCTCGTCTTTGATCTGCTGGCTGACCATCCATGAGCCGGGCACCAACCATGCCGTGACATGGGCGGCCTTATGCTTGCCCTTGACGAGCTGTGCAAAGGCGCGGAAGTCCTCGATACGACCGTTGGTACAAGCTCCGAGGAATACGTAATCTACCGGAGTGCCCAACAGCTTCTGTCCGGGTTGAAAGCCCATATATTCCAACGATTTGAGGAAAGAGGGGCGTCCTGCCTCATCCACGGTGTCGATGGTGGGGACAGCTTCAGAAATACCGATACCCATACCCGGATTAGTACCGTAGGTGATGCGCGGCTCGATATCCTCGGCGCGGAAAGTCAATTCGCGGTCGAAGACAGCATCTTCACCACTCTTGAGCGTCTTCCAATAAGCTACCGCCTTATCCCAGTCGGACAGTGTTTTATCATCGCCGGAGAATACATCTTCGCGCGGAGCATATTCACGACCCTTGATATAGGCAAATGTCTTCTCGTCGGGGGCGACGAAGCCTCCGCGTGCACCCATCTCGATCGAGAGGTTACAGAGCGTCAGACGACCCTCCATACTCAGATCGCGTACCACCGAGCCGGCGTATTCGACAAAGTACCCCGTAGCGCCCGACGTTGTGAGCTGCGACATCAGATAGAGCGCAACATCCTTGGCGGTAACCCCCTTGCCCAACGTACCCTCGATGTTGATACGCATAGATTTGGGTTTGGACTGCAGGATGCACTGCGACGCCATCACCATCTCAACTTCGGAGGTTCCGATGCCGAATGCCACAGCGCCCATAGCTCCGTGCGTAGAGGTGTGCGAGTCGCCGCAGACGATCGTCATGCCCGGCAATGAGAGACCGCGTTCCGGTCCAACCACATGGATGATGCCGTTCTTAGGATTCATCATACCGAAATGTGTCAAGCCGAAATCCGAGGCGTTTTGCGCCAAGGTGTCGACTTGCGTCTTGGAGATTGGGTCTTCGATAGGTTTGTCTTGATCATGGGTAGGCGTGTTGTGATCCGGCATACAAACGATATGATCCGGACGGAAACAACGAATGCCACGTTCGCGGAGCCCCGCAAAGGCCTGAGGCGATGTGACTTCGTGACAATACAAACGGTCGATGTAGAGCTGCGTCGGACCGTCGTCAATGATGTTCACCACGTGGGCATCCCAGATTTTGTCGAATAAGGTATTCATTTTTTATTAGATAATGTTTGTTATGAGTTTGCTCTTTACGAAAAAAGACCTTCCGCCACGATGATGTAGGGGAAAGGTCTTTCTTATTGGACTGTCACACTGTCTATGCCATATACCCTGCATCACCATTGTTGCCGGCGCAAAATGATGTTCTCAATAATAATAAGGGTATGTAGAGACAATGTATGATTCATTTTTCGATTTGTTTGGTAGTATTCCGCGGGATTGCTTCCCCCAACAGAACACGGCTGCAAATATACGGAAGTTTTCAACACTCCCAACTTTTTTCCAAGAATTTTCGCCGAAAGGTAGCAGATTGACGGCAGAAACGCCCTTTTCGTGACAAAACGCGTCAAGAAGTCTCTTTTTTTGTCCGTCGCACCGCTTTGCGGCGCTCCATCCGCTCTATTGGAGCGCCGCAAAGCGCAGAATGATTCCCCGTCGACACGAGCATTGAGAAACGGTGAAGTTTCAATAAAAAGCGAGTGAATTTGTTGAAGGTGCTGAAAACTTCTTGTCCACCCCCAAAGATGCGACAAAAACGGCGCACCTCAACCGACTTGGCAATGCGCGCCCTCAATGCCGGCGCGTAGGCGTTTTCGTTCGTCTTATAGCATCTCGCCCGCCATTTTTGCCTCTACCCGTCTTTTTACCACAAGAAACAATATTTTACGAACAAAAATCTTGACTATATCAGATAATTCTATACATTTGCCACGCAAAACGAACATAGAAGAGACCCATTCGTTGCGATCTAAAGCCTATTTTATCTACTAATATCATTCACTATGTCTTTAATCATTCCTTCTAAGTATAAACAGAAGCTACTGCCAGAAACGACAGAATTGGCGATCAAAGCCATCAAAGAATCGTTCCAAGTGAAGATGCAACGCCGCTTGAACTTGCGGCGCGTGACGGCGCCCCTCTTTGTCCTTTCGGGCACCGGTATCAACGACGACCTGAACGGCGTAGAACGCCCCGTCTCCTTCTCCATACGATGTATGGGGGGACGACAAGCCGAAGTGGTACACTCACTCGCTAAGTGGAAACGTTTGAAGCTCGGAGCCTACGAGATCGCCCCCGGCTACGGTCTGTATACCGATATGAACGCCATCCGCACGGACGAGGATTTGGACAATCTACATTCCCTCTACGTGGATCAATGGGACTGGGAAAAGACCATTCTCCCCGAAAATCGGACTTTGACCTATCTGAAAGAGACGGTGCGCACCATCTACGATTGCATTCGCGAGATCGAGGCACAGATCTATCAGCAATTTCCCCACATCACGCCGCAACTACCGGAGGAGATCACCTTCATTCATGCCGAAGAGTTGCTGAAGGCTTATCCCACACTCTCGCCCAAAGAGCGCGAGAAGAAAGCGGCAGAGAAGTACGGTGCCCTCTTCATCATCGGCATCGGGGGAAATCTCAGCAACGGTGAACCGCACGACGGACGCGCCCCCGACTACGACGACTGGAGCACGATGAATGAGGATGGTTATCACGGCTTGAACGGAGATATCGTGGTGTGGAACCCCGTCCTCGGCATTCCCTTCGAGCTATCATCTATGGGTATTCGTGTCAATGCAGCGTCTCTGAGCGAGCAGTTGCGCATTCGCGGCTGCGAAGAACGGAGCCAACTGCCCTACCATCAAGCCTTGCTCCGTGGCGATTTGCCTCTCTCTATCGGCGGCGGTATCGGTCAGAGCCGCCTCTGTATGCTGCTGCTCCAGAAGGCACACATCGGCGAGGTGCAGTCCAGCATCTGGCCCGAAGATCAGATAGCCGCTTGCGCTCAAGCGGGCATTCATCTGCTGTAAACTTTTTAAGATTATAAATGAGACAGCGCCTCCCACTCGTTGCGGAAGGCGCTGTTTGTTGTGGCGTCATTCGGTGAGGGCGCCCTGTCCGAGCCGATAGAGGCGGCTCTCCGGACGCGGACGCAGGAAGGTGATCTCCGGCAGCGAACCATCGGCTTGTCGCGGCGCCATCAACTGTTGAGCGTCCACCGACACAAAGTCGTCGGCGGTAGGTTCCGGTGCGGCGGGGTCAAAGCTGTTGTTGCTGAGCACACAACGCGCCGTGTCGAGGTCGATCAGGTGTTTGCCCACACCAAGAGGCTCCAACGAGACATTGCCAGCCAAGACGTGTCCGTAACCCAACGTGTCGCGCACCACGGCGGAGCTTTGGCGGTTCAGCATACAGAAGTTCGAGGGATTGCGATAGCCGGTATTATTCAGCCAAAGGATGCCCCCTAAGTGGTGATTGGCATAAAAGCCTTTGTTTTTATTCATATAGGCGATGCAGTGACGCACCGAGTGTTGCGGGATCACACGCGGCTCCAAGACTTCGGTCTTCATGCCGTAGCCGCCGGACTTAAAGCCGGTGCCGTCGCCCGCCCGCTCCATGGAATGTGGTTGATAGCCGTTTAGGAACGACCAGCAATGATCTATGGTGTAGGCACTCTGCGCACGGATCAGGTCGAAGCCGTCGTCGCTGTTCCACCACGCACGGCAACCGCGGAAGACGTTGCCGGTGCACGTGTCGTCCAAGACGTGCCCGCCAAAGCCATCAACGTTGCCACCGTAAGGTCCTTCGGAGTAGGGATCGTAATTGCAATAAGCATCGCAGTTCAAGACGAGGTTATTAGAGCCTGCCGTCTGATAATAGCCGATCGCCATGCCGTCGTGCATCGCTATTTGTTCCACGATGCAGTTGGAGCCGCCGCAAGCGCTGATACATTCCGACTGCGTGTGACCGAGCACCGTCACCTGTACCCCCACGATGTCAAAACCGCGCAGGTGTAGCCACGAGCCGGTCAGACTGAAGGCGCTGACGCGGCGCCCCTCCGGACGTACGGCACTGAAGTCGAAGACAGGGCGTTCGCCGGGATAAGCGAAGTAGCAGATCCGCCGATCGCGCGCACCGTCGGTCGAGAGGTTATATACGACGTCGTACTGTTTGCGGTGGGCGAAAATCTCCGTCGGCTGTACCGCGTAGGTGCCGCCGCGCATCCAAACGGTGTCGCCGGGCGCCACCACCTGTTGCGCCCTACCAAGGGTGTGCCAAGGGGCTTGTTCTGTGCCCGCAGCGGCATCGTTGCCATCGGGCGCTATATAATAAGTGTGTGCCGACGCGCCCACGGTCAGCAGTGAGAGGGAGAGTAGAAGGGTTGTCTTCATTGATCTTTATAGGTATTTAGACGGTCAATAGCTTGCGCAGAGCCACCATGCCCTGACTGGCGCCGAGCTGAATGTGTATAAAGGGGAGTCCACGGGAATTGTTCACCTCTTTGGGGTCGATCAGGTAGAGTGGAATGCCACGACGCGCGTAGGCGGTCAACCCCGCAGCAGGATAGACGTTCAGCGAGGTACCGATCACCACCAAGATGTCAGCTTGCCGAACGAGGGCGGCGGCAGCCTCCAAATTGGGTACCGCCTCACCAAAGAAGACGATGTGCGGGCGCAACTGGTCGCCGTAGGGATCGACATCGCCCCAATGCAGATCGGGGTGTTGAGGATCTATGTCGTAGATGCGGGACTCGTCGCGGTCGGATCGAGACTTCATCAGCTCGCCGTGTAGGTGTAGGACGTGCGTTGAGCCGGCTTGTTCGTGCAGGTTGTCGACATTCTGCGTGACGACCTGTACGTCGAAGTCGCGTTCCATCTCGGCAATGATCCGATGTCCCTCGTTCGGCTTACATGCCATGAACTCTCGACGACGATCGTTGTAGAACTGCAATAGCAGCTTCGGATTGCTGAGCCAAGCCTCATGCGTGCAGACCTCCTCCACCCGGTAGCGCGCCCAAAGCCCATCGCTGTCGCGAAACGTAGAAATACCACTCTCGGCGCTCATGCCCGCGCCGGTCAGGAAGACGATGCGTTGTTTCATAAGATTCTGCGGTTTGATGTTCATATTTCGGAAAAGTTGTGCCAAAATTATGAAAATTATCTTGCATTTGAACCGACCAACGGAGAAAACTGTTAGCTTTGCGACCGTGTTTGCCTTTTTAAGGCGAGAAAACAGCGCATAATCACCCCATTATCAAGTAGAACACAAAATAAAACAACAACTTAATATTTAGTTACAAACAAAATGAAAAAAAACAATTTTGTCTGGAGCATGGTGGCAGCTGCCGGTTTGTCCGTGGGCTTGGCCTCTTGTAATTGCGGTGCACCCAAAGCACAGTTGAATAACGATTTGGACAGCGTTGCCTATGCCTTTGGCGTGATTCAGGGCGCTCAAATGGCTGCTGTAGCAGATTCCGGCATGTTGGTTCCGGACGAGCAGGTTGATCTCAACGAATTCTTGGCAGGTTTCATCACCGCTGTAAAGCGTGATTCCTCTGCGTTGAAGATGACTCCCGAAGAGGCTGATGCTTACCTCCGCGAATACTTTGAAGGTGTCCGTCAGCGCATGATCGAGAAGCAGCGCATCGAAACCGAAGAGAACAAGGCAGCGGGCAAAGCATTCTTGGATCAGAACGCCAATGCAGAGGGCGTCGTTACCACCGAGAGCGGCCTCCAGTACAAGGTAATCGCAGCCGGTCAGGGCGATGCTCCTACCGCTGAAGATCGCGTACTTGTGAAATACCGCGGTACGTTGCTCAATGGCGATGAATTCGACAAGAGCGACAGCGCTGTATTCTACGTTTCGCAGGTTGTGCCCGGCTTCAAAGAGGCATTGATGATGATGGCTCCCGGTGCTCAATACGAGATCTGGTTCCCCTCTAACTTGGGTTACGGCGATCGCGCACAGCACAGCATCCCCGGCGGCTCTACGTTGAAGTTCGAGCTCGAATTGCTCCAAATCAACCCTTCTAAGTAAACTAAAATGTGTGCATAACGAACGGACGTGCCTTTAGCGCGTCCGTTCGTTTGTTTTCAGTCGGTTACGTCTTGAGGAGAATAGCGTTACAGTGCGGCGACTATACGATGTCAAAATTTTGACAAATTGCACGAAAATCATCTATTGTGCTGACATTTTTTGTCAAAAAGCTAATTTTTAATGGCAGATAATTATATTTTATCAAAAATATCTTACCTTTGCCGCAAACGAAAAAATCGAATCAGTTTCATCATGGAAAAAATAGATGCTCTTGACAAGCGAATCTTGGACATTGTGACGCGCAATGCCCGAATTCCCTCAAAAGATATCGCCGTGGAGTGTGGCGTCTCGCGTGCCGCAATCCATCAGCGCATTCAACGCCTCATCGACGTAAAGGTAATTGTTGGCTCAGGCTATCGCATTGACGCCCGCGCATTGGGTTTCCAGACCTGCACCTACATCGGGATCCGTCTGGAACGCGGCAATATGTACCGCAGCGTGGTTAAGTGCTTGGAAGCCATTCCGGAGGTGGTAGAATGTCATTTTACTACCGGTCCCTACACCATGCTCTGCAAACTCTACGCTCGCGATAACGAGCACCTCATGGAGCTACTGAACCACCGCATTCAGGGCATCGAGGGTGTAGTCTCGACCGAGACACTGATTTCGCTCGAAGAGAGCATCCGCCGCGAGATCTCCATCTGTGGCGGCACCCTGCCGGGCATCGTCGCCTTCACCAGCGATGACGACTACATCGACTGATGTTGCGCGTCGCCCTCCGCGGTGTTGAGCCGCCGAAGGGTGGCTTGACGATCACAAACGAGCTGTGCTTGCAGCTCCTCCAAAGAGGCATATTTCACCTCGTCGCGTAGACGATCCACGAAGTCTATCGACAAGGTTTGACCATAGAGATCACCCTCAAACCCGATGATATGGGCTTCGAGGGTGATTTCTTTTTTCCCCTCCTCTACCGTGGGGCGACACCCGATGTTGCACATCGCCGGATAGGAAGTACCGTCCGAAAGAAGCGCACGCGTAGCGTAAACGCCTGTAGCAGGGATCAGCTTCTCCGGATGCGTCACACGAAGGTTGGCTGTGGGGAATCCCAAGGAACGCCCGACGCGATGTCCCCCCACGACGACGCCCGTCAAGCGATAGGGTCTGCCCAAGAGTTGCGCCGCGCGCGACGCTGCACCAATGCTCAACGCTCGACGGATCTCCGACGAGGAGTAGTGTCCACCCGCGCCATCATCAAAAACAGGCTCGCGCAAGAGGCGCATACCGCACTCCGCTCCGTAGCGCACATAATCGTCAAAACCCTCGGCTCGATTACGCCCGAAGCGATGATCGTAGCCGATGACTAACGTCCGCAGATGGAGCTTTTCCGAGAGTATGTGTGTCAGGAATTCGCGCGCCGTGAGGTTGCGCAACGCCGGAGTGAAGTCCAAGAGGAAGCAGGCGTCGATACCCGTGGCGGCAAGCTGCTCCAATTTCTCGTCCAAACTCTGCAACAACGGCATCGGCTCGTCGGGGTGAATCAACGTGCGCGGATGGTTGGCAAAGGTGACAACGGCAGAAGAGGTACCCGCCGCACGCGCCTCTTCGATCACGTGCTGCAACAGGAAGCGATGCCCGCAATGTACACCGTCAAAAAAGCCGATACACGCAGTGTAAACGCCCGGAATAGCCTCTGTCAAATTCCTGTAAATTATCATTTTTATATCGAAATATTTGTTTATTCGTAGGACAAGTGCTATCTTCGCGTCGCGAAAACATTCAGGTCCTATAGCTCAGTCGGTTAGAGCACCTGACTCATAATCAGGGAGTCCTTGG
>CAZGZL010000036.1:0-17181 GCA_964530595.1 uncultured Prevotellaceae bacterium | reverse complement strand
GCCTCGCGGCACCAGATCCTAAGTCTGGCGTGTCTACCAATTTCACCATACGCGCTTAGCGGGGGCAAAGATAGAGGCTTCGCGATTAAATAGCAAATTTTTCGGGCGAAAAAGGCGATCTACGGGGGCATGCACCGGATTTGCTGCATCGGAAACCGCTGCAAACGACCCACCCTTTGTCGTGTCCGCTCGTCCGTCTCTCTGCGCGGCAAATGCAACGCGGCGCTCGAAATCTTAGCTTGAGACGCTCTAAAAACGGCGTGCCGGAGACATCAAGGCGTCGCGCAGCTCAGAAGCACGGTTATTTGTACATCTCTCCGAAATACACTATCTTTGCAGCCTCAAAACAGCACATAATCTAATGAACTATGGGTATTGAACAAGGCATCTTCCGTCGTACTGAACTTTTGGTCGGCGCTCCCGCCATGCAGCGGGCTGCTGCTGCGCGTGTCATCATCTTTGGCGTCGGCGGCGTCGGCAGTTGGTGCGCCGAGAGTTTGGTGCGTAGCGGCATCGGGCACCTCACCATCGTCGACTCCGACCGCGTTTGTGTCACCAACATCAACCGTCAGCTGATGGCTACCATTCACACCGTCGGTCAGGTCAAAGTCGAGGCGCTCAAGGCGCGCCTATTAGAGCTGAACCCTACCGCCGAAGTCATCGCCCTCCAGAAGATCTATTCCGCTGAGACCGCTGATAGCTTCGACTTGGATCAGTACGATTATGTGATCGACGCTATCGATAGCTTGGAGAACAAAGCGCTCTTGATCCGTCGCGCCACCGCCTCCAAAGCCAAGTTCTTCGCCTCGATGGGGGCGGCGCTGAAGATGGATCCACTCAAGATCACCGTCGCTGAGTTCTGGAAAGTTCAAGGCTGCCCCTTGGCGCGTGCCCTGCGCGGCAAGTTCAAGAAGTCTAAAGACTTTCCGCGGCGCAAATTTCTCTGCGTCTATAGTCCGGAACTGCTGACTAACCGCGGCGTGAACCATTCCTGTGGCACCGCTGCTTGTCTCTGTCCTAAAGCCAAGATCGGTCCCGGCGACCCCACGTTGGTTAACCACGAGTGGTGCACCTCTAAGGCGCAGATCAACGGCACCATGGCACACACCACCGCCATCTTCGGTTTCACCTTGGCAGGCTTGGTGATGCAAGACCTCTTAGCCGACGTTGAAGCATGAAACGCTACTTGTTGCGCATCGACGGGCAGCTCCTCGTCTCTGCCTCTGATACCGCTCAGCTCCCCGGTGAGGCGGAGGTCGCCCCACTGCGCCTTGCCGAGGCGGAGGGCTTTCACTTCGATTGGGCGGGACAGGACTATTGCGCCCTGAATGTCACTGCTGCTGAGGTTGCCCCACTGCTCACCGCCGACTATCATGCCCTCCCGCTACGTGCCGCCTATACGCGGTTGCAGCGCGACGACTACGATGCTGCCGCCAAGGGTTTTGAATGGCTGCATTGGGCGGAACAGAACCGCTACTGCGGACGCTGTGGCGCCCCCACGCGACGCGGTACGGAGCTGAGCCGCAAGTGCCAGGCGTGCGGGCTGGAGATCTTCCCGCAGGTATCGCCCGCCATCATCGTTTTGGTGCGTCGCGGACGTCAAGCCCTCTTGGTGCATGCCCGCAACTTCACCCGTCCCGTGTTTGGACTGGTGGCAGGCTTTGTCGAGACGGGCGAGAGTCTGGAGCAGTGTGTCCTTCGCGAAGTGCGTGAGGAGACCTCCCTCATCGTCGATCATTTGCGCTACGTGGGCAGTCAGACGTGGCCCTATCCGGCGTCGCTGATGTTGGGATTTACGGCAGACTACGTTTCGGGCGAGGTGCAATTCGCCGACGGCGAGCTGACCCAAGGGGGCTTTTTTACCCCCGAACAGCTCCCGCCGTTGCCCGATCCTCCCAGCATCGCCCGGCAGATGATCGACGAATGGCTCCGCAACTGTGCGGAGCCCTGATCAATGCTACTTATTGTATTTTAATTCCTTAAATCTATGGCGTAAAACCTCTATCTGCACAATCTGTTGCTCAGAACAAATGTTTCATTTTTGCCCTTAAAAAGAGGAATAATTAGCAGAAAAATATTTTAATTCAAGATTAAGCGCTACATTTGAGCCGACTAATTGCCTTGCTATCATGCTGTGCTCGTGCTATGATTGTGGCGTGTGACGGCATTTTCGAAGGCCATGAATCAAGTTTAGAGATCATCTAACAACACATATTTATACATTAAAAGATAATATCTTTCTTACCATGAACAGGAAATCTGTCCTTTTGGTGACTTGGGCACTCTTTGGGTGCGGAACAACCCTTTTTGCGCAGCGTCAGATGGAAACTTTGGATCGCGGTCTTGTCGCGATTAAGGTGAACGGTGGCGTCTACACATCGTGGCGTATTCCGGGCGAAGAGTGGTACGACGTCACATACAATCTTTATCGGAATGGTGTTAAGGTAAATTCCACCCCTCTCACGGTCAGCAACTACACAGATGCACAGGGCTCGACCTCTTCGACCTACACGGTGCGTGCTGTGGTCAATGGGGTAGAGCAGGAGGCTTGCGCCCCCGCTACGGTGTGGAGCAGTCAGTATTTGGAGATCCCGATGAACGATCTCTATTCAAAGCGCGGTAACCTGATGAACAGCGCCTATTCGCTCAACGATGCTTGTGCCGCCGATTTGGACGGCGACGGCGCCTATGAGTTGATCGTGAAACGCTCCAATACCGACTTCACGTTGGCTAACGACTCAGCATACTGCCTCTTCCAAGCCTACAAAATGGACGGCACCTTGCTCTGGACGCTCAATATGGGTCCGAACTTGATCAATGCAGGACACGTAGAAACCAACTGTCAAGCGTTCGACTTCGATGAGGACGGAAAGGCAGAGGTGGTCTTCCGTG
This sequence comes from uncultured Prevotellaceae bacterium, assembly GCA_964530595.1. GTDB lineage: Bacteria > Bacteroidota > Bacteroidia > Bacteroidales > UBA3663 > Liminaster. The sequence continues at coordinate 14,289 of CAZGZL010000036.1, read as the reverse complement.
CTACGGATGCCACGGTATTGCCCGACGGTACCGTCATCGGCAACGGCTCTGCCAACTATCGCCCCGCAAGCTACAGCGATGGTAATACCATTTATCAGACACAGGGCGACGAATGGCTCGTGGTGCTCGAAGGTGCTACCGGCAAACTGCTGGATAAGGTGATCTTCGACAGCAAAGAGAATGGCGCCGGCAACAACTTGGCACGCCGCAGCGCCGCTTTCTGGTGGAATGGCAACAGCAAGGCTTACGGACACCGTGCCAATAAGTTCCACATCGGCGCCCCCTATTTGGACGGACGTCACCCCAGCATTTACATCGGTCGCGGTTGCTATACCAATATGCATGCGGCTGCTTATGACTTCACGAACGGCAAGCTCCAACTGCGTTGGGCGAATGCCGTAGACGATACTTCCAGCCCCTACTACGGACAGGGCTATCACAATTTCTCGATCGTCGATGTCGATATGGACGGTCGCGACGAAATCTGTCACGGCAATATGGTGATTGACGACGACGGCAGTTGGTTGAGCTCCACCGGCTTGGGTCATGGCGACGCACAACACTACGGCGACTTTGATCCCTATCGCAAGGGTGTCGAGGGCTTCCGTTGCTTGGAGGATAATCCCGGCGCTGTCTTTGTTGATGCCGCTACGAGCGAAATACTCTTCCGTTGGGTGCGCGGCAACGACTGCGGTCGCTGCTTGGCAGGTAACTTCACCGACGACTTCCCCGGCGCCGAACTCTGGACGGTGGACGGACATCTGTGGAGCGCTTCGACCTCGCGTGCTGCCGATCAGATCGTAGCCTCATCCGCCCCCGGTGTGACGATGAATAACCGCATTTATTGGGACGGTGACCTCTTGGAGGAGAGCTTCGACTACGAATCGTGTAGCAACAATCTCGGTGTCAATCCGAGCGTCTATAAATATGGCAGCAGTACCCCCATCTTTAAGGCTACGGGTTGCTATACCAACAATGGTACCAAGGGCAATCCCTCGTTGCAAGCCGACCTCTTCGGCGATTGGCGAGAGGAGCTTGTTGTCCGTACGTCGAACGATATGGCGCTCCGTATCTACACGACTACAGTGCCGACAGATTACCGCATCTATTCTTTGATGTACGATACACAATATCGTCAGGCAGCTTTCTGGCAGGAGAGCGGCTACAATCAGCCGCCGCACGTGAGCTACTATCTCAGTGCCAAGGAGGGATTCACCGAACCGACACCCCCTTCGTGCACCAACGGCAAGGTGGAGATCTCTTCGGCGATCTCGACTGCTCAGAACGGACAATTCCTCCTCTTGGCGGAGACAAAGAACACCGCTGTTGCGGCTTCGGGCAACCTCACCCCTTCGGGCGTGATGGTGAACAGCCCCGCCGATCAGAGCATCACGGGAGGTAACTTCTCCGGCACGATGCGTCTCTTGAAGCTCGGTTTGGGCACGCTGACGCTGAATGCAGCGTCACTCACCTATACGGGGAATACTGAGGTGTGGGGCGGTACCTTGGCGAACAGCACCGACCTCGCAAACAGCCGCCTGATCTTGAAGCGCTTCGCCGAGGCTGACCTCTCGGGCGCTTACGGTCGTGGCATCAAGATGGAATACGGCGCGGTATTGCGTCCTGCGGGCAAGTTGACCTCAACGAGCCTCGATATGAATGGCGGCGCGATACTCGAAGTGAATTTAGACAAGGGAACAAATGCCTTGTTGACGGTAGACACTTTACGCCTCGGCGCAGCTAACGTCATTGGCGCGACTCCGGTATTGCGTGTCCAGTACAGTGGTACGCTCGCTCCCGGCGATTATACATTGGCTACGGCTACCAAGACCTTGGAGGGCGACGTCCGCTCTTGCACGGTAGAGGGGGTAGCCGGTCTCTCTTACGAATTGCTTCAGGAGGGGTTGTCGATCGTGCTCCGCATCAAAGATCAGCGTTCTGCTGCTACCGTCTATTGGAATGGTGGTATCAGCTCTGTTTGGAATCTGAATGACGTGCAGAACTTTGTCAACGGGACGACGCAAGACCTCTTCGTGAATGGCGATGAGGTGATCTTCGACGCTACAGCTGCTAACCGCACGGTAGAAGTGTCTGAGAATGTCTATCCCGCCTCTGTGACTGTGGAGGGCGATGCCGATTACACCTTCACCGGTAGTGGTAAGATCTCCGGCATCGCATCGCTCACCAAGAACGGTACGGGAACCCTCACCATCAATAATCAGAATGACTTCACGGGCGGTGTCCGCATCAATGGCGGTCGCGTCGTGATCAGCGCCCTCTCCGACGCACAGAACGTCGGCGCCTTGGGCGGATATACTACCGAGAGCGGTAAGTTCTACGTTGGCGGCGGCGCAACGTTGGCTCCGACGGCAGCCCTCACCAACGCAACTCCCCTTCAGGTGGGCGACGGCGCTGTGATCGAGAATGCGCAGACCTTCACGCAGGAAGGCGCGGTCAGCGGTTCCACCTTGATCAAGAGCGGCAACGGTAACTTGATCTTCCGCGCGTACAATAATATTAAGCGCCTTGAGATGGAAGCGGGCACCGTGACGATTCCCGCCGAATATGCAGGCAGCGGACAGTCTGCCTTGGGCGATACGGTAGTGTTGCGTGGCGGTACCCTCCAGTTCGACGACAACAACGGCACGTATTGCCGCAGCAATGCCCATTGGGTCGTTCCCGCCGGTGCCACCGCTACGGCACGCTTGGACAGCCGTTGCGATTATTACGGTTCGTTGACCGGCGCCGGCAACTTGACCATCTATGTGCCGAGCTACTACCGCACTTATATGCGCGGTAACTGGTCGGCATTCACCGGCACGCTGAATGCCACGGGCGGTAAGTCGGCTTCTTATCCGATCGTCTTTGCCAATACGTATGGTCTGCCCCATGCTACGCTCAACATCCCGAATGCGGGCGATGTTGTGCAGTTAGGCGACGGCAACGCATCTGTCTCCGGAACGTTCAAAGTGGGCGCTCTGACCGGTAGCGGCACGATCTCTTATGGTTCCAACAGCTCCAATAAGTTCGAAGTGGGCGGCTTGGGCAAGAACTTCACCTTTGCCGGCATCAGCAATGCCGCGATTGTGAAGGTAGGTTCCGAAGACATGATTATGACTGCCAACACCGGTACGGGAACCATCACCGTTCAAGAGGGTGCGCTTCAAGCCAACAATCCCAATGGAACGACGACGAGCACCGGAACGGGGGCGATCACGGTCGAATCGGGCGCCGTGGTCTATGGACGCGGTTACATGGGCAACGCCATCACGGTGAAGTCCGGCGGAACGTTCCGCCCCGGACGAAACTATGCCGGATCGCTGACCGTAGCAGGCAACGTCAACATCAACGAGGGTGGCGTGATGGAATTCCGCATCAACTCGTCGAACAACTCCTCTGTAACGCTCGAAAAGGTGCTCTTGTTTGCCGGCACATTGCGTGTAACTAAGGTCTCCGGTCGTGAGCTTCAGGTCGGCGAGAGCTTCACCCTCTGGACTTGTAAAACCTATAATAAGAAGTACATTCCGACATTGGAATTGCCGGAATTGCCCGAAGGAATGGAGTGGGATACCTCCGAACTCTGTGCTACAACGGGCATCATCAAGGTGGTTGCCGCAACGTCGGGACTGAACCAAGTCACCAACGATATGACCGCCGACGTGACTCTCTACAACGTGGATGGTTCGGAAGCTTGTCGCTTCACGACCTCTTACGGCACGGTCTACGCTGCCGCAGCTGAGGCTGATGTGCCGAATGGTCTCTACCTGATCCGCATCCATACGGCGGCGGGTACCACGGTGAAGAAGTACCTCAAGAAATAAGCGTTCTCCGACAGCGGACGTCTCCGCAGCGTCCGCTGTCGAAGTAACTCATAACAAGAAAACACAATAATACCTTATAAACCACTTAAAACTAATCTTATGAAAAAAAGATTTTACTCTATTTTCTTGATGGGTTTGGCAAGCCTGACGGTGGCAAATGCCCAAGCCCTTGTTGAGGAGGACACGGTGATTGATTGTCCGGCTGACGAAGGCGATTTCGCCGGTGAATCTGCAGTCGAGATTTCCAATGCCACAGTCACGATCAGCAGCCCAGTGTGGAACACGACTGCGTTTACCTTTACGGATAACGCGATTGTGAAGCTCTCTGACGGCGGTAAGGTGAAGTTCGCCGACGATCCCGATCATGATTACCCGAAGCTCTCTGATTATCCCGATATTGATGAGACCGTCTTTGGCGCCTACTTCAAGGATCAGGATGGCAATGACATCACAGCGTTGCTTTACAACTGGGTGATCGAAGGCACAGGAAATGAGATTTATTTGGATAGCCGTTGTACGATGGATGGTACCATCACCGGTACAGGCGACGTGACCATTTATGTCGGCAACAAAGACGTCTTGAACTTTGACTGTTGGTTGGATTCTGAGAACACCAGCAATGCTCCGACCTTCACCGGTACGATTTATCTCAAGACTTTGGATGGCTACACTTGCGACACGTTGACCTTCGGCTCTTCTTATCCGGGTCACAGCACTGACGGGGTTTCGTACACCAAGCAGTCCAATCAGTGGTATGCTATCCCCTACACGATCAATGTAGAGGGCTTGAACAACCCCGTGCTCTACTCCGATCACGCTCACTCTGCATGGCCGCGCATCGATGGTAAGTGCTCTATCTATGCAGGTGACAATGGTTTCATCTTCTTCCGTAACTCTTCGGCAGCTTCTTACGACGCAGAGATCTTCTCTGACAACTCCGCATCCCGTTACTTCGAGGTCTATGCCGGCGCAACGATTGCTTTCAATGCTCCGATTCATGGCGACTGGGCATACGCTTATCACCGTCAGGGACAGTTGATGCTCGTCAACAGTCAGGAACCGAGCCTTTCGGGTGTCGTAAATCGTCTCTCCGGTCGTAACTCAAGCAGCTGCTACGGCGGTAACGGTTACATCGACTGCGATGTCGAGGGTAAGGATGGTTCGACAGTGAATGTTTATCCCGGTGAGTCCGGTGAGAACAGCATCGGTACATTGACCATCAAGAACCTCTATTTGATGAACAACAATGGTGTGGGCATCGACTTCGACGGTCAGTCTTCCGATAAGATCGTCCTTGTCGATCAGGCAGAGTTCACAGGTGCAAATACGCGCGTTTGGTTGAACTTGATGTCCGACTTTGCAAAGGATACGAAGGTGGGCAACTACAAGGTGCTGGATGGTACTTGCAACGTAGGTATGCAGCCGGTCAACGATACGGTAGGTTATTATGTTGTCGATTCAGTGTTGAATTACATCAACGTGAATACAGGCGATACCATCACTTACTATTCTAAGATCTTCTCAGGCGCAGAAAATCGCGAAATTGATACTTTGGCATATTGGGGTCCCGGTACGGGCTCAAGCCAAGCTGACTACGTGTCCAGCCCGGACAAAATCGATGCTGCAACGTGGGCTTCAGATTATTCTGCAGCTGCTCGTGCCGCTATCGAGGCTCGCGAGTTCATGCCTTATACGAACGATACCATTAAGTATATCGGCCACAACTTGACCGCTACGGATCTCCCGTTGCTTTACGCTTACGATTATATCTACAACTTCAACCTCGTAGTGAAGAACAACGCAATGTCTTTGATTCAGCCCAATGGCGATACTTTGGCTATTGCGCGCGACTTCTTTAACTTCACGTTTAAGTCTACGGATGACGAAGGCAACACGGTGATGCGCTACACTACAAACAAGCTCCCCGTGGCTCAAGCTAACGGCGACACGATTCAGTACTGGTTCGACTTCACTTACTTCTTCACCGACGGTATCATCGGTCTCTGCTCTGACACTTATCCGAGCGTAGACGTGACGAAGGAGCCTGTCAACGGTTCGATCGCAGGCATCGGTACGATCAACAACGAGGTTAAGGCTGTGGCTGATCGCGTCATCTACGGCATTGATGGCAAGCGCCTCTCTACTTACGCTAAGGGCGTAAATATCGTGACAACACGTTACACAGATGGTTCGGTCGAGACCAAGAAGGTCATCTTCCGTCAATAATTGAAAAACAAACATAGGATCGCAGCAGAGGAGTGGTATTGCGTCCCGCCCGGCGGGGCGACCCACTCCTCTGTCTGCAACTATTAGCCAATCTACCGCTACCGGTCTAAAATCTACACCTTCGGTTCGTGCCATCGGTTCTGTCCGATCCGAAGGGTGCAATGAAATAACACAGAACCTTGATTTAATATTTTACGAACACTATGCGATTTAACACGAAATGGAAATCGGTGATGCTTGTGGCTATCTCGCTCTTTGGCGTCGCCGCTTTCGCTGCCGTGACTAAGACCGCTCTCGAAGAGGCTCCCGCCGTTACTACTGCGACGGAAGAGGGCACAACCGAGGAGGAAACTACAGAACCTACTGAAGAGGAAGCTGTAGCAGAGACCGATCCCATCAACGGCGAATGGACAGTGATTAAGTCTTACTCTTTTGACGACAAGGAGGAGGATGTTTACACGGCCAAGACTGCCGCAACCTATTCGGATGAGACTGTCTCAATCAGCGGCGTTGCTTGCAACTTGGGTACGGGCGAATTCGATGGCTTGGCTTTCCAAGGCGCTAACAAGTTCTTCTATTACAACGGTGGTCTCTATCAGGGCAACGGCGGCGGCCGTAAGGTCGGCGTCCTCGACGTAGAGAAGGGGCAGCGCGTGACGATCGTTGCCACAGGCAGCAGCTTGGCACTCGCTACGACTGACGTCGCAGAATTGGAGTCGCAAGAGGGGGAGACGTATGTCTACAACATCATTGCTGACGGCAACCTCGGCGTCACGATGACTCGCTATTTTGTAATTAAGAGTATCTCGATCGAAGCTAAGACGAAGCTGATCACAGCTCACTCTTGGTCGTTCGACACGAAGGCAGAGGATGTGTACACGGCCAAGACCGCCGCAACCTATTCCGACGAGACCGTCTCAATCAGCGGCGTCGCTTGCAATTTGGGTACCGGCGAGTTCGAAGGCTTGGCATTCCAAGGTGCTAACAAGTTCTTCTATTACAACGGTGGCCTCTATCAGGGCAACGGCGGTGGTCGCAAGGTCGGCATCCTCGGCGTGGAAGAGGGGCAGATCGTGACGATCGTAGCAACGGGCAGCAGCTTGGCACTCGCTACGACAGACATCGCTACGCTCGATGAGTCTGCTTCGAGCGGCGACACCTTAGTATATAATATTGTGAAGGACGGAGACCTCGGCTTCACGATGACCCGCTACTTTGTCATCAAGAGCATCCTCGTTCAGTCGCGCGTGCAGCTGAATACGACGGTCTGGTCGTTCGACACGAAGGATGAAGATGTGTACACGGCAAAGACTGCCGCTACTTATTCCGATGAGACGGTTTCGATCGGTGGCACCGCTTGCAATTTGGGTACCGGTGAGTTCGAAGGCTTGGCATTCCAAGGCGCTAACAAGTTCTTCTATTACAACGGCGGTCTCTATCAGGGCAACGGCGGCGGACGCAAAGTCGGTGTCCTCGGTATGGAGTCCGGCGCAGTTGTGACGATCGTCGCCACGGAAGGCAGCTTGACGCTCGTCGACAATGGCGTGGCTGAACTCGCGTCACAAGAAGGTGAGACTTATGTCTACAACATCATCGCTGATGGCGACCTCGGCGTCACCATGACGCGCTACAACGTCATCAAGAGCATTACGGTAGTAGCTCCGAAGGCTTCTCTCAAGGCTCCTGAGGTGACGGTAGCTGACCACAAGGATTGGGAGGTCGCAGAGATCTCTTTGGCTTGCTCGACGAAGGACGCCGTGATCTATTATACTTTGGGCGAAGACACCGTGCTCTATTCCGAACCGTTCACCGTTTCGAAGTCGGTGACTGTCACCGCTTGGTCTGAGAAGAACGGCAAGAGCAGTAAGGTGGTTACCAAGTCGGTCGTTGCCGGCTACGTAGCTACTCCGACGGCTACCATCACCAAGGTAGCTTACACCACGCGCGAAGTGACGTTGGCAACAGTGGCTGAGGGCGCAAAACTCTATTACTACTACCAATCCAATCGCAGCACTATTTCTGCTGTTCCGTTGGAATACACCAAGCCGGTTATCATCGGCGACACAACGGTCTTCAAGGTTTACGCTAAATTGGGCGAATTCGTTTCCGATACGTTGACAACGACCGTTGCTGCGGGTACGGAAGTGCAGTTGGCGGGCGTAACCTTTGCGGTAGCAGCAGTCGCTGACTCTGCGTTGGCTGTCGAGTATGAAGCCAAGAATCTGAAGGATATTATCGTTACCGCTGATCAGTCGAGTGTGCTCTGCACTCCGACAGCACAGATTCAGTACACCTTCAAGGCTATCGACGAGACAACAGGTCGCCCCAACGATTTCGGCGCTCGCACGGCTACGGTGAACTCCGGCGATACGATCAAGGCGGTCGGCATCGGTTACTTGAGCGCAGTGGCAAAGAACGTCAACTACGCAACCTCTGAAGAAAACTATATGTGGGTTAAGAAGCCCTCTGTCCTCACGGCAGAACGCGTCTACGATTTCAGCCGCGCAGCTTGGGGCGGACACACCTCAGACCTCACGGTTACGATCGGTAGCGCCGAAACGACGGTCAACGGCACGGAATATGGCTCTGTAACGATCGACGGCACGTTGGTCGACGGCTTCCTCGTTCAGACCGGTACTACTTGGCTGAAGCGAGGCGGTTATGACGGCTTCTATCAGATGAACGGCGGTGGTCGTGGCATTGCCGTCACTGACTTGCAGAACGGTCAGGTCGTCCAGCTCTACGGACATTATGGCAACGGCAACTTTGATTTGACGTTGGTTGATAATGGCGTAGCAACGAAGGACGTTGCCGAGTCTGTTGATAACTCGGTCTATACTTATCGCATTGTGGCTGCCGGCACGTTGGCACTCACTATGGCTCGTTACGGTTATTTGGACAGCATCATTGTCTCCAGCGATCCGAATATGCCCAAGACGCCGAAGGTTGTCCTTCAGCGCGCCGACAACGAGACTCGTTACGTCGCTATGAGCGTCGAGACTTTGGGCGGTGACATTTACTATTCGGTAGGTGTTCCGAACATTCAGGTGAACGAGACTTCGGTGACTACGCAGTATCTGACGAACGACACCGTGGGTGGCGTCGCTCCGATCTATGCCGACACCGTGATTGTCACCGTTACCAACGATACCATCGTAGAGTGGTCTGAGTACCAGCTTTACGGCGGTAAGGAGGTGGCAGTCGCTCCGGAGGTACAATATGTGAAGGCTTATACTCTCTATCAAGATAATAAGTCTGATGAGGTGACTTTGGAACTTCCGATGGGCGTCTTGACTGTAAACGATCCGGTGATCACGTTCGTAGAGAAGGTTGAGGGCGGAAAGGTCTTCGAAATCTCTGTCGATAACAGCAATATCACCGCTGAGAATCCGCAGGCGATCTACTATACATTGCCGGGCGCTGAACCTGTACTTTACAAGGGCAAGATTACAATCCCCGACACTATGTATGGTTGGATGACCGCCGTTTCTGCTCCCGAAGGCTACGAAGCATCGTCAACAGTTTATCGTTATCTCGATGCACGCGCTTCATACAACGAGACTTACGAAGCTGTCGTTGCTGAGACAGAAGTGTTGCCCGCTGAAGCCGCAGACTTCGAGATCGCAGACGTCGCAACTTTGAATGCAACTTTGAACGCCGCTTTCAAGCCCTCTGGACGCATCTACTTCCACAAGAATGTGCACGCCGGCTACAACATGCTCGTCTTGCCGTTCAGCATGACGAACACCAACTTGAACAACGGCTCTGTCTATGTGACGGATGCTGCAGGTAATGTGCTGACGCGCGGCGAAGACTACACCATCTATCGTATTCAGGCTACGACCGCCTTCGATAATATCGAGAGCGCCCTTGAAGCTGGAACGCTGACGCATACCGGTAACATCGTTGCCAACACGCAGAGCTACATGATCAAGGTGGCTGATGCTCTGGTCGGTCAGGATTTGATCTTTGTTTCTCTGCAGAACGCACAGACCCTTTCGATCAATTCTGTTGACTTGACAACAGCTCCCGCTGAAGGCAAGTTCCGTGTCGTAAACAATGCAACGTTTGCCCCCGTAGTAGCTGAAATCCCCGTCTACCTGCTTAACGAGGCGGGCGACGCTTTGGTACTCCAGCCTGCCGGTAGTCTGCTGACTCCGTTCAGCATTGCCGTTGTAGCAGACGAGAGCTTCAACGCAGCTCACACAGTGCTCCCCTTGGTAGCAGGCGCTACGGGCATCGAAAACATCGACGCCGAGCTCCGCGAGCAGGGTATGATCTTCGATCTCATGGGTCGTCGCGTACTTTCGCCCAAGGCAGGTCAGGTTTACCTTCGCGATGGTAAGAAGTTCATTCAGCGCTAATCGCTGACTGAATCACTGGTTATAGCCCCCACTTGCAGCTTTTTGAGCCGCAAGTGGGGGCGTTTCGTATTTTTTGAGCGGATATAGTGGCGGTTTCGTGTTGCGCAGGTGCGTTTTCACGCTTGAGGGTTTGGGGGTTCCGCAGATTTGCTATACATTTGCGACGAACTGACATTCTAAGAGCAAAAATCAATACATTATGTCTAAGACAATACAATTTACCAAAATGCACGGCGCCGGCAACGACTACGTGTACATTAATGGATTTAGCGAACATATTGAAGATCCGGAGGCTTTGGCACGCTTTGTCAGCGATCGTCACTTCGGTATCGGCTCCGATGGTTTGGTGCTGATCTTGCCGAGCGAGACCTGCGACTTCCGGATGCGTATGTTCAATGCCGATGGTTCGGAGGCGGAGATGTGTGGCAACGCTACACGCTGCGTGGGCAAATATGTCTATGACCACCATTTGACTGACAAGAAAGAGTTCACCCTCGAAACATTGGCGGGCGTCAAGGTCTTGCAACTGACTACTGACGCCGCCGGCTACGTTCAGCGTGTGCGCGTCGACATGGGGGCGCCGATCTTGGAGGCTCCCGTCATCCCGGTCGAGGCTGCGCAGTCGCCCGTCGTCGATGAACCGATCGACGTTTTGGGACGTGAACAACGGATGACGTGCGTCAGCATGGGCAATCCGCACGCCGTCTACTTTGTTGACGATGTGGCGGCGCTTAACTTGCCTGAAATTGGTCCTGCCTATGAACATCATCCCCGCTTTCCTCGCCGCACAAATACAGAGTTTGTGCAGGTGCTGGATCGTAGCCGCGTGAAGATGCGCGTCTGGGAACGCGGCGCCGGCGAGACTTTGGCGTGCGGTACAGGTTGCTGCGCCACGTTGGTGGCTTGCGTCCTCAATAACAAGACAGACCGTCGCGCGACGGTCGAAGTTTTGGGCGGCGCCTTGGAGATCGAATGGGATGAGGCTACGGGGCACGTGTTCATGACCGGTCCTGCAACCAAAGTCTTTGACGGCGTATTAGAGTGGAATCCCAATCAAAAGTAATCACAACACACATTATTATATTTATAATATGGCACAAGTCAACGAGAACTTTCTTAAAGTTTCGGAAAGCTATCTTTTCGTAGAGGTGGCTCGCCGCATACGCGCCTATCAGGAGGCACATCCGGAGGCAAAGATTATCAAAATGGGTATTGGCGATGTAACGCGCCCGATCGTTCCCGCCGTTATCAACGCGCTGCATAAGGCTGTCGACGAGATGGGCACGGAAGAAGGCTTCCATGGTTACGGTCCGGAACAAGGTTACGCCTTCCTCCGCGAAACAATCTTGAAGCATGACTATACTGACCGCGGCATTCATTTGGAAGCCGACGAGATCTTTATCAGCGATGGCGCAAAGAGTGATACCGGTAACATTGGTGATATTTTGGGTACCGGCAACACCGTGGCTGTTACAGATCCGGTATATCCCGTTTATGTTGACACCAACGTAATGGGCGGTCGCGCCGGCGAACTGTTGGATAGCCGTTACAACAAAATCACCTACATGCCGTGTACTCGCGAGAATGGTTTTGTTCCCGCTTTGCCCGACCATCCGGTAGATATCATCTATCTCTGTTTCCCCAACAACCCGACGGGCACGACCTTGACGCGCGCGCAGCTCAAGGTTTGGGTCGATTATGCTCTCAAAAACGACGCTTTGATCCTCTTCGACGCTGCTTATGAGGCATTCATCACCGAATCGGATGTTCCCCATTCGATCTACGAATTGGAAGGTGCAGAGCAATGTGCTATCGAATTTCGTTCGCTCTCCAAGACGGCAGGCTTCACCGGCTTGCGTTGTGGCTACACCGTCGTACCGAAGGCGGTTACGGCGCGCAAGGCAGACGGCACGCGCATTTCGCTCAACAAATTGTGGCTGCGCCGTCAGAGTACGAAGTTTAACGGAACGGCATACATTATTCAGCGTGCTGCCGAGGCGGTATTCTCGCCCGAAGGTCAGCAGCAGATCATGGCGAACATCGAATATTATCGCGCCAACGCTCGCACCATGAAGGAAACCTTCGAAAGCATTGGCATCGAAGCTTACGGCGGCGTCAATTCACCTTACGTTTGGATCAAAACACCGAACGGATTGGGCTCTTGGGAGTTCTTCGATCGCTTGTTGGACGAATGTCATGTGGTCGGCACTCCGGGCGTAGGTTTCGGCCCCAGTGGTGAAGGCTATTTCCGTCTCACAGCGTTCGCAACGCAAGAGGCTACTCGCGAAGCCATGGAGCGCATTCGCAACTGGAAACTGTAATTATGATGAAGTTTCTGCTGACTCTTCTCTTCCTCACGGCGCAAACCCTTTGGGCAGTCACGTACACTCCCGAAAACTTGCCGCTGACGACACCTGCTTCGGGCGTTACCTACACTTGCAATCCAGACGGCTTGCTGAGCGCTTCGGCGGTAGACAGCATCGACACGATGCTCTCCGCCCTCGATCGTTCCAAAGGCGTCAAAGCCTTAGTGATTGTAGTGGGAGAGGTCGAAGGGGGCGATGCCTACAACTTGGCAGTCGGCGTCGGCAATAAACGTGGCGTTGGCACCAAGCAGAACACAGGCTTGGTTATCGTTCTCGCCGTCACGGATCGTTCCTACTTCATTGCCACGGGCGAAGGCTTAGAGGGGTACCTTCCAGATGCCATTTGCAAACGCGTAGAAAATCGCGTGATGGTTCCCTTGCTCCGAGAGGAACAATGGGATGCCGCCATGGTAGAGACCGTGCGAACCTTAAAAGGATTGCTTGAAGAAAATGAAGAGTTAGTAGCCGCGTACCAAACCGATGAGGACGAAGATATTGCCATCATGATGCTGTGGGTCTTCCTTATCTGCGTGGTGATTGTCGCCTTTGCGATCTGGGTCAATGCTTATTACGAAAAACGTTGTCCACGGTGTGGCAAGCGCACCTTGGAACTGCGGGATCGGCGAGTCTATCGCGATGGCATCTATCGGGTAACGGAACTCACCTACGAATGTTCCCATTGCAAAAACGTTGTGGTGCGCCACGTCCGCGAGAACCAAGGTAATAACATTGGCGGCGGTATAGGCGGTGGCATGATCATCGGCGGCGGCATGGGACGTAGCGGCGGGGGCGGATCGTTTGGCTCCTTTGGCGGCGGATCGTTTGGCGGCGGTGGCGCCGGCGGTCGATTCTAAGAGAATTTCAAATCATAAAACATAAACAACATGAAGAAATCAACGATCATCATTTTGGCAGTTGTAGCCGTTGTCGTCCTTTGGGCAATCAGCGCCTACAACGGGTTGGTCTCCAAAGAGGAGGCTGTGAATAATCAGTGGGCAAATGTTGAAACCGTCTACCAGCGTCGCGCCGATCTGATTCCGCAGTTGGTCAACACCGTCAAAGGATATGCTTCGCATGAGAAAACGACTCTTCAGGCGGTGGTCGATGCGCGCACCAAAGCCACGCAAATGACCGTTAACATCGACGATCTGAGCGAAGAAAATTTGCGCAAGTTCCAGCAGGCGCAAGGCGAAGTCAGCTCCGCATTGAGCCGTCTCTTGGCGATCACGGAGAGTTATCCTGATCTCAAAGCCAACGAGAACTTCAGTGAATTGCAAGCTCAGTTGGAGGGTACCGAGAATCGCATTGCCGAGGCTCGCAAGAGTTACAACAACGTTGTAAACACCTACAACGTAGCGCTTCGGACTTTTCCGACGTCCATCTTGTCGGGACTTTTCGGTTTCGAACGCAAGGCAGCGTTTAGTGCCGCAGAAGGTGCCGAAAAAGCGCCCGAAGTCAGCTTTGACTGATCTGTCGCAGCTCAACACACACACAGAAGCGCGGCATCGTAAC
>CAZGZL010000035.1:0-17510 GCA_964530595.1 uncultured Prevotellaceae bacterium | reverse complement strand
CGATAATACCGTCCGCCACAACTCTTGTGCATCATCATCGCGGCAGGCGGAGAGTAAGAATAGGAGGAACCATAGCGCCCCACATATATAAATAGGTAACTTCTTCATAATATTTGCTCAAGGTTTGGGATTATATTGTGTCGCGTCCTCGGCAGAATCGCCCCAGAACCATGTATCATAAACGCAACGCACGTTGCAGAGACGTTTTGCTGAGGTTTTATTGACATATTCCTTATAATATACATCGTTCCCGCTCGTCTGAGGCTGCAAACCGCCTCCTGAAGAGGTCCAATAGGCTTGTCCCGACGAAGTATCGAACATGGCGCTGATTGTACCGTTCTTTTGGAGCGAAAGAATGAAGGCGAGCTCTGCCAACGTAGGCAGGCGCCAACGTCCGGCTGGATAACCCATCTCTTGATAGGTAGCGCAACGTTTTTGCGCAATCTTGAAGTACGTCGTCGCGCTCGCGGCGCCGTAGCTGGACTGGATGATGAACGCGGGAGCAATCACATTATCGACAGCCGTAGAGGTACCACCGACCATGATTGCGGCGGCATCATCCCACGAGTGGACGTATCGGTTGTAATTTCTGTTTTCGTATTGACCTTTGACCAGATAATCGTACAAATAGTCGCCATACGAGCTCGTTGCCTCATAAACGTAGTCCGAAGTGTTGTGTTGCTGATCTGCCACGAAGCCTCCAGCCTCACGTGGATCACTGATTGCATAATCATATTCATCAGTCGAGACATTGTTGTTCACATCAGACACTTGGACGGTGAAAGAATGATCGTCACTCGTGAAGGCAGCAACGTGAATCTGCAACATATTGACATAGGTAATAGAGTTTGTGCCGCCCAAAGCCCCGCGCACATATTCGTAGCTCGCATTGACTGCTTTCTGCGAATTCGAGGTGAAATTATTACTCCCTGAGTAGCCATACCATGTGACGCTGCTTGCGGCGTTCGAAGAGGAGGAATAATAGCCGGTGTAGCTACCGTCCGCAGAAACGCTCGACGTATATCCGCTATATATAAAGGAGTACGACCGATAGTAATTGTCTTGGTGCGAAAGCGCCCCCGTCAAGTTACCATTACTCAGGCGGGCATAGTAGCCATTGACGAATACCTCTCCGCCGCTCTTGATCTCGATATATTTAGAGGGATATTGAGTGATCGCCACTTTGTGGATCGTACCCTCGTGTTCCAAGTCGTTGACCAAGGCGATGGTGAACGTCACCGGGCGATAGACCACACCCGCCACTTGGTCGATATCGGCGGTAAAAACGACCGTGCCGGAGCCTTCGTAGGTACCGTCGGTGCTTTGGTCGGGATTATCCACCACTATGGTACCGTTCTTAACCTGATTGTTGATAAAAGTGACGACGCTCGAAAAGTCGCTGCGCACTTGCTTATCATACGTTCCGTACGAAGAGATTTCGACGAACTTTTTCGTCTTCGTATTGTATTCAGTTCGGTAGAGGTAGACTTTTTGCGCGCTCCCATCGCTGTTGGGGTATTTGGTAGTCTCGTAGTAGACATCCACTAAATACGCACCCTCTAAATTGGCGCATGTGCTATAATTAAAGGAGAGGGTACCGGCATTCCACAGGGTGAACTTTGTATCATCGACCACCAGATAGTGATCCTTTGCCAACTGAGCGTCGACCACAGCCTCCTCTTCCTCCGGCTCCGATTCACCCTCTTCAGTCTCACCGGTCGAGACCTTTTCGTTCGAGGCGTTCTCGCTCCCTGTACCCCAATCCAAGATTTCATAATCCGGGTCGGGAATCTCTACAGGGTCACTCGGATCGGCGCTGCCTAACATTCCCACCGTGAGGCTGATCTTATAATAGTGGTTGCGTTCCAATTTCTTGCCGCGGTAGTTGATCGGAATCTGATAGTAATAGGTGATGAAGTCGCCCTCCTCCGTCTGCCACGGCACCTGCAGACGGATCGCCGTTTCTTGATCTTCGAAGTTGGACGTCCATTCGTTAGGATAGGAGAAGAAAGGTATATGCGTGTACTTCTGGTACGTCACAAGCGTTGTGTCCACCATACGCTCTGAAACCTCGCCCGTCGGGGTGTAGTAACGCAGATAGCTATTTTCTTTGCCCGTGAAGCCACGTTCCGATGCCTCGGAGACAGCGCCATGCAGACAGCCGCGCGTTGCGCCGTTGTACAGCTCTGCCACGACCGCCTCATCGTTCCACACCGACGTGTAGAGCTTGCCGTTGGAGCGTACCGAGTCTGCCACAGCCAACGAAAGCAAAATTTTGCTCATCGCGCGTTCCAAGGCGATCGCCCCAGAGACGGTCATCTTGCTGCGGTTCAGCGTGAGGGTGTCTACCGCGTCCATCGCGAAATTCAAGCGCTCGTTCTCGGTGTTAGGGAAGTCGGTGTAGAGCACCAACGACTGCACCGTGTCGATGGTGGGGCGGGTAAAGCGCGCCAACGAATCGGAGAGGTTTGCCACCGCATAGACCAAACATTGGGTCACGGTGTCGGGGAAGAGCCGATCCACGATGTCGTACGAGAGTCCATAGCTGAGCGACACGGCGCTGTCGACCGCAATAGTCTGGTTGCGCATCTCGATCACGGCGGTATCTGTTGCCGCATCGAGGGGATAGAAGAAAAGGTCTACCGTCTGAATATAAAATTCTAAATCAACGCTGTCTCTCGCCGCATCGTCGGCGCGAGTGACAAGGGCACGACTACGGAGTTTGAGATTCAGCGTACAGCGCCCCTCGGAAGCACTCCAATAGCCTGCCTCATCGTCCTGACAAGCAGTGACGAGCCACCCGGTCAGGCAGAGCCACAACAGGCAGAGAGCGGGTAGTCCGCGACGCGAACAGCGACACAAAGTCTCCGTTCGTAGCATAATCCGTTGTAATAATAGATGAGGCAGCAACATACGTAATTAAATAGTTTGAATGACGACCCACCCACTCAGTTCCTCCACCTTGCGGGTGGTACCCTCCTTGTAGCGGACATAGATCGTCAGTGTGGCTTGATTTTGGCGCGTATTGTCGGTACTCGTTGCCAAAATGCGGAGCGTCGAGAGAGGGCCTTCGGCGATGATATCCCCATCGGCTGTTGCGCTCTGCTGCACATTACCCTCGGCGTCCTCGGTGAGGAATACGAACGAGTCGCTCGGCGTCAGCGTGGCAATCCACGTGGCGCCGACAGGCGACTGGATGGAGAACGTCGCTGTGGCGGCGACCCCCTTGAGCACGGTAATCTTTTGGTTCTCCTCGTTGATGTGCTGACAACTATCGGCGTTCCACGTCAGCGCGAGGTTGCCGGAGATCTGGTCGGTGAAGTCCCACTCCTCCTCCACCTCCTCCCAGTCATCCGCATAGAGTTTCACTTCGAGTCCGCGGTTGAAACCGGTGATCTCGAAATCGTAGAGGTGGTTACGTCCTAAATCGGCGAGCAATTCGTTCTTGGAGAAATCCTTGAAGTCGATTTTGTAGGAGGTAGTATCACTGTTTCGGTCTATCACATCGAGAGTGATGTAGATAGGAGCAGCGTACGAGTTCTGGCATTCAGGGAAGTAGACGATCTGACTGCTATCCGTCGCGTTAGGTTCGGCGAGGAATGCCACCGTCGTATCGACACGGCTCTCTACGGGATTGAAGCCGTAGAGTTCACTTCCGCGGACGAATCCGAGCTGCGTAGTCGCATTCGCTAACCTCCAGTTGCCCGGCAGGATGTTCCCCGTGTCATTGTAGCGATGCAGGCGTAGATTGCTCAGCACATAGCCACTCTGACGCAATGCCTGACAGAGCCGCACACGGCATTTGGCGGCAGCCTTCAAGAGCCAGATGTCTCCCAAATCCTCTGCATCCTCCCCCGCGGCGACGGTGAAGCTCTTCACCCCCCACATGGGGAGGGGGAAGTCGGTCAGTGACGTATCATTGGGCAGGTCGGACATGCTGAAAACGGGCGCTTGAGCGTCGAGGTTGGAGCAGTCCACCGAATCGCAATTAGCCCACACCATGCAGCGGTATGTCGCACCGGTCTGCAACAGAGCGCGGGAGATGACGCCGTAATATTGGTAAGCGCGAGTAGAGCTCTGGAAGGATTTCAGATCGCTAACGCGCGTTACCAATCGGTTTTCGCTGTCGATGATCGCCACCTGTAGGCTGTCGCAATCCACCACATCGTCGTAAGCGGTGGCTTCACTGTCGTACTCCTCACCCCACATATAATTCCGCTCCGAGGCGCGCGTCGAAGCGCTCTCGCCCCCCTCCACCGTCAGGGTGAAGGTGAGTGTCAGCGTCTCCGAAGCCTCATCGAGCGACAAGGCGTCTACGTCATGTAGACACCCCGTCGCTACGAAACAGAGGGAGCAGAGGAGTGTAAGAGGTGTGCAGTGCGGAAATTTCATCGTTTAATCCAGATTGGCATCAATCAGGATGATACGCCACGAATTGATGATCACTTCGTGACTCATCCACTGTCCGTTTTCGAGATAGAACGTCATATCGTAATGACTCTGCCGATCCAAATATTCTTGTTCCTCGGCTTGACTGCCGGAGATACGTCGCACCATCAGTGCATAGTCAATCAGCGGAATCGAGAGCAAGGTTTGCCCTGTAGATCGCTGCTTGATGGTCAACATGGGGCGAGTGACTTCCGCCCAATCGTCAATCACCAAGCGCGAAAGTGTCAACTTGCCTACCACTTCCGGACCGACGGAACGTTGCTCGGCGTCGGTTGTAGTCTCTTCGGCGGAACGCACCACCACCGCCGCCGTTTCGGCGAAGGTAGAACGCACCGCCGAAGCATATTGGCTCCAAGTAACGTACTTGATAGGGGTCTCGTCGATGAGCAGGCTATTGTCGTGATTGATGTGTCCATTGTTGGCTTCGACCATGAATTCGTAATCTTCTTGGTTGAGTTCGCTGCCATCCATCTCTTGCAGATAGACCGTGATCTGGTTGGTATCTTGGGTCAGCTGCATTTCTACGTCGTAGGTACCCGGTTCCGGCTCTTCAGGGATGACGAAGTCCGCCATTCCGTGAAACAGAGGGTCGAGATCGGTGTCGGAGAGATCTTTCTCGTCGGCGCGTGTCTTGCGGTTCAGGGAGCAAGTCAGATCGTTGAGCTTCGAGCTACCGATGGTGAGGACGGGGACGGAGAAGGAGCTATTGTTCTCCAATCCGCCCCACGCCACCAGATGGTAGTTTCCGGCAGGCAAATCACTGATCTCCATCACATACCGCCCGCCACCGGCGTTCAGCTCTTCGGCTGTGGCGTAACCCACCCACACCAAGGTCTCATCCTCGTCGAATACATAGAGGGAGACGGAGGGAACCTCTTCCGCGAAAACGTCGGAATACGCCAAGTTCATATTGGCTACAAAGCGTACCTGAAAGTGCACGGAGCAGTCGCCCTCCCCATCGTAGATGAGGGAGCAGCCGCCACAGAGCCACAGGGCGAGCAACCAGACGAGCCATACCGAACGGGACATACGCATCGCAACGTTGAATAGCCTACATCGTTTCCCCCCGCATCAATAAGAGGAGAGATCCAAGCTCTGTGAGATCTTGCGCCAAGCCAGTATCTGCAACTTCGTGTCTAAGTACCACTCGTCTTCGGCTGTATCGCTCGGCTTGACAGGGGTAACGAGCTCGTTGGGACTATAGACCGGAGTTCCGAGACCGGAAACCTTGTTGACCGCGAAATTATACCAATGGTTACGAACCACACCCGTCAAACCGCCGAGGTGGGTAATGGGGGCGAAGTAATAGCAACGTCCCTCGTTCCAAATCTGGATTTTCGGCACATTCGATAGGATTGTGCCCACTTCTGCTTTGGTGAGTGCCGTCGTCGAGTTGTTTTTGGCGTAATATATGGTTGAATCCGGCAAATCCACCGTCACATAATAACTATCGTCTACCGCCTTGAATCCGATGACGTTCGCTGAAATCGGCGTCCATGTATAAACAGTCGTACTATTGTTGTCGTCCGAGGTGATTGTTTGGGACGAAAGTGTAAACAAGTCGTTGCGCAGATAGTTGGCAATAGCTTCCTTGGCTGTTGCTAACGTATAGTACTTAGAGAGCCACTTCACCAGTGTGACAGCGACAGTATCATTTCCGGTCGCAGCGCTCGTATTCTCTTTGAGCTGTACAATCTCAGCGGCGAAGACAATGCTGGTGTGTACCGTATCTTGGGGCGCACCGGAGACCTTGCCTAAAGTATTTTCGAAAGGATATTCCACATCGAAGTTATCGCTCATCGCCGTGTAGGACAATTTCAGGTTTGCTTTGGGCACTACGCAGCTGTCTGCCATTGTAGCCCAATAGGAGCGGTAATTGGAGGCATCGTTCCAGTTCGCATACTTATAGTCGGCATTCTCCTCGATGTTCTTCAACAGCGACGATCTACCCACGCGATTGTAGAGCGTCCACCCCTTGAAGCGCACATATAGGGTACCCATTGCCGTCGTTTGACCTGCCAACGTGATGGAGAGGTTCTGTGCCGTCGCTGTGGAATCTTGGACGGGATAGAGGGTCGTCCGCAAGGCATCCGCTGTCGTCACCTTAGCCACGACACGCTCCACATAGATATTCACCGGACTGGAGGCTGCACCGGATGCGGTCTTGGCGATGTTGGATGACTTGATCTCTGTAGCGTACACATTGCCGCTCGTCGTCTTGTAGACCGAGTTCGACATCAAGAAATAAGTGTTCGTCGTGGAACTTCCACTCTCCGCTGCCACGGCGCGCGTGCCGGGCTTTGCGGAATCGGAGGTTGGTGCATGCGATTCTGGTTCTGGCACCGTCGTAGTCTTCTGATAACTACCTGCAGTCACCAAGCGAGCACGCAACGTATCCATCGGCATCGTTTCGAGCGTAAACAACCCGTCGTAGTTGACCACAGCCACCACCTGCGAGGGGGTCGTTCCGGTGGCATTTTTGATCACAACGATACTGCTTGAATAGGTCGTGACGGCACTTCCGTCCGTCTGGGTGTTGGGAGATGTAGTGTCATCGGTAGTTGTTGTAAACGAGATACTGGTGGGGGTGCTGTAATTGTGGCCCTCGGCATCAACACTGTATGCCGCGCCGTCAGCATCGAAGAAGAAGAACGCCACCGCATTGGTATCGACGGCATATTCGTCGGTGGTACCGTTGGCGTAGGTAGTGGCGTCATCGTCGGCGAGGGCGCGCGTCTCGGTGTTGTTCATCACAATGTTAAACGCCATGTACTGTGCATCGGTGTTGTCGCTCAATAGAGAGACTCCGGAGGCATCAAAATCATCTGAGCATGCCGCAAAGAGCATTGCGGCGGTTGCCATAGCAAGGAGCTTTTTCATTACACATAAATTTAGTTCTAATAATCAGGTTAACAGTCACAGTCAAAGTTCTTGATGGCGAGGCGTGTCTTCGGTCGATAGACAGATGGCAGAGTGTGGGAAACCGAGGCTGAGAGACGTAGTTTTTTAAGGTGCAGTATTCGTTCGGTTAAAGGTCGGTTTCGCCCTAATCTTAGAGACGCTTTACAAGAAAAGTTCCACCCGATCAGGCTGGAAAACTCGGCGACAAATATAAAAGTCCATTCTGAGCCGAGCAACATTTACCCCCCCCCCCGAATTAACATATTTATACAAACTTTAACCACAAAATCGCCATTTTGATCCTATTCCGTCGTTTTTTGCCGCTTTTTGATCGGATTTCGAAGCAAAAAATGACAGAAAGAGAGTCGAACACGGAGTTTACGTGACAAAATGAAAAGCCGTGAGCAAGGCGAAAAATTAGGTGTTGTCAAGGCGCTGATTGGGGCTTTTCTCTATATTTGCACCGCCTCAACATCCAAGGCGAGGCAACAACACTGCAAACATGATACAAACCACACAATTATCCTTCGGCTACAGCGCGAAACGCGAAGTATTGAGCGACCTCAATCTCCGCTTGGCGCCGGGACATATCTACGGACTGCTCGGCAAGAACGGCGTGGGTAAGTCCACCCTACTGAAAATACTCTCCGGCGTACTACGCGGATGCGGCACCTGTATGGTGGGCGGGCATATCCCCGCGGAACGGACGCCCGAATTTCTCGGCAACATCCGTCTGGTGCACGAGAACGAGGCGATCCCTCCGCTCAACATCCGTCAGCTACAGAGCGTCACCGCCCCCTTCTACCCCACCTTCGACACGGCGCTTTTGGATCGCGCCCTACAGGAATTCGAGGTACCCACCGACCGACGCCTCACTACACTCTCGTTGGGTCAACAGAAGAAGGCGCTCATCTCATTGGCTCTCGCCTGCAACACCCGCTACCTCTTCATGGACGAGCCAACCAACGGCATGGACATCCCCTCGAAGTGCGCCTTCCGCCGCATCGTCGGATCGCTGTCGCGCGAGGGGCGTACGATCCTGATCTCCACCCATCAAGTGGACGACTTGGAGACCCTGATAGACAGTGTGGTGATCTTGGAATCTGCCGGCATCCTGCTCAACGAAACGTTGGCACGCATCGGTAGCCTGCTTCGCTTCGGCGTCGCCGCCGAGGGTGAGGAGCCCTACTACAGCGAGCCTACATTAAGGGGCGTGATGAGCGTACTGCCCAACCAGACAGGCGCCCAAGAGCCGGTGGACGTCAAACTGCTGTTCAATGCCGTCGTCACCCATCCGGAATTGTTCCGTGAACTATTCAGTACCCCTCACTAATGACCTTCATGACCCATATCGTATGAATACCACCTTCTCCCTGCGTCGCGTCTGGCTTCTGCTCCGCTACGACGCTATGTATTACCGACGCACCCTCCTATTCGCCCTCGGCGTCCTGTTGGTGCTCTACATCGTTCTCTGCGGCAACGCCTTTGCGAGCAGCGACTTAGAGCATCCGCGGCAATGGCTGCCGGGGAGCCTCGCCTCGACCTGCTTTCACCTCTACGGCTTTGCCCTGATCGGGTGCTTCGTCTGGGCTACACAAATCCTACACCACAAATTCACCGCTCCGGGCAGCGCTCCGGGCTACCTCACCCTGCCCGCGACCTCGGCGGAAAAGGCGGTGACACTGCTCTTGGACTACGCCTGTCTGTGGGTGGGGGTCAAGGTGTTGGCGATCCTCTCCTTCTATGCAACGATGGGGATCGGTGCCCTGATCTATCCGTCGCTGCACTGGGGGCTCTCCTATTTCGGCAACGGTGAGAATATGCCCGACGTCATCATGAAGGTATTGACCCGGAGCGCCTCTGACGCAGCAGCTCCCTACCTCGGTTGGGACTTCACCGTGCCGCAATATGTGGCGGCTTATTCGGTGTCGATCGCCACGCTCCTCTACTTCCTCAACCTGAACTTCCACTTCCGCCACAATGGACTCCTGAAGAGCTGTCTGATCGTATTGCTCACCTACCTCATCCTCTTTGCAGTGGTGATGCCCATCGTGCTGTACTTCATCGCTGCACAGATAGATCAATGGTCTACCACCGACGAGTTAGGGTTCAGACTGCTCGACACGGCGGAAGCCGACGCCTTCATGACCGCACTGATGCGGAGCTTCTACATCCTCCTGCTCAGCACCGTGGCGCTCCCCATCTGGGGTCTGTGGGCGCTCTATCGCAACGTCCATCGGCAGCAGATCAAGTGAACTTGACGCTGCCACGCAGGAGGTTGCGCACTTGGCTCAGCAGTTCGTGTGACTCTTGGATCAGATTCAGGTAGACCAACGAGACCTTCAGGCTCTCGCGATCGGCCGTCAAACGCGCCGTCTGTCGTGTACGCAAGTCCGACAGACGGCGCTTCAAGTTCTTGCCCTCGACGGAGAGGGCATAGGCGTCGGTGTAATCGCCGGAACGCACCGCCCCGGCGATACGTTCCAAGAGTTGCGCCACGGCATCGCAGAGAGGGGCGAACTCCTCGACGTAAAGGGCGGGCAGCGGGGGAAAGCTGTTGTCGGTATGCTCCTTCATGGGGTCGCAGATGCGGTGCAGGGTGTTGAGCAGTTGCAGACAACTGTTGCTACACAGATAGTACCACGCATTCTTCTGGAACGCCAACCGACGATCTAATCGCTGCAACCCGCGCGACTCCAAGCGGCGCGCCGCCCGGATGAGCTCTTTCTGCTCCACAATCTGCACCCGCGCCAAGCGCAGGGAGCGCAACTCCTCGCGGCTGAAGGCTTGAAACATCGTGCGGTAGGTCTCTGCCGTGAAGTAGAGCAGGGCACTCTGTGTGGCGGCGACGTGCAGCCGTAGGTTTTGCCACACCGTAGCGGGGTCGTCAGCATTCAGGATCTGAGAGCCCTGCTCCTCGACGGGCTGACGGGTGCGCCGACGGTCGAACCAACGACTGCGCACCAAGAGCAACACCGCCACCGCCATCATCAGCACAGCACCCGCCATGCCGCCCCAATAGAGCACCGACACCACTACGGCGGCAAAGAGGAAGGCTGCCCCCGCCGTGACGAACCATCCACCGATGACCGTCACGACGCCGGAGACACGGTAGACCGCACTCTCGCGCCCCCAAGCGCGATCAGCCAAAGAGGTACCCATAGCCACCATGAAGGCGACGTAGGTGGTAGAGAGAGGCAGCTTCAGCGAGGTGCCGAGGGCGATGAGCAGCGCCGCCGCCACCAAGTTGACCGAGGCACGAAGAAGGTCGAAGGCGGCACCATCCGTCCGCAGATCGGCGGGGCGCTCAAAGCGATGCTCCACCCAACGTTGTATGCCGGTGGGCATCAGACGCGCGATGCTCTCGGAGAGCCCCGTGACGGAGCGGACAATGCTACGGGCTACAGCGCTCGACCCGAACGATTCCTCCCCCTCATCCTGCCGTGAGAGGTCGATGGAGGTCTGCAAGACGCGCCGTGCCTTGCGGCTGGTGATCAGAGCAAAGACCATGATGCCTCCCGCCGCTAAGAGCAACACCGGGGGCACAGACGCCGGTGCATTGAGCGCCGACATCAGGTAGGCGTCGGGGGTAGCACCGTCGGCGTGGTGGCGAAAGTCGGCATAAGAGTCGTAGCCCGCCAAGGTGACACCGATGAAGTTCACCAAATCGTTGCCGGCAAACGCCATAGCCAAGGCAAAGGTACCCAATAGGACGACCCCCTTGAGCAAGTGGACGCCACAACGTTGCAACACCGCCATGACGCCGAGGCTCACCGCCATACCACCGAGCCACAAGAGCCACGGATGCCCCTCTGTCCAAGCGCGCAACTCCGGAGTGAGGAGGGTGGAGCCTTTGAGCCCCTTGATGAGCATGAAGTAGGCAATGCAGAGCGCCGCAAAGCTACTGAAAAATAGCTCCTTCCATGCCGCTGCACGGCGGTAGTGGAAGGTGAACAGGAGGCGCGTCAGCCACTGCACAAGGGCGCCAAAGAGGAAGGCGAGTGCGACCGAGAGGAAGATGCCAATGATAACGGTGAGCGCCCGTTCGGTATTGAGGAGGTCGGTGAGCCGCAGTGCCTCGCCCGCCGCACCATGCAGCTTGAAGAGGGCTATGACGAACGAGGCGCCCAAGAGCTCGAAGATCATCGAGACGGTGGTGGAGGTAGGAAGCCCCAAAGAGTTGAAAACATCCAAGAGAATGACATCGCTGACCGCTACGGCGAGGAAGATGCACATCAGCTCCGCAAAGTGGAAGTGTTCGGGGCGAAAGATGCCGTGGCGCGCGATCTCCATCATGCCGTTGCCCGTAGCAGCACCCAACAGAATGCCCGCCGAGGCGATGATCAGGATGCGACGCAGCGACGCCGCTTTAGCACCTACCGCCGCACTGAGAAAGTTCACGGCGTCGTTGCTCACCCCGACGCTCAAATCGACTATGGCAAGCAGAAAAAGGAAGAGGACAATGCCCGGATATGCGTATTCCATCAGCTAAGAGGTTTTTAATCTTAAAGATAACCCGCGGAAAGGGGCGTTGGTTTACTTTTTATTCCCTATCTTTGCCCACAGAAAACACCCCTTTTATCGCTTTTCGCTATGGAAATCCTCGATGAAACCGATCTGCGCATTCTGCGCGCCATGCAGGAAGACTGCCGACTGACCACCAAAGAGTTGGCTCAGAAGATCCACCTCAGCAACACCCCCACCTTCGAACGGCAACGCCGCTTGGAACGCTTGGGCTACATACAGAAATATGTGGCGGTGCTCGACGCCGAGAAGTTGGAGCGTGGATTCATCGTCTACTGTCACATCAGTATGAAGCAAATCAATCAGACGGTGACGTCGGACTTCCGCCGCGCGTTGGAGGAGTGGACCGAGGTGTCGGAATGTTACAACGTGAGCGGCGACTGCGACTTCATGATGAAGGTCTATGTCTCGTCGATGAAGCAGTATCAAGAGTTTATATTAAATAAGGTGGGAGCCTTAGACTACATAGCCCGCATTCAGAGCGTCTTCGTGATGGATACGCTGAAGTTAAACTACGGCATCCCGATCTGATTACCCTAAAACATATCTTACACAAAAACGCTATGAAAACGCTACTTCCCCTGTATGGCACCCTCTGTGCCCTCTTGCTGACGGCGCCCGTCGCCGCTCAAGGGCAAGCTGAATCCCCCTCATCTCAACGCTATCTGCTCTCCGGCTGGCGCTTCCATCAGGGAGCGGCGGAGGGAGCCGAGGCACCCGAATATGACGACCGCCGATGGGAGGAGGTCGCCATCCCGCACGACTGGGCAATCAGCGGCCCCTTCGATCGCGAAATCGACGCGCAGAAGGTGGCGATCATGCAGAACGGCGAGACCGAAGCCACGTGGAAGACGGGGCGCTCCGGATCGCTCCCGTGGATCGGCGAGGGATGGTACCGCACGACGTTCACCGTCCCCGAAGCGAAGCCTTACGTCGCCCTAATCGTAGACGGCGCGATGAGCGAACCGACCCTCTACGTCAATGGGCGCGAGGTGGGCTCGTGGTCGTATGGATATAATAGCTTCGCGGTCGACATCTCCAACGCAGTGCATCGCGGCGATACGCTGAACCGTTTGGCGATCCATCTGCGCAATGTGGAGGAGAGCTCCCGTTGGTACCCCGGCGCAGGTCTATACCGCCCCATCCGCTTAGAGGTGGGCGAGGGCATCGGAGTGGAGCCGTGGGGCATCTATGTCCGCACAACGGCGCTGTCGCTGCAGTCGGCACGCTTGGCGGTGGAGACCGAGCTCCGCGGGACGCATCCCAAACAGAAATTACAAGTGGTGCAACGGGTGTTGGACGCCGAGGGGCACGAGGTGACGGCACATACCGCTACGTTAGGCGCGACAGCTACGGTGAACAATGTGCTGAACGTGGCAGAGCCGCATCCGTGGAGTCCGGAACAGCCCTATCTCTATACGCTGATCACCGAGGTGCGTGAGGGAGATCGGCTCCACGATCGGCAAAGTACCCGCTTCGGCATCCGCACGGTGGAGGTCTCCGCCGAGGGCTTCAAGCTGAATGGCGAAGCTCGTAAGTTGCGCGGCGTCTGCCTACACCATGATTTAGGGCCATTGGGCGCCGCCGTCAATCGGGCAGCGTTGGCACGTCAGATCACGCTACTGAAGGAGATGGGCTGCGACGCGATACGCACGTCGCACAATATGCCGGCGCCGTGGCAGATGGAGCTATGCGATTCGTTGGGCATGATGGTCATGGCGGAGTCGTTCGATATGTGGATCTACCCTAAGTGCAAGAACGGCTACAGCCGCTTCTTCCGCGACTGGTGGGAGCGCGATCTGACGAACCTCGTGCGCTGTCACCGCAACCACCCCGCCATCGTGATGTGGAGCATCGGCAATGAGATACCCGACCAAGGTTCCGCCGAAGGGCTGCATTACAGTCGCTTGATGCAGGAGCTTTGCCACCGTCTGGATCCTACCCGCCCCGTGACGCAGGGTTTGGATCGTGTAGACAATGCCCTGTGGAGCGGTGTGTTGCAAAGCATGGATGTGCCGGGCTTGAACTACCGTCTACCCAAGTACGCCAAGGCTTACGAGCAGGCGCCGCAAGGCTTCATCTTGGGCAGCGAGACCGCCTCGACGGTGAGCAGCCGCGGCGTCTACAAGTTGCCGGTGACGGAGCGCAAGAGTTATATGTACGACGACGGACAGTGTTCGGGCTACGATATGGAATGTTGTTCGTGGAGCAATCTGCCGGACGACGATTGGCAGTGGCAGGAGGATGCACCGTGGGTGATCGGCGAATTCGTGTGGACGGGATTCGACTATTTGGGCGAACCGTCGCCCTACGACGAGTATTGGCCGTCACGTTCCTCCTACTTCGGCATCTTTGATCTCGCCGGATTGCCCAAAGATCGCTATT
The DNA here is from genome assembly GCA_964530595.1 of uncultured Prevotellaceae bacterium. Classification (GTDB taxonomy): domain Bacteria; phylum Bacteroidota; class Bacteroidia; order Bacteroidales; family UBA3663; genus Liminaster. The sequence goes on along the minus strand of CAZGZL010000035.1, from coordinate 3,251 downwards.
GGCTGTATCGCAGCCATTGGCGTCCGGAGACCGAGACGTTGCACCTGCTGCCCCACTGGACGTGGCGGGGACATGAGGGAGACACGATACCGGTCTATTGTTATACCAATTATCCCTCCGCAGAGCTCTTCATCAACGGAGTCAGTCAGGGACGACGCAGCAAGCAACCCGAGAGCCGTTTGGATCGCTATCGTCTACGCTGGATGCAGACCGTCTACGAGCCGGGCGAGCTGAAGGTGGTGGCATATGATTCCACCGGTCAGGCGGTGGCAGAAGAGCGAGTCGTGACGGCAGGGGCGCCGCACCACTTGGTGCTGAACGCCGACCGCAGTAGCCTCGCCGTCACCACCGAGCCGCAGCAGGACAGCCCCGACTTGGCATTTGTCACGGTGACGGTGGTAGACCGGGCGGGCAATCCCTGTCCCGACGCAGCTGTGCCCCTGAGCTTCAAGACGAGCGGCAGCGTGCGCTATAAAGCTGCATGCAACGGCGACGCGACGTCGTTGGAATCCTTCACCGCCCCGCGGATGACCACCTTCGGCGGGCAGCTCGTAGTGGTGGTACAGGCTACGACCGTCAGCGGACGCGGACAACTCACCGTCAGCGGACGCGGGGTACGTTCGGGCAGCGTGAGCTTCGAAGTGGGGAGCGCACAGCGTTAAGGTGATCCCGACGTAACAGAAATAGCCGCCTTGTCCATAGGGACAGGGCGGCTATTAGCATTCTATGAGGTTGGGGCGTGGGTTACAACAGCTCCAATTCGTCGTGCTGCATGACGCGCTCGCAATAGACGCAGCGCAGAGACTTCTGTGCGAAGTCGAAGACCTCCATCTTGGTGGGCACGGGCTGATGGTTCGTGATGCACTTGGGATTGGAGCATTTGACAACACCAATGATCTGCTTGGGGAACTTGACGTATTTCTTCTCTACGATCTGGTAGTCCTTAATGATGTTCAGGGTGACGTTGGGGGCAATGATCGCCAAGCGGTTGATCACGTCGTCGGGGAAGTAGCAATCGGCGACCTTGATGATACCTTTCTTGCCGAGGGTCTTGCTGTCTAAGTTATTTCCGATGGTGATGGCACCGGTGTAATCGTAGAGATCCAACAACTTGACGACCTTAAAGGTGACGTCAGCAGGAATATGATCTATGACGGTTCCGTTCTGGATGGCGGAGACTTCGAGTTCTTTCTTTTCGCTCATGGGATACAGAGACATGATGAAGTGTGTGTTTGATTGAATAAAAAAGGATCAACGCGGCAGCTTGATGTCGAGCATACGACAAATGATGGCTTGGCGTGCATAGAGGCCGTTCTGCGCCTGCTGGAAGTAATAGGCCTTGGGATTTTCGTCAACGTCGTAAGCTATCTCGTTGACACGCGGCAGCGGATGGAGGACGCGCAAGTTGGGTTTGGAGTGCTCCAACATCTTATTGCGTAGGCAATAGAGGTTCTTGACCTGCTCGTACTCGCGGAGGTCGGAGAAGCGTTCGCGCTGGATGCGCGTCATGTAGAGGATGTCGGTGTTGTTGATGACCTCTTCGGTGAAATCGGCTTGCTCGTCGAAGTAAAGCTTATGACGGCGGCAGAAGTCTTTGTAGCCGAAGGGCATCTGGAGGAGCTGCGGAGCCACGAAGTGGAAGCGCGGCGAGAAGAAAGAGAGGGCTTGCACCAAGGAGTGCACGGTGCGCCCGTACTTCAAGTCACCCACCATAGTAATGTCGATGTTGTCTAAGGTTCCCTGCGTCTTCCAGATGGAATAGAGATCCAAAAGGGTTTGCGAGGGGTGCTGATTGGCACCGTCGCCGGCGTTGATGATGGGAACGTCTGTCACCTCGGAAGCATAGCGCGCAGCCCCCTCTAAATAGTGACGCATAACGATGACGTCGGCATAGTTGCTGACCATCTTGATGGTGTCTTTGAGGGTCTCGCCCTTCGACGTAGAGGAGCTGGCGGGATCGCTGAAACCAATGACACGGGCGCCCAAACGATTGCTTGCCGTCTCAAAACTAAGGCGCGTTCGGGTGGAGGGTTCAAAGAACAAGGTGGCTACCACCTTGCCTTTCAGCAAGTCAAGATTGGGATTCTGTTCGAAGAATGCGGCATCTTCAAGGAGCGAAGTGATGTCCTCCTTCGAAAGATCAGTGACGGATATAAAGTTGTGATTCATTGGGAAATAAGTGTTTCGCGGTGTAAATGTACCTATTCTACCCTTGCGACGCACACTGAAGAGACGAAATTTTGGTTTTTAGGCAATTATTTAGGACTGCACGGTGACGTTTTAGAAATATTCAGTAACTTTGCGCAGTCTTTTTTTCGCCAAGTTGCTGTCGTATAGCAATGTTGCGGCGAAAGGAGGCAAAACCGAAAAACTATAAACTAATTGAAAGTTGTAATTCAATGATGATTAAGATTTCTTTCCCTAACGGCGACGTTAAGGAATTCGAAGCGGGTATCACCCCGCTACAGGTGGCTGAGAGCATCAGCGCACGTTTGGCTCAAGAGGTCTTGGTAGCCAAAGTGAACGACGAGATGTGGGACCTCACCCGCCCGATTCAAGCCGACGCTACACTCACATTGTTTAAGTGGGACAGCGAAGAAGGAAAACACGCTTTCTGGCACTCATCGGCACACCTCCTCGCCGAAGCCCTTCAGGAACTCTACCCCGGCATCCAATTCGGTATCGGTCCCGCTATCGAGAACGGTTTCTACTACGACGTAGTGCCCGCCGACGGTGGTTCGATCAAGGAGGGAGACTTCGCCGCTATCGAAGCGAAGATGTTGGAGCTGGCTCAGAAGAAAGAGCCCATCGTCCGCAAGGAGATCAGCAAAGCCGAAGTGCTCGAACAATTTGCTGCCAAAGGTCAGACCTTCAAGTGCGAGTTGATCTCGGAACTTGAGGACGGTAAGATCTCTACCTATACGCAGGGCGCCTTTACGGATCTCTGCCGCGGTCCGCACCTCCCCTCGACCGCCCCGATCAAAGCGGTCAAAGTACTCTCTGTAGCCGGTGCTTTCTGGCGCGGCGACGAGAAACGCCCGCAGATGAACCGCGTCTACGCGATCACATTCCCCAAGAAGAAAGATTTGGACGAATACTTGACGCTGCTCGAAGAGGCTAAAAAACGCGATCACCGCAAGTTGGGCAAGGAGATGGAGCTCTTCGCATTCTCAGCTAACGTGGGTCCCGGTCTCCCGTTGTGGTTGCCGCGTGGCGCCGCTCTCCGCGACCGTTTGGAGCAATATTTGCGT
>CAZGZL010000034.1:0-17613 GCA_964530595.1 uncultured Prevotellaceae bacterium | reverse complement strand
AACTGCTCTTTAGAGAATGAAAATCTCTCGTCCTAACCGATAGACGAATGGACCTCCTTGCCGAACTACCTTTTGCCGTTGTAGTGGCATTTGGTTGTTTTGCGGGTGCAAAGATAGGGGCTTTTCGATGTATTGCAAATATTTCGCCTCTTTTTTTCACATCGTCGACGTTTTTTAGCCGCTTTTCAGCTATATTCGCTGCCGTTAGGAGTCACATTTGCTCTCGACATTACAGACTGATCTATGTACGACAAAACTTTAGGCATTGTGTTGGCAGCCCTCCCCTATAACGACAACACGCAGTTTCTACACATCTATACCGAGCGTTTCGGACGTGTCACCTACCGACAGAAGCTCCGCAAGACGCGTCGCGATCCCTCGGTACGTATGTTACAAGCACCGCTGACAATCCTCAGCATGGAGGTAAAACACCAACCCACGACACGCATTCAGGAGTTCGAAGAGGTTTCAGTGCTCTCCTCCCCCTATTTCACGACAGCCACTAACCCGACCAAAGCGAGCCAATGCCTGTTCGTAGCAGAGCTGTTAGATCGCACCATCCGGGAGGAGGAATCTAACCCGGAGCTGTTCACTTTTTTGCACCAAAGCGTAGAGTTATTCGAGCTAATCGAGGAGGGTAGCGCCAATTTTCATCTAATCTTTACCGCCCGACTGTGTGAACATTTAGGTTTCAGCATCAACACCGAAAATTATCACGAGGGGATGTGCTTCGACATCCATGAGGGGATATTTACCGATGCCCCAATCCCCCACCCTTATTATTTAGACGCGGATTCCAGTTTTCATTTCCACCATGTATTGCAGTTAGGCTTTTCTGATCTGAGCACGTTGCGCCTGAATCGAGACGAGCGAAACACCTTCGTCGAGACGTTGCTAATGTTCCTCCAAGCTCACCTACCCGAAATGGGTACGATCAAGTCATTCGAGGTACTGAAAGAGCTATTTATATAGAAAACAGAAGAGGAGCCTCCCGCAGGGAAGCTCCTCTCGTTTATCTTGTGATGCATCGTCGATACATCACTCCATCAGAGTACTTGATGATAGAGGTCGATGATATCCTCCTTGGTGACGTCACGCGGATTGCCCGGCGTGCAGACGTCAGCAATAGCCTGTTCTGCCAGTGCCGGGATGTCTGATTCCTTGATGCCGAGCTCCGTGAGGTGTTGCGGGATGCCCACCTCGATAGCGAGGTCGCGGACAGCCTTGCAAGCGGCAGCGGCAGCCTCCTCCTTGTTCATCCCCTCCTTATAGGCATCCATAGCCTTGGCAATCTCAACATACTTGTCGAGGCATACCGGAGCGTTGTATTCCATGATGGTCGGCAACAACAAAGCGTTGGCTACGCCGTGCGGAATGTCAAAGAGTGAGCCCAACGGATGTGCCATACCATGCACAACGCCCAAGCCTACATTTGAGAATGCCATGCCGGCAATGTACTGTGCGACAGCCATACCGTTACGTCCGACAGGATTCGTCGGTTCGAAGACTGCCAAGCGGAGATATTTATTGATCATGCGGATGGCTTCGATTTCGAACATATCGGACATCTCCCATGCAGCCTTAGTGATGTAGCCTTCGATGGCGTGCGTCAAAGCGTCAAGACCGGTAGCAGCTGTTGTGCCCTTAGGCAAAGAATACATGAGTTCGGCGTCTACAATGGCACAACAGGGAATATCATTGGGGTCTACGCAAACCATCTTCTTCTGCTTGGCTTCGTCGATGATGACGTAGTTGATGGTTGTCTCAGCGGCAGTACCGGCTGTGGTCGGAAGGGCAATGATCGGCACGGTCTTGTGCTTCGTGGGAGCTACACCTTCGAGCGAAACGACGTCAGCAAACTCCGGATTGTTAGAAACGATGCCGATACCCTTGGCGGTATCCATCGAAGAGCCGCCGCCGATAGCAACGAGGAAGTCTGCGCCACTCTTCTTGAATGCCTCAACGCCCATTTTAACGTTAGTCACTGTGGGGTTCGGTTTCACTTCGCTGTAGATCTCATAGGGAATACCGGCCTCGTCCAAAACGTCACTAACCATCTTAGCCACGCCGAACTTGCTCAGTCCTTTGTCGGTAACGATGAGCGCCTTCTTGAAGCCTAAACGAGCCACAATGCCGGGCAACTCCTTGCGCGCGCCCGGTCCGAAGTAAGATACTTCGTTGAGAATAAAACGATTGACCATTTGTATAATTTTTAAGGTGATAATTGGGGTGTGTTATATTTCACCTGCCAAAGATACAACCTTTACATCAAACTTACTCATATTTATGCACAAAAAAAGTCCGCAGCACCGAAAAGCGGAGCCGCGGACAATCTTTTTGTGTATGCGTCGTTAAGTTTACGAACGAAACTTAATTTATGCGTTCACCTTAGCCATGTGTGCGATAAGCTCGAGCACCTTGTTAGAGTAGCCGATCTCGTTATCGTACCAAGAAACGACCTTAACGAAGGTATCAGTGAGATATACACCTGCGTTTGCGTCGAAGATAGAAGTACGAGTATCGCCAAGGAAGTCGCTGGAAACGACTGCATCTTCGGTGTATCCGAGTACGCCCTTGAGTTCGCCTTCAGAAGCCTCCTTCATTGCAGCGCAAATAGCCTCCTTAGTAGCAGGCTTAGCGAGGTTTACAGTAAGGTCAACTACAGAAACGTCCAAAGTGGGGACGCGCATAGAAATACCCGTCAACTTGCCGTTCAATTCGGGGATCACCTTACCTACAGCCTTAGCAGCACCAGTAGAAGAGGGGATGATGTTGCCGCTGGCAGCGCGACCACCACGCCAGTCCTTCAAAGAGGGACCATCAACCGTCTTCTGCGTTGCAGTGGTTGAGTGAACTGTAGTCATCAAACCGTTTACAATGCCGAACTTATCGTTCAGCACCTTAGCGATCGGAGCCAAGCAGTTAGTTGTGCAAGATGCGTTAGAAACGAACTGAGTACCCTTCTGATATTTATCGAAGTTTACACCGCAAACGAACATCGGAGTATCATCTTTAGAAGGAGCTGACATTACGACGTACTTGGCACCAGCGTTGATGTGAGCCTGTGCTTTTTCCTTAGTCAAGAAGAGACCAGTGGACTCAACAACATATTCTGCACCGATTGCGTCCCATGCCAATTCATTCGGATCCTTGCAAGCTGTTACACGGATTGATTTGCCGTTAACGATGAGCTTTGAATTCTCAACATCAGCTTCGATAGAACCTTCGAACTGACCGTGCATAGTATCATACTTGAGCATGTAAGCCAAATAGTCAACGGGGCAAAGGTCATTGATACCTACAATCTCGATGTCAGAACGAGTCTGAGCAGCACGGAATACGAAACGACCGATACGGCCAAATCCGTTAATACCAACCTTAATCATCTGGAAAACTATTTAATTTTGAGTTGTTAAAACTTTTGTCTCGTCCGAAGGCGGGACGTTATTAAGTTGAAAATTTGTGTTTTACTTTTTTGTTTTGTCCTTAAAACGGGTGCAAAGCTAATGTTTTTTTTGAAACAGAAAACCCCGGCTTCGCTTTTTACCCCATTTTTCAGTTTTATTTGTCATTTCCGTCTTGCATTATCTTATTTAAAGGATGCGTAAAGACGAAACGGGCGCCCTGTGTGTAGCTCTTGTCGACCCAAATCTTACCGCCGAGGTTCTCAATAATCAGCTTGCAGATAGAGAGACCAAGCCCCGTTCCCTGCACAAACTCATTTAATTTCTCGAAACGTTCGAAGACTTTCTCTGCTTTTTCGGGGGGAATGCCACAACCGGTGTCGGAGACCGAAACCTCCATCATGGTGTGGGCTGGATTGATCCGAAAGCCTAAACAAATAGTGCCAACCTTGGTAAACTTGGCGGCGTTGGTGAGCAAGTTGTTCAGCACCTGCGAAAGGCGCTGATTGTCAGAAACGATTGTCAAGTGCTCTACAGGAGCATCCAAGACGAATTTTGCCTCCGTTCGGCGAGTGCATTCCACCGACGAGAGCGCCACGCGACACATGCTGACAAACTCACATTCGCGCAGCTCCATCTTGACACGCCCCGACTCGATACGCGAGAGATCCAAGATGTCGTTGATCAGGTGCAACAGCAAATCGGAGTTCTGCTGAATGATGTCGCCATATTGCTTTTTCTCCTCGTCGGTAGCCGCCGGATTGCTAACCAAGATATCCGAAAAGCCCACGATGGCATTGAGCGGCGTACGAATCTCGTGACTCATATTTGCAAGGAACGAACTTTTCATCCGATTGGCCTCCTCCGCCTTATCCTTGGCGACTTGCAGCTCGGAGCTGGTCTTCTCCAAACCCAAGCGCAAGCGGTTGATGCGCATCATGTAGAAGAGTGAGATGCCCAAGCAAACCAACAGGACGCCGAAGGCGCCAATGATGATCCAAACGAGGGTAAAATGTTCCTCGTAGAACGAGAGTTTACGATTCAAGAGCTCCACATCAGCAGGCAACTCTATGTCGTCCAATCCGAACGCCTGTAACTGTTCCCAATCGAATACGTAGTGATTGGGAAACGCCTTTATTTCGGTCAACGTATTGCGATCCAAGAAATGGAACGCTAATTCAGCGATATACTTGCCCTGCGGATAATAATTCGGCGTGTAGCCGCCTACCGCCCACGAACCTAAGCCGACAGAGGAGAGTGAGAAGACCGGCAGTGTGGGGTTGGCGTCGCGCAACATATAGGTAGTATTGCCGATCATATAGCGTTCGGAGTTGTCGATACGCCACGTACCCAAGAGGGCGCAAGTATGCGAGGGCAGGTTGCGAATCTTTTCACTGACTTCGATGAAGCTATTACGCCGACCGTCTAAACAGATCAGATCGAGGTCGGGATATTGCGTCATCTTTTGACGCACCAAGGCTTGCATCGACAGGCCGCCGTAAGTATTATCGGAGATGAATGCCAAGTGGCGCATATCCGGGAAGCTCTTGCGCATCAGTTCGATGTTCTTGTCCACATCATATTGATAGACATACCCGCCGACAATATTAAAATCTTTGAAGTTGTCTTCGATATTTAGGCTGATCGGCATCCAGCGCGACACGTCGACCGAATCGGGAGGGAGCAAGATGCCGTTAGAGCTGACCATTGCGCACATACATGGGAGGTCTTTGATGTCCTCGTCGGTCTGCGACAGATAGGAAGACCACGCCTCCTGCCCCATTAGGATGACCAATGCCGGGTAATCGCCACTCTCGCGATACTTGTCGATAATGTGCTTCATCTGTGCGCCCCACAAGTGGACGTCCGAGAGGTTGCGTATGTTCATACTCTCGACAATGATGGCGTAACGACCGCCCAAGCGGCGATACTCGTCGGTGAAGGTAGCGAGGTTCTCGGCAATGTTTCGGGTGTCGGGGTTGTACGAGGTGACAATCAGCAGATATCCATGCGGTGTTTTCTCGGCGCGCAAGGGGGTAGCGATAGCAATACCGCAAAGGATCACTATCCACCACAACAGAAGACGCAAAGAGCTCACTACATATGTTTTCATCGCATCCATGCAATTATTCGGCGTCAAAGTTAAACAAAAGATCCTATTTCATCCGAATTTACAGACAAAAAACAGCCGTTCACCCACCGACACGGGGGCGAACGGCAAACCTACTTGCTATTTTACGCTTCGGATCCGATTTACTGTTCCGCATCGTCCACGATCTCAACCGGACACTTTTCTACCTTGCCGTCGCGTATTAGGAAGGCGTTCAGGACGGGCAACTCGTCAGCCAAAGAGAGAATCCAATAGGAAATCGTCGGGTCGTAAGCCAAGCGGATGTCCTCTTGCGACGGACGCGAAGGGGACGCTGGATGACTGTGCCAGTTGCCAACGATCTGCACCCCCGCGGAACGTGCATAACGCAAGGCAGCGAACTGCTCCTTGGGGTCGAACGAAAAATGTTCCGGACTGTGATCCACGTTCGTCATGGGATAACTCACCGTAGCCTCTTCCCCCGTGCCGAGCAGGTAACCGCACGACTCGTCGGGCAGTTGTCCCATAGCTTGCGACAAGATCTCGCGATAGACGGAACGTCGAATCTTGAATATCTGTGCCATACCATTATTTCTTATGAGCAGCCAAGTCGCACGTGGCTTGCTCGTAATCTATCAATTCTGTCACGGTGGGATGCTCGCCACAGAGAGGACAATGGGCATTGCGATGCACATTGATCTTGTGGAAGTCCATTGTCTTGGCATTGAACGTGAGCAGCTTGTCGGTGAGGAGTTCGCCGACGCCGGTCAGATACTTCAGTACCTCAGCCGCCTGAATAGTACCCAACATCCCGGCTATGGCGCCCAAAACGCCTGCCTGCGAACAGGTCGGGACGGCGTTGGCGGGCGGTGGCTCCTTGAAGAGGCAACGATAGCACGCCGTGCCGGGCAAGTGGGTCATCGTCTGTCCCTCGAAGCGGAGAATACCTCCGTGCGAGAAGGGCTTACCGGCCATGACACAAGCATCATTGATCAAGAACTTGACCGGGAAGTTGTCTGTGCCGTCCACGATGAAATCGTAAGAGGAAATGATCTCTAAGGCATTTGCCGCGGTGAGGAATTCCTTGTACGTCTCGACATGGATATTGGGATTAATCGCCAACATCTTGGCACGTGCCGACTCCACTTTGGGCTGTCCGACATCTGCGGTATGGTGAATCACTTGGCGTTGCAGGTTGGAGAGATCCACCACATCGCCATCAACAATTCCGATGGTACCCACGCCGGCTGCGGCGAGGTAGAGCGCCACGGGGCTACCCAATCCGCCGGCGCCAATGATGAGCACACGACCGTTGCGGATCTTCTCTTGTCCCTCTACCCCCACGTCTTGCAATAAGATGTGACGGCTGTAGCGCAACAATTCGTCTTCGGTAAAATCAAACATGAGCGGTTCCTCCCCCCATAAAGTACAAAAAGTCGACGGCATCCCCGTCACTGAGTTGCTTCGTCGCGAAGTCTGCGCGATCTACAAATTCCTCGTTGACCTGCACCGAGACCATCTCCGGCTGAGCAATGTTGTTCAGCTGGATCAACCCAAACACCGTCAGGGGGAGCTGTACCTCCTGAACCTTACCATTTACACTGATTTTTGCCATAAGTATATTAAGAGCTTTTAGAAATTAGAATGACCATTGATTCCTCGGTGTCACTCCTCCGTATCGAACAGCGAGAGCGACAAATAGCGCTCGCCGGTGTCGGGCAACAGGAAGACGATATTGCGTCCCGCCATCTCCGGACGTTGAGCCACAGTGATAGCGGCGTGGAGTGCAGCGCCGGATGTGATGCCTGCTAAAAGTCCCTCCCACCGTGCCAAAGCGCGGCTGCCGGCATACGCCTCATCGTCGCGGATGCGAATAATCTCGTCGTAGACTTTGGTATTCAACACCTTGGGTACGAATCCGGCGCCGATACCCTGCAAGCGATGCGGACCGGGGCGACCGCCGCTGAGGACGGGCGAGCCTGCCGGTTCGACGCCGAACACCCGCACCTGCGGGTTACGCCGTTTGAGGTATTCGCCCACCCCGGTGATGGTGCCCCCCGTACCAATGCCGGCGACGAAGGCATCCACCTCTCCTTGCAAATCGCGCCAAATCTCAGGTCCCGTCGTTCGGCGATGCACCTCGGCATTGGCGGGGTTATAGAACTGTTGTGGGATAAAGGCATCGCCCAAGTGTTCTGCCAACTCTTCGGCTTTGAGTATAGCGCCCCCCATACCCTCGTAGGAGGGAGTGAGCACGATTTCTGCGCCCAAGGCTTTGAGCAACGTACGACGTTCCAACGACATGGAATCCGGCATTGTCAAGATCAGGCGGTAGCCCTTGATGGCAGCCACCATAGCGAGTCCCACACCGGTGTTGCCGCTGGTCGGTTCGATGATCACCGTATGCTTGCCGATGAGTTCTTTCTCTTCTGCTGCCTCGATGAGCGCCAATGCGACGCGATCTTTGACGCTACGCAGCGGATTGCATGACTCCACTTTGGCCCACAAATGGGCTTTCAGTTTGAGGGAACGCTCGATGCGTTCGCATTGCAGCATCGGAGTGCTGCCTATGAGTTCAGATACATCCTGTGCGATATTCATGTCGTATTCCTTATATTATATAATGTGTCTATCCCATTTGCTTCATCTTTCCGTCACGCAACGAACGGTGGGAACGGTGCAAAGGTATTGGGATCTCGCCGCGCGAACAATCCCATGCTTGGGGGATATTTCATACCACAAATGTGGTAGACGCCTCTGTAGAAATGACTTATCAACGGTATTGGAGCAGGCGCACACAAGGCGTACCTTTGCGCCCGACAATCTATTGTTTTTATCATCAGTCATTCTATTATTATAGCTTAAAGATGGATACTTCCACACAAAATTTTGCATTATTGCACCAGCCCTTCGAGCGGCCGGATGCGTATCATTCGTTAGCAATGCCCGTCTATTATTCTGTGGCATTCGAATTTGACACAGCCGAAGAGATGGCTGCCGTTTTCCGCGGTCAGAGCGCCGGGCACGCCTACGCGCGCATCACCAACCCGACGGTACAGTATTTCGAGAAGCGTATTCAAGCAGCCAAGCACGCTTTGAGCGTCACCGCCCTCAACACCGGTATGTCCGCCATTAGTAGCACGCTGATCTCGATTGCCGGCGCCGGCACCAACATTGTGACGTCGCGCCACCTATTTGGCAACACGGTGTCGTTGCTCAAGGACACTTTGGAGCCTTTCGGCGTGGAAATTCGTTTCTGCGACCTGACGCACCCCGAAGAGGTACGCGCCGCAATCGACGAGCACACATGCGCCTTGTTTCTTGAGATCATCACCAATCCGCAACTCGAAGTGGCAGACCTAAGTGCCCTCGGCGCTATAGGCAAGGAGCTCGGCGTCCCACTCGTGGCAGACACCACCGTCATCCCCTTCACCGCCTTCGACGCCAAGGCTCTCGGCGTGAATATCGAAGTTTTTTCGAGTACCAAATACCTGTCGGGCGGCGGCACCAGCTTGGGCGGCGTTGTGATAGACTACGGCACCTTTGCATGGAAGCGCTCCCCCATCTTGGCACAGCGAGCACAACGTTATGGTGCCTTTGCCTTCACCTCGCGACTCAAGGGGGAAGTTTATCGCAACCTCGGCTGTTACATGACGCCTCAAGTGGCATATATGCAGACCTTAGGACTGGAAACCGTCAACCTACGCTTTGAGCGTCAGGCTTCGACCTGCTTAGAGTTGGCGCGTCGTCTGCGTCAAGAGCCGGGCATTGTGGCGGTCAACTATCCCGGCTTGGAGGACAACCCGTTTCACGAGCTGAGCGTCCGCCAATTCGGTCCGCTTCCCGGTGCCGTGTTGACGTTTGACTTGGAGAGTGAGGCTGCCTGCTATCGCTTCCTGAATCGTTTGAAACTGATACGTCGCGCGACAAATCTCTTTGAAAACAAGTCGTTGGCGATCCACCCTGCCAGCACGATTTTCGGCACCTTCACCCCCGACCAACTGTCCGAAATGAATGTCTGCGACCGCACCATCCGCCTCTCTGTGGGCTTGGACGATGCCGATGCGCTGCTCGCCGATATTCGCCAAGCGCTTGCGGCAGAGTAAGCCTACTTTCCCGCCTTTAGGACATTCATATACCACGTGACACCGACATCCGCCAACGTCTGTTTATCCCGCAACGCACCGTCTATGTTTCCGTTTTTGCCCCATTGATAGAAACCGAAGGCATGGAAACGCAACTCGTTGCGTTGATCCTTCAACGGACGATATTCTATACCTGCGCCTGCCATCTTGATTTCGGTGCCGGGCAGCACGGTGTAGTCGGCGGCGGTGTTGTGGTTGACGTCATAAGTACCCTTGGCGGAAATCTGAAGTTTGGGAGTGATGGCAATGCCGAGGTTGACCATGACGGAGGCGTCGCGGAATAGATACGTCTGTCCCGCTGCGGCACGATTCATATAGTCCAATTCCAACGTAACAGCCTTACCCAGCTGGAGGCAATGTCCCAAAGCAAGGTACGAGATGTAATGTTCCGGCAGGTATTCTATCATGTTGGCAGAATAGATGGTGCTCAGACTGCCGTGCGTCCCCATCCACATCAGGTTGTAGGCATAGGTGTTATTGTTGCTCCCCTCCCATGTATTGAAGGGGTTGGTACAGATCTGTGCCTGCAATTTGTCGTGCCCGCCGTTTAGGAGACACGAAGTACTCACCCCCATCTGGTGACAGGGGATGTTATTCCAAAATTCCGAACCTCGATAGATGTCGATCGGAGCATGGTCGTATTCGAAGCCGCCGATAAAGACGAACTGCTTGCCGCCGGCTACCGTCCAACAGTCGTTGATCCGATATTCCAAGTAAGCATAGTCGGTGGCGTCCCAAAACGAGCTGTTGTAGGAGCTTTTGGTGAGTCTCTGCAACACGCAATACGAGAGGCGGTCATTGATCTGTCCTTTCAGCTTCACATTTAGATATTTGCCCTTAAAGCCGGAATTATCGTCGATAGAAGTACCGTCGATGCTTTCCTGCTGATAGTCGATGCGTGTTTCTAAGTTTAAGTGGATCGTGGGATTGATGATTTGCGCAGGCGCTGTTGTACTACACAAAAGTCCCAAGACAATCGGAATTTTCTTCATCGGTGCGACTAAGTGATATTTTTTTAATTCGGCGACAAAGATACACGACTGAACTCTTTTCTGAATAAAAATACACGGAATATGTTGTGCAAAATAAAAATATTTTGCGCAACGTCTGTTTTCGAGGCTCCAGATGGTGGAAATATCAGAAAACCGTCCTCAAGCAGAACAGCCGGAGGACGGTTTTTATATCCACCGTGCCAAGGGAGGAAAAAGCGAACGGAAGGAAGCTCTGCGATCGGATTTCTATACGACTTCCGCAATTCTATCCGAAAAATTTGGCATGAGTAGAATTATTCATTTTCTTTGCCGCTACCAAAATTTACAACATGGGAAGAGAGAAATCTCGGCTTATGAAACGACGTAACCCCACCCCCACTGATCAACTGGAACTCTTCCCGACCGAGCCGAACGTTCCGGCGGAGCCGAGATGTACAGAGCCGCTACAAGCCGAAGTCGCGTACGACTTAGGCGCACTGTTCGATCGGCTGCGTCAATCTACGTTTCGGAGTCGTTTCCACCTGAAGGCTTGCGACCGCGAATACATCAGCGAAAAAGGGATGGAGACCATTCAGCAACATGCGTGCGACTTCATTGCCCGCCGATTGGCTCCGGCAGTGATTCCGAACGACGGGAAACAGACGCCGATGCGCGGACACCCGGTATTCTTGGCGCAACACGCCACAGGCTGTTGCTGTCGCGGATGTCTCTACAAGTGGCACCACATCCCAGCCAACCGCCCGCTCACAACCGAAGAACAACGCTACGTGGTGGCAGTCTTGATGGCATGGATCAAAAGGGAGATGACGCCTACCGAGTGATCTCTAAAATTTCAGGGTGCTCACGCTTGACCGCCTTGGTGAGCTTCTTGACGACTTCGGAATAACTGTGCCGTATCAACGATTTCACCAATTCGTCCGTAAGGTGTCCTTGTAGGTAATGCTGGTTCCAATATTTTTTATTCCAATGCCATGCCGGTTCAATTTCCGGATATTTGTCGCGCAAATCTATCGCATAATCGGGATCGCACTTCAAGACAAGAATATGCCCCTCACGCACCAAGTCGATGCAAGCAAAGATTCGTCCGCAGACGCGCAACAATAGATCGTCCTCGCCGAACGCCATGTCCTCGCTCGTCATGGGCAAGGAGAGACAATACTGTCGTACCGATTCTATGTCCATAGTTGTAATTCAGTTAGTTTTTCCTTATCGGCTCCGTCCGAGTCTCATTTTGCCACTTCTCTAAACTCGTCGTAAGTCTCCATGACCTCTTCAACGTATTCTGCGGTGATTCGCCCCGCATAGCGTCCCAATTTAACGTAAGGCAGAGTGAAATAGGCGGAATCTTGCTTCAAGATCATACACTGTTCCACGTTGCCATGCCAACGCAGTGGATCGTAGCCGAGACTGTCAGCGAGGGTGATAGCATCGTAAATGTGACCCAAACCGGAGTGAAAACCGGCAATGACGTACTGATCTACTTCCCTCTCGATACGGCTACGCAATGTACTATCTGCTGCGGCATAGTTTCTCAGCGTCGGGTCGATGCTACGAGCCATGCGGATGCAGATGGATTGACGCAGATGGTTGAGCAGACGGCTTCCCGCTGCGATGTTCGTTTCAGGATCGGTAATCATAGCAGACGGACAGCCAAAAGCCTCGGCAGTAGAGGGCATCAGCTGCATCAATCCACGGGCGCCGACGGTCGAGACTACGTAGGGATCAAAACGGGACTCGACAAAGGCAATGGCAGCCAAAAGGCGCCAATCCCACCCCACTTCGGCGGCATATTTACGAAACAGGGAATCGTAGACGGAGAGTTGTCCGCCCCCTAACAGATAGCGGATGCCCACCTTCGGATCATGTACATTTTCATAATAACGTTTGACGACCGAGGGAAACTGAGGCACAGCACGCTCGCCACCGCAGAGCGAGTCGATCTGCCACGCCAAGGTGTCGGCTTCGGCACGCACCACCCACGCGACGGTGTCTTGTGTCCCTGCCACTGGAGGCGAGACTTTGAGTTGTCGGTGATAGGTATGAAAAAGTTGCGCGCGATTGGTCTCGACCAACGTGAGGTCATACTGTCCTTCAGCCACCCAGTCAACCAAGGTTTCGGCTTGTAGGGCAGAGTCGGCGATGAGCACGACATCCAACCGATCTAAGGGTAACTGTGCGTAGAGGGCGGTGTCCTCTAAGACAGCCCACTGCGGCGAACCAGAGAGGACGCAGAGCGTGAGGCGCTCATCGCCCGCCGTTGGCAGTTTACGTCCGATCAGCGATTGTCCCACCTCGTAGCGCAAACCACAGGGACGCAAGGTGCCGTACTTAGCGCGTTGTGCGCTATTCATTGGCCAGATCGCTACGTCTGCAACGCCCGCATTCAGACTGTCCACCATCGAGGGGACGTCCGGTGCCAACAATACTTGTAGCTGCAAATCCATGCCGCGAGCTACTTGTGCCGCCATTTCATATTCATGACCGTGCCATTGGTCGCGGTACTTGAAGGCAGTGGTCGACGCCGAGACAGTGACGACACGCAGTGTATCGCTCTGCCGGATCTCGCTCCACGAGCGAGAGGTCGGTAGGTCGTGCGCCTCCACCACCCAACGGATGCCGTCCACAATAGCGGAGATCAGCAGAGCGACGAAGATAACCACCGAGACGAAAAAGAATATCGGTCGGCGATGACGTAGGTTGTACAAGTATTGTTTTAGCATTTTCATAGTAATATCTTTGCGGTAACGAGGTGGACGCGATATCCCCTCGTCGGGAGATTAGGCAAAAGCGAGGCGGGTATTCACCCCACCCCGCTTATTCGGTTTCAGCCCACAATCTTGTGAATAAATTGGGTCAGCACGTCGATGGCGACGTTGTTGCTGCCGCCTTGCGGCACGATGAGATCGGCGTAAGCTTTGGTCGGCTCAATGTGTAGGTTATGCATCGGTTTGATGATGGTCTGATAACGATCGATCAGATTTTCTATCGTACGACCGCGCTCTACGCTGTCGCGACGGAGCACGCGAATCAGGCGTTCGTCTGGATCGGCGTCTACAAAGATTTTCATGTCCAAGATAGCCCGGATGTCGGGATCGACCAATGCCATAATCCCTTCAAGCAAGATCACCTCGCGCGGCTCAACGCGCACCGTCTCCTTCAGACGGCTGCACGTAACAAAATCATAGACCGGAGCGTCTACAGCCTCACCATTGCGCAGACGCAACAAGTGGTCGTGCAGCAATGTCCAATCGAAGGCGCGCGGCTCGTCGAAGTTCTGTGCACGACGTTCCTCCCACGGCAGGTGGCTGCTGTCCTTGTAATAAGAGTCTTGAGAGACCACGGCAACACTTCCCGCCGGGAGGCTCTCAACGATTTTACGCACAACGGTAGTTTTTCCGGATCCGGTACCGCCGGCTATGCCAATAATCATCATGTGAATTATAAAATAGTTAATGTTCGCGAGGAGCACCTTCCTCACGAAGGCAGGGTTCCCCGATGGATGCGGACGTCCGCCAATGCGCGCCACAATCGGGCGGCACAACAGCCGAACGACCTATTTGGTTCATGCAAAAGTAGGGCAAAGTGATTAGATTACCAAATTTCGAGGCGCAATATCCCGTTTTTGCCACGCAGCGAGGGGCGAAATTTGTTTTTTCAGCCCGAAGCCCGTATCTTCGCAGCCGTTGGTAACATTAGCTTTTATGAATTATCTCACGTTAAGCAAAAATGTCATTCAGTCGGTACGCCGATTGGAGCAGCGCAAGTTCCGCCGCGAAGAAGGAGCTTTTCTCGCCGAGGGGAACAAGTTGGTGGAAGACAATTTGTCAGCCATGCACTGCCGTAAGCTGATCGCCACCGAAGCGTGGTGGACAGCGCACCCGGAGGCGGTGTCCCGAAGTGAGCAATGTTACGTGGCGCGCCGCGAAGAATTAGAGCGCGTCAGTCTGCTCCAAACGCCACAGGAGGTGCTCGGCGTGTTCTCTATTCCCGACTTTCCGCTACAAGCCGAGGCGTTACGTACGTCGCTGTCTGTGGTCTTGGACGATGTGCAAGATCCCGGCAACGTGGGTACCATCATCCGCCTGTGTGATTGGTTTGGCATTGAGCAAGTGATCTGCTCGCCGGGGACGGCAGATTGTTACAGCCCCAAAGTCGTTCAAGCCTCGATGGGTGCTGTGTGCCGCATTCGGGTGCGCTACACACCGTTGGTTCCGTTCCTCTCAGAGCTGAAAGGGTTACCAATCTACGGCACGTACCTTTCGGGCGAGAACATCTATCGCACGGAGCTCTCCCCTGTGGGGCTGATTGTGATGGGCAACGAGGGGAAAGGCATTAGTGCTGAATTAGCGCCACTGATCACCCATCGCCTGACCATCCCCTCGTTTGCCCTCGGTACCACATCGGAATCGCTAAACGTCGGCGTCGCTACCGCCATCATCGCATCGGAATTTCGGCGCAGGAAACTCTGAAACGTTTGGATCATTCGATCATCTCGCGTGGCAGCAACGGCATGGCGCCTTGACGGGTGCAGACATAAGCAGAGACCTCGACGGCTTTGCGATGCGCCTCAATCACAGACTTGCCTCGTAGGATGGAGGCGATGAAGGCGGCCGTGAATGAATCGCCGGCTCCAACAGTGTCAGCCACTTCAACTTTCGGCGTGGGCTGATAGGAGACGTTTCCGGGGGTGAAGACATAGCTTCCGTTGATGCCGCAAGTCAAGATCAACATTTTGAGATTGTACTTTCCTAAGAGAATCCAACATTTATCCTGAAGGTCAATACCGGGATAGCCAAACATACGGCTGACCGTCACCAATTCCTCGTCATTTATTTTCAAAACATTGCAACGGCTCATAGAGTCGCAAAGAATCTCTTTGTTATAAAAGCCTTGACGCAAATTGACGTCGAAGACCACAAGTGTGTCGTCGGTCTGTGGCATTGCGTCCAAGAAGCGTCCGATGGTCTCGCGAGAGACAACATTTCGCTGAGCCAACGATCCGAAGCATAAGGCGCGGGTGTGCTGCGCCACCTCTTCGAGCTGCGGCGTGTAGGGGATGTTATCCCACGCTACATTTTCCTTAATATCATACTGCGGAATGCCCGCTTGATCGATTTCCACCTGTACAGTGCCGGTGGGATAAGGAACCGTCTCAATGAGGTAGTGTAACCCCTTGGCGGCAAAATTCTCCAAGATCTCATTTCCTAACGCATCTTTTCCGACGGCGCTGATGACACAGCTTTCCAAACCGAACTGCGAAACGTGATATGCAAAGTTAGCGGGTGCTCCGCCGATTTTTTTACCTACCGGAAGGACGTCCCAAAGGGCTTCGCCCATTCCAACAACGATGTCTTTCATTTATGCTTATTTTTTGATGGTTATTTTTTGATTTTCAATGTATAGTACAAGAGATAGACTACTCCGACGGTCATCACAGCGACGGCGCCGGCTTGCCCCATAAGATCCGAAGCATATCCCATGGCCAACGGGAAAATAGTACCGCCGAACAAGCCCATGATCATTAAACCGGAGACAGCGTTCTTCTCTTTGGGCAAAGCGTTCAACGCCTGTGCAAAGACGATGGAGAAGATGTTCGAGTTGCCAAATCCAATCAAGGCAATGCCTACGTAGAGCAGCCAAAGCGATTGTCCGACAAACAGGATCGCCATTGCGATCGACATAGCGATGACGCTGATAGCGAAGAAGAGGCGCGGAGATACGACGCGCAAGATGAAGGCGCCGAGGAAGCATCCGGCGGTGCGGAAGATGAAATACAGTCCCGTGGCGAAACCTGCCTCTTCGAGCGGCAAGCCCAAACGTTCCATCAGGATCTTGGGAGCCGTAGTGTTGGTGCCCACATCAATGCCGACATGGCACATAATGCCAAGGAAGCACAAGAGGATAAAGGGGGTGCCTAAAAGTCGGAGACAATCGACGACACCGGAGGCTTTGTCCGGACGGTCTTCCTCGATGGGTGTGGCTGCCAAAGCGGAGATAGAGAGGAAGCTGACGACGGCGAAGACAGCGAACAAGACACGCCACCCCAAGCCGAAAGTGGGCAGGTAAGTGGTTGCTCCCCACGCTGCCAAAATCGGGGCGAGGAAGGAGGCAATGGCTTTAACGAATTGACCGAAAGTAAGTGTGGAGGCCAGTTTATCGCCGCTGATCAAGTTCGTTACGAGCGGGTTGAGGGAGGTCTGCATGATAGCGTTTCCGATGCCGAGCAATGAGAATGCCACCAACATGGTGTAATAGCCATCGCCACACAGAGGAATGATGAGCGAAAGCGCCGTTACGCCCAACGAGATAAGCACCGTCTGCTTGCGCCCGATCTTGTTCATCAGCATTCCGGTGGGCACGGAGAAGATGAGAAACGAGAAGAATACCAACGAGGGGAAAAGATTAGCTTGCGAATCAGTCAGTGAGAGGTCTTTCTGAACATAATTGGAGGCTGTGCCCACCAAATCGACAAATCCCATGGCAAAGAAGCAAAGCATGACCGGGATGAACTGCATGAGCGAACTTTTGTGTCCGGTAGATATAGTCTTTGTTGATTCCATTTGTATGTTTTGTTTTATGAGGTTATTGGGTTGCTAATAATCCGTTAGAGAGTCGGCGTGAGAGGATAAACGGTGAGTTCTTGTAGCTTTGCCTTGCCCGTAGCCTGCACGCTGATGCTGGTGTAGGGTGCGGTGGGGAAAACCAGATTCGTCATCACCCACTCGCCCGCTGTGCCGAACATTTCTACAGAACAACGATCTATGAATAGACGTAGTTGTTGTTTGCCGTCCAAATTTCGCACCGGAGCCACAGTGATGGCAGGAAAATCCTGACTGAAGTCCGACAACCCACTGCGGCGACGGTCGAAAGCAACGGTGCGTGCATCCCGATCGTAGGTGATGAGGCACTGCTCCCCCTTGGTGTTACTCAAGGTGGCGGTAATCACCGAACCGGGAGCGCCCTCTACCTCCAACAAAATCTCA
>CAZGZL010000033.1:0-17665 GCA_964530595.1 uncultured Prevotellaceae bacterium | reverse complement strand
CACGACCTTTTCTTACTAACTGTTGAATAGTAGGCATTTTGTTTTTACTTTAATTTAATTTGTTGTTTTAAAACTCACTGTTTTTCACGCAAATCGGGTTTTCTGTTACCAATTCCATACAGTCTCGGCACACTTCGAGCCTAATACGCGCGAAAAGCGCTGCAAAGATAGGCATTTTCTGCCATGTAACCCGCTATCATTCATCTACAAGCGCTTAGAATTATAAATTTTTAATCATAATGAAAAGTGGAGATGATAAAAATGCAGACTTTTTGACATGCGGCTTGTTCTTTCGGCGTTTTCGCGGTATCTTCGCACTAAGAAATACAGACACTTATGTTAGCTCCCTACCTGAACGCCGGCGTCGTCGAAGCCGGCTGTGACGAAGCCGGGCGCGGCTGCTTGGCGGGACCCGTTTTCGCCGCGGCGGTGATCCTTCCGCCCGACTTTGAGAACAATTTGCTCAACGATTCCAAACAGCTCACCGAGCGGCAGCGTTACGCCTTGCGCCCTGTCATCGAGTCTGCCGCCGTAGCATGGGCGGTCGGCGTAGTCAACAACGAGGAGATAGACCGCATCAACATCCTGCGCGCCTCCATTCTCGCGATGCACCGTGCCATTGAGGGGCTACAGGTACGTCCCGAAGCGTTGCTCATCGACGGCAACCGTTTTTCGCCCTATCAAGACCTTCCCTACACGACGATTGTCAAAGGGGACGGCAAGATGATGTCCATCGCCGCCGCCTCCATCCTTGCCAAGACCTACCGCGACGATTTCATGTGCCGCATCGACAGCGAACATCCTGAATATCATTGGGCTGTCAACAAGGGCTATCCTACCCGCGAGCACCGTGAAGCCATAGCGCGTTACGGCACGACGCCCTATCATCGCTTGAGTTTTCGTCTGTTGCCCGAGGCGGAGCAGCTCTCTCTGTTCTGAGCCGTAGCCCCTTCCCCACCCTCATACAGAAGCTCCCCGCATCTTGCCCTCCTCCGATTGAGAGAGAGTTGCAATGATGCGGGGAGCTTCTGTGTATATATCCACGTGGGGATCAAAGGAAGTGCTTGATCGGCTGACCAACGATAGCGGAGAGCAAGTTGTTGGCAGCTGAAGAGGCTCCGATGCGGTAGAGATCCTTGTTAAGCCATTCCTCGCCCAAGATGGATTCGACGATGCTGTAATACTTCACAGCATCCTCCGGCGTGCGGACACCACCTGCCACCTTGACGCCCACTTTGCGCCCGGTCTGCTCGTAATATGCTTTGATAGCCTTGCACATCACAAGTACCGCCTCCGGCGTTGCGGCGGGTTCCAATTTGCCTGTCGAGGTCTTGATGAAGTCGGCGTCGGCATACATCGCCAAGAGGGAAGCCTTCATGATGTTCGAAGCGCTCTTCAAGGCGCCAGTCTCCAAGATCACCTTGAACGTCTTATCGCCCACAGCGGCTTTGCACTCGCTGATGGTGTCGCACATCTCTTCATACTGTCCCTGCAAGAACTGTCCGATGCTGATCACGATGTCTACTTCGTCGGCACCGCTACGCACCGCCAAGGCACATTCTGCCACCTTGATCTCCGGGAAGGTCTGCGACGACGGGAAGCCCGCAGCTACAACGGTCGTATGCACCTCTGTGACATCTAAGTTCATGCTGACCAATTCGGCGAAATTGGGATAGACACAGATCGATGCCACGTTGGGCAATTCCTGATAATTCTCTTCGAACGTGTTGACGCGACGGACAAATTCCGTGACGCGTTCTTCGTTGTCGGTCGGATTCAACGTCGTTAGGTCAATACAACCCAAGCTGAGCTTCAAGACCTCCGGCGTATTGTTTCGCTCATAGTTATCAGCGATGATCTGCTCGACCTCAGCCTTTACAACGGCATCATCGAGGTTAGTGTCGTACTTGGCAAGTACCTGCTGATACTTGTCAGCGTTGTTCACGTCTACTGCCATAGATGGGGATTTATTTAGTTTTGATTGATAAAATCATTGTGTAGTTTTGTTCGGCACGATCGGCTCACGACTCGTACAACTTGGGATTGTCGTGGTGGCGTGTGGCGTCGCGCAGCGTCTTTTTCGCCATGTTGCGACGGAAGGCTTCGCTTAGATCCACACCGGTCTGATTGGCAAGGCAGGTGACGACCCACAAGACGTCCGCCAACTCGTCGCCGAGATCTTTCTCTCGATCGGAGGGCTTCTCGGACTGTTCTCCGTAGCGGCGGGCGATGATGCGCGCCACCTCCCCCACCTCCTCGGTGAGTTGTGCCAAGTTGGTGAGTTCGTTGAAATAGCGCACGCCGTATTCCCTAATCCATGCGTCCACCAGACGTTGTACCTCTGCCAAGGTGGGCGAATCTGTCGGCATGCCGACGTCAGCGGGATGATTGCGCTCCATAGCGATGGGGATTATTCTTTGTTCTTCGAGTCCATGCAGATGGTCACGGGACCATCATTCAGAAGTTCTACCTTCATGTCAGCACCAAATTGTCCGGAGCCGACCTCCTTGCCCAACCCGCGACTGACCTCTGCCAAGAACTGTTCGTAGAGCGGAATGGCGATGTCATGTCCTGCGGCACGAATGTACGAGGGACGATTCCCCTTGGCAGTCATGGCGTGCAGGGTGAATTGGCTGACGATGAGTACATCGCCCGCCACATCCATCACGGAGCGATTCATCACCCCCGCCTCATCGTCGAAGATACGCAGACCGAGCAATTTGCGGCTCATCCAAGCGAGATCATCCTGAGTGTCGGCGGCTTCGAAGCCCACCAAGACCAACAAACCACGTCCGATCTGGGACTTGAGCAAGCCGTCTATCTTCACCGAAGCGTGGCTGACGCGCTGAATAACTACCCTCATAGGTTAAGCCATCGCTGCAAGCAGCTCTTTGACAACGTTCGAGATGGCTTTGCCGTCGGCTTGACCAGCCAAGGCTTTCGAGGCAGCGCCCATCACCTTGCCCATATCCTTCGGACCGGCAGCGCCCACCTGTGCGATGATCGTCTGAATAGCGGCTTTCAACTCCTCGGCACCCAACGCCTTCGGGAGGTAGTCCTCCATGACACGAACCTGAGCCAATTCCTCTTCAGCCAAGTCCTGACGATTCTGACCGATGAAGATCTCGGCGGCATCTTTGCCTTTCTTGACCATCTTGGCAATGATCTTCAGGGCGTCGGCATCGCTGAGCTCGCCATTGCTTCCGCCGGCGGTCTTTGCCTCAATAAACTCTTTCTTAACGTTGCGCAGTGTATCGCGTCTTACGGCATCGCGGGCCAACATAGCCTTCTTGATGTCCTCACTGATTTGATCGAAAAGTGTCATAATTGTGCTTTTTGAATAATTTAAGTACGCAATATTCGCAAGAAATCTTGAGCTATGCAAGAAAAAGGTCTGGATATTTTTTGAGCGCAAGGCATTTAGCCCTTTGTCTCGTTTTTTGAGGATATTTCGGCGTCATCGAATCCATTTTCGGTTGGACCGTTAGGAAAATTCCAAACCGAAAGCATCCACCAAGGACTGTAGCTCCGGATTGGCTTCGCGCATCTCGTTGAATTTCTCACGCGGAGTGAAAGCGCGATGATGCGTATCCACATCGGCTTGTGTGACGCGGAAATCTATATGACTATTGCGGAGATGGCCGCGTAGATACTGAAGGATGGCAGGGCGATGGGCGTCGAGACGTTCCTTCTGCTCCTGATTGAGAACGGTCACTTCATAGAGGGTGCCGGAAACCGACTGAGGTACACAACAGAGCATCGTATTGGCTACGAAGTTCTCTGTCGGTATGGTACTAATGTAATCTTTCCACGTGCGCCGAAGCGCCGATTCCTCCACCGGCTCGTTCATCTCGGCAGCAGGCTGAGCAGCTGCCTGAGTCGAAGTCTGAGCGCCCTGCGCTCCCGCGGAGGTTCGGAGTGATGCGGTGCGCGTCCCCATGATGCGCCCCGTGCTGTTGGTAGGAGCAAAACGACCTCCGGCAGTAGGAGCCGACTGTGTCGGCGCTGCGGGAGCAGGATGCGCTGTCGGTTGTGCGGGGGCAGGCGTTGGACGGGGCGATGGAGCTGGGGCAGCCGCGACAGGACGTGCCGCCGGCTGTGGGGCGGGAGCGGCTTGAGGTGTCGGCATCGGAGCCGGCTGCGGAGCTTGCATCGGACGCATCGGTTGGGGTGCCGCCACCTGCGGAGCAGGCTGGCTCAGTTGACAGATACGGACAATGGCAACCTCGACAGAGAGGCGCTTGTTGCGGCTATTGCGATAGTTGAAGTCACACTCGTTGGCAATCTGCAAGGCGGCATATAGGAACGGCAACGAACAGGCGGCAGCCTGCTGTTGGTAGCGCATGGCGACCTCTTGTCCCGCCTCGATCAACGATTGGGTAGCGACATCTTTGCTCATCATGAGGTCTCGTAGATGTGAAGCCCACCCCCCGATGAAGTATTGTGCATCGAAGCCGCGACGGATAACGCCATCGAGCATAACGAGTGCGGCAGGCACGTTGCCCGACAACGCTGAATCGGTAAGGCGGAAGAAAAGCTCGTAATCCAAGATTCCCAAGTTCTCTAACGCCGCTTGATAGGTGACGTGTCCCGCCGTGAAGCTCGCTATCTGGTCGAAGACCGAGAGGGCGTCACGCATACCGCCGTCCGCCTTGCGTGCTATGACTTGCAACGCCTGCGGCTCGACTTGGATATTCTCTTGACCGGCGACGTAGGTTAGGTGGTCAACGATGTCTTGCACCGATATGCGCTGGAAGTCGTACGTCTGGCAACGGCTCAAGATGGTGGGAAGGATCTTCTGCTTCTCGGTGGTGGCAAGGATGAACAAGGCATGTGCCGGCGGCTCTTCCAAGGTCTTCAGAAAGGCATTGAAGGCAGCGGTAGAGAGCATATGTACCTCGTCGATGATGAACACTTTGTAGCGTCCGATCTGCGGCGGCACATGGACTTGATCAATCAAATCTCGAATGTTATCCACACTGTTGTTTGAGGCGGCATCCAATTCATGAATGTTCAACGACCGCTGCTCGTTGAAGGCGCGACACGACTCGCACTCGTTGCAGGCTTCCCCCTCTGCCGTGGGTTGCAAGCAGTTGATGGTCTTGGCAAAGATGCGGGCGCAAGAGGTCTTGCCGACGCCACGCGGCCCACAAAAGAGGTAGGCGTGCGCCAACTTACCACCGGCAATGGCATTTTTCAGCGTTTGCACCAAGGCTTTCTGCCCGACGACGCTATGAAAGGTCGCCGGGCGATATTTTCGGGCAGATACGATATAATCTTTTGACATGAAATGAAAATCTTTCTCTTCGGCGGGCGAAGATACGATTATTTTTGCAAAGAAGTTCTACAGGAGTGTTTTACTTCATCCAAACGACTTTCCCATTACGGATGTAGAGACCGGGGGAACGCAGCACGGTACGGCGTCCCGTTAGGTCGTTGAGGGCACCGTTGTTCAGGGAGGCGTCCGGGTGAAGCTCCTCGATGCCACTTGCCTCAACGCTGAAGCGTCCCTCGTTCTGCGTGACGTAGAGGGTCATCACGTCGGCAGCTGAAAGAGCGCGATGGTAGAGGGTCAAGTCGTCCAAGAGCAAGGGGGCGCTCCCCCACCACGAACCGTAGCCGAAATAGAACGAGGCTGCGGACGAGAGCAAGCGGAGCACGCTATTGTAGTCCGAGAAGCCACCGGAATTGAACGACACACAGTCGGACTGTGTATAACGCGGCTCGCCATCCAAATACAACGTCCACCCCTCCGTGGTACACGTCAAGGCGACGTGGTGCCATGTTTGGGTACCCAAAACCGAGATTTGTGTGGTGGGATAGTTGGCGTCAAACCAACCACCGGTGCCGTTGTAGCCTAAATAGGTATTGGCGGTCAGATAGAGTCGACCGGACACGCCGTCGCTGTCATCATCGTCCAAGAAGCTCCAGATGGCATCCCACTCGTTGCTCTCCGTACGGTTGACAAAGAGTGAGATCGTAGCACCCTCCTCGCCGACATTGCCTTGTAGCGAGTTGGGGAAACGCACATAACTGCTGCTTGAAGCACTCGGATAGCCAAAGTATTGGCGCAAGGCGGTGCCGCCGTTGTGGGCATTGGCTTCGAGCACGGGTTGAGTACCGGCGCTCTCCGCCAACGCCTCGCCCTGCTGCGTAGCATCCAAACGGTTAGTCAGGTCTCCCTCGAAGTCGTAATAGGCATCCAACGCGGTATGGATATCGCCATCGAGCGGCGAGACGGTGAGGTTATAGTCCCTGCTGTACGTAGCGCCGTCTTTGCTGATCGTCAAGGTCAAGACGACCGACTCCGGCTGTGTGGAGGGGTTGATCTTACCCTCGTCGGAAAGGATCTGCGGACGTGAGGAGTGCCACGTGAGGTTGCAACCCAATTTGCCTACCGTCGGCAACGTGACGTCGGTATAGAGGGTCTTCCCCTCCGCTACGGGCAGAGTCATCTGATCTAAGGTGTAGGCAATGGCTCCGCGCGTCTCTGCTTTCGAGCCCCAGATCGAGAGGGCACGCGTCTGACCCACGACACCGGAACTACTGCTGACCGCCGTAAAACAGAGGGCAGGAATGTCGGTGTAGTCGATGGTCTGACGAATCAGTGCGCCCCGGTAAGCAATACCGTCCAAGGTCAGCGTGATGTAGGAGGTGCCCGGTGTGACGCTCCACGATCCGCTGTAAGCGCCCTGCACCGAGCCGTCAGCGTTGAGGGTGATGTTGACGGGGGTATTGTAAGCATAATGCTCGTAATCCATGCGATAGGTGTGGCGTAACAGTTGATAGTCTCCGGCAATCTCCTCAGCGGAGAATAGCTCTTGCGATGCGACCTCATCCTGTGTGATCGTTTCGCCTCCGAATTCATACGGAGCTACGCAGAGCCAACCCTCTTCGTTCGTCAAGAGCTGGTGTACGCGCACGGCATGCCCCGCCGTGCCGTCGTTGAACTTGGTATGATAGACCACGAAGGTTCGCCCCTCGCGGTCGGTCATGGCAGAGTTGTGTCCTTGCGCTAATTCGGCGACCGGCATGGGATCCCACTGATAGCTGCCCATCAGCTTCATTCCGCGGTTGGTTGTCGCATTCGGGCCGTAGTTGAGTTGCCAAGAATAATAGATCGCAGAGGTCCCGCTGGTGGTAGAACAGTCACGGAATGGTCCATTGGGATTGGCGGAGCGGAAGACGCGCATCTCATAGCCTCCGTCAGGGCTGTAGAATCCATACGAAAGGAAGAGATAATACCATGATCCGATACGGCGAATATAAGGACCCTCACCCGACACATAGTAACCGCCTGCAATCTTAGTACCAAAGTAGGGATCACTGGTGACATTCTCTGTGGTGTTGCTTTGCGCCGGATAGGTAACGGTATAGTCACGCAAGCCGGTGTGTTCGTCTAACTGGATCGTGTAAATGCCGCCCGACCACGAGCCGTAAGCCAACCAAAGGTTTCCCTCCGCATCATAATAGACGCAAGGGTCTATGGCATGCGGCCAATAGCTGCCCCAGAGGTCGCCACGTTGATAGCGTTCAGGCAACGCACTGCTGTCCCCCAAGACGATCGGCAGATCACAGTCGCGGAAGTCCGGACTGATGCTATCGACGTTGAAGCCGCTGTAAACGACGGGACCTTGATAGACATACGGTCCCGTGACGCGATCTGCCGACAGGCAGACGATCACGGAGTTCCAACGAGCGCCGTTCAAGCTCACGTAATAGAGCCACTTCTTCATCACAGGATTATATACAGCGTCGGCTGCCCACTGGTTGCCGTCCACGTTGTAGTTGTTCAATGCGGTATTCCAAGCCGACGCGTCGAAGTTTCCGAAAGGAACAGTGTCGCCCGCGGCATTCACGACACGTGTCACCTCGTTGGTGCGAAAGGCTTGGTTATAGCTACACGTACTGATCGTGCCGTCGGCATTCCGCTTGCCGTAGAGGGTGGCAGAGGTGGTTTCGCCGCCGGTAATGCTGCTCGTCCAATGAATCAAGTCGGTACTGCGCGAAAAACCCATGTGCGAACCGATCACGTAGAAGGTTTCTGCCGTCGGATCTGCCACAGTGTCGACAAGGATCGAAGGATCGTGCACCGAGGTGCGTTGCGTGGGAGTTACGGTGTGATAGGCGCCGGAGAGATCCGCATCGCTCAAAACTTGAGCGACACTCTGTAAAGGCAAAAAAGTTGCCGCTACCCCGCAGAGGGGAGCGACAACTCTATGGATAAAGGGATATGTTGGCATAGATTTATAGAATAATGTCGTTTCTGAAGATGATTCGATCAGCGCACACGCACTTCGACCGGCAGCGTGGCTTTCCACTCGGCGCACCATTGACACCAAGACTGCCACGTCCACGGCTCAGAGACGAACGTCTCCTTGTCCGGCGCGGCGAACGCCATACGGTAGCGCAGCGCATTGTCGCTGCCTGCGTGAACGCCATACAAGATTTGCGTAGGCTGCTCGATGGTGCGGTTGACGTACTCCTGCGGAACGGTTACCGCCAACGCCGAAGTAGCCTGCGTCGGATAGAGTTTGCGATTACCATCCGGCCAGTTGCGTCCCCACGAGGCGCAGAGTCCCGTGCCGTCGCTCATGGAGTAGTGCTCGCCTTCAGGATCTCCATCTTTGAGCGGGGGCAAGGTACCGACGATCATCACGCCGGTGACGAATTCCAAGTCCTTGGTGTCCCCCTCGAATTGCTGAATCACTTCACATTCGCGATTGCCGGCATAGAGAGTATAGCGACTCTTGAGGTTCAACAAGCGCCCTTTATACTGCCAGCCCTTAACATTCATGTCTACCACGGTGCGAACGGGACCTTTAGCTACGATGTGTGCTTGACGCCACTCAAACGGGTCAATCATTACCATCGGGTTCTCTAACGACTCGTCCCATCCGCGCAACGTACCGATCGAAATGGTCTGACCGACAAGGATCATGTCGTCGCCATACTGCTTGTCTTGGCGCAGGTCGTAAGAGAGATCCAAGACCGTCGTGTCGTTGTACCACAGCCCCTCTGCCAATTCTAACTGACGGACACGTTTGCCGTAGAGGTCGGTAGATTGCTTCTTGTCGAAGTAGACGCGATATGCCACCTGATCTGATTCGAAGGCGGGACCGTGGTGGTGCATCTTGCTGTACATATTGTCTACGACTTCCGAAACGGTGTCGGTAGGGATGTGCTGCTTCACACGGTGTTTCTTATCCTTGTCGGCGAAGAACATCTGTGCATGTACCCGCGCCGGATAACGATCTGCCGCAGCCTCTGCGGTACTCAGCTCTACCTCCACGGTGGCTGAGCCACCCTTCTTGAGGTCGACGACAAAAGCCAATTCGTCCTTGACGCCATCGCCGTTCAGGTCATCCATCTGCGAGGGGAGTTCCTTGCCCTTGAGACGCACAGTAGCGCTCTTGTAGGGGGTTCCAGCCGGAAGTGCCACACACACGGCGGCATCTTTCACGGCGTGTGCGTTGGGGTTGGTCAACTTCAACGAGATTTTTTGATTTTTGCTCAGAGCGGCGTTCAACGCCTGTTCTGTCAGCTGCAACTGTGCGGCAGTAGCCACGTGCTGCATCTCCGGCATAGCTGCCGTTTGCGCCCCGGCGAAAACGGGCGCCCCTATGAGGAAGGCGCCGAGCAGGGTCTTATATACCATGTTTTGCATCTCTGTATTTTCAATTTATGGTTTTTGTTTCATTACATTCATTACATTGCAGGTTCTTTATTTCCATTTGACCGTGCGTTGTCTCATCCTTGAATGCGAAGTTCGACGCCTCGAAATTCTTGACATGGGTCAGGCTCAGGGCAGTACCTTCGGCGACCGTTACCTGTACGCTATCCAAGCGCACGCCATCGCTTTCGCACAACTCAATGCCGAGGGTAGCGGAGATCTGCGCATCTTTGACATTGATGTTGGTAATCGGCATCTCTGGCAGACCATTGAAGTACATAGCCCGGCGTGCGTTGCGGCAACGGATGCGGCTGATGTAGATATTGCGGAAACAGGGAGTCTCTTCGCTCACTTCGGGGATGCTCTCCTCTTGGGGCGTCACATTGCCCTCTGCCAACATCTCCGAAGCGGATTTGCCGGAATAATAGAGATCAAAGAGCAAACACTCCGTCGGGATATTGATCATTTGGATGTTGTCAATGTAAATGTTCTCTACGACGCCACCGCGTCCACGGGTAGACTTGAAACGCAAGCCCACGTCTGTACCGAGGAAGGTGCAGTTGCGTACCGAGACGTTCTTCACGCCGCCCGACATTTCGGAGCCTACGACAAAGCCGCCGTGTCCATGATAGACGGAACAACCATCCACGACGACATTCTCACACGCGACACCACGACGCCGACCGTCCTCATCCTTGCCTGACTTCACGCAGATGGCATCGTCTCCGACATCAAATTTGCTGTTCACGATCAGGGCATTGCGGCAACACTCCAAGTCCAGTCCGTCGCCGTTCTGGGAGTACCAAGGATTCACGACCATCACATTATTTATAATGATATTCTCGCAGAGGAAGGGGTGTAGGTTCCACGCCGGAGAGTTCTCGAAGCAAACACCTTCGAGCAACACGTTGCGGCAGTTGCGGAACGACAGAAGGACGGGGCGGAGGTAATCGCGTAGCGCTTGCCACTCCTCCTCGCTCTCGACACCGCGCACGACATTCATGTCGGCTCGCTCATAGGCGCTGCGCACCGCTTCGGTGGGGAACCAGATATCTTCCGACTCGTTGACGCAACCGCCACGCGCTAACAACGCCTGCCATTGTGCATCGGTCAGCTTGCTTCTCTTGACCCAACGCCATGCATCGCCATTGCCATCGATCGTTCCGAAACCGGTGATGGCGATGTCACTCTTACCCTCGGCATTCAGAGGCGAGATGCAGCGGCGTGTGTCTAAGCCTTCGAAAGTAGTCTCGATAATCGGATAATCATCGAAGTTGTCGGAAAAGAGGATGATCGCCCCCTCCTCCAAATGCAAATCGACGTGATCAGCAAAGGTAATCGGACCGGTGTACCATACGCCACCGGGGACGACAAGGTGCCCGCCGCCTGCAGCAGAGATTTCCTGCATGGCACGTGCAAACGCCGCACTGTTGTCTGTCACACCGTCTCCAACACCTCCGTAGTTGACGATGGAGGCGCGCAGATCCGGGAACGACGGACGCTGTGGTTCGGGGAATTCAAAGGGAAGATCTTGTGTGTAACGAGCTAAGTCATTCGTGCCGCAGCAGGAGCTGTCGGAAGCGGTGCAAGCGGTCAACAGACCCGCCGCAGCGACAAGGGCGGCAGAAAACAACGTAGAGATTTTCATAGAATAGGGGTGTTTTAATGATCTGGAGTAGCCTACCAAGAGGCAGGCTCCAAATGGGAAGATTGTTCGTTAAGGGCAAAGATAATCAGCTCTATTCAGATATGCAAATATCGGGGCGCTTTTGCGCATCAAAGTGAAGCTTAATCGGCTTGAATGGCACGTGTCGGGCTGATTTTGGCAATGATCGCTGTCGGACCGACCAAGACGAGCAACGTCAGCGCCACCGTACCCACGTTGATCGCGACCACTTGCCACGCTTGCAGGCTGATGGGCACCCACTCTAAATAGTAGTTTTCGGGATCGAGGCGCAGTAAGTGCCAACGGTCTTGGACGTAGCAGAGCGCCAAGCCGATGACATTGCCCCAAAGCAAACCTTTGCCGGTCAAGAAGAGGGCGATATAGAGGAATACCTCACGCAGCCCGCGGTTATCGTAGCCTAAAGCTTTGAGGATGCCGATCATGCGAGTGCGTTCCAAGATGATGATGAGCAGACCGCTGATCATGGTGAAGGCGGCGACGCAGGCAATGAGGATCAGAATCACCCAGACATTGGTGTCGAGGAGATCCAACCAACCGAAGATCTGTGGGTTCAACTGCCTGACGGTGCGAAGATAATAAACCTCATCGTTGCGATCGGCATAGCCCCCCAACGCCTCGGCGGTCTCTGCATAAGACTCGTCCAAACGGTCGAAGTCTCGGACGCGAAGCTCCAGACCGCTGACCTCATCGTCCGCCCAGCCCCCTACCTGCTGCAAGAGGCGCAGATCGGCGGCGATGAACTGGCGATCGTATTCATTGAAGTGACTCTCGTAGATGCCGGCGACGGAAACACGACGCGCCTTGATGGTAGTCTTGCCACTCCCCCACGCAAAGTCGCTTCCCGCCTCAGAACGGATAAAGTAGAGTTGCACCGCATCGCCGACAGAGAGCTGCAAACGGTCGGCAATGATCCGAGAGATCATGATCTCCGTCGAAGGTGCCTCATCGTCACGCAGCGAGTCGTTGCCCCAAGGGGCATAACGGGGACATTCGCCGGCGCAGAGATTGCGGGCAAAGAAGTCCTGACACCCCTCCACGCCGTCACCGACCTCAGAGCCTTCGATCCCCTTGACCGCCACCGAGAGGAAGTCGTCAGAGGTCTTGAGCACCGCCGGTTTCGTGGCGTAAGGACGTACTTCTGCGACGCTCGGCACGGCGCGAAGCAGGGCGAGCAGCGAATCGCTGACTACAATCGGAGCGGTCTCGTACGTGAGGTTAGCGGTCATGGCTTGCACCTGCATGTGGGCGCTGAAGTCTATGACCTTGCGCCGCACCTCCTGTTTGAAGCCGACTACGATCGCCACAGAGAGCAGCATCACCGCCAGACCAAGGGCGATGCCGGCAATGGCAATGCGGATGGCGGGCGGTGATACGCGCTGTGAAGCATCGGCTTCGCGAGCGAAGTGTATGCGACGAGCTATGAAATAAGCTAACGACACGCTACAATCTATTTATTTCTGCAAGGCCTGATAAGCCTCCAACGCCTTGGCTAAGACGATCAACGCATGGCGCAGATCTTTTTTGTTCAAAACATACGCCAAGCGTACTTCGTTGCGTCCCAAGCCGGGAGTCACGTAAAAGCCTGACGCGGGAGCCATCATCACGGTAGCGCCCTCGTATTCGAAGCTCTCCAAGCACCAAGCACAGAACTTCTCGGCGTCGTCTACCGGGAGACGTGCCACGGTGTAGAATGCACCCATCGGAATGGGGGAATAACAGCCGGGAATGCGGTTGATGCCGTCGATGAGGAATTTGCGGCGTTCAACGTATTCATTGTAGGTCTCGAGCATGTACTCGTCATCGGCGTCGATAGAGGCCTCTGCGACGAGCTGTCCGATCAACGGCGGAGAGAGACGCGCCTGACAGAACTTCATGATGCTCTGACGAACAGCGGCGTTCTTGGTGACGATAGAACCGACACGAATACCGGTCTCGCTGTAGCGTTTCGACACGGAGTCAATCAGAATAACGTTCTGCTCGATGCCCTCCAAGTGGCAGGCAGAGATATAGGGAGCTCCGGTGTAGCAGAATTCGCGATATACCTCGTCAGAGAAGAGATAGAGATCATGTTTCGCCACGATGTCGCGCAACTGTTCCATCTCCTTCTTGGTATAGAGATATCCTGTCGGATTGTTGGGATTACAGATCAAGATTCCCTTGGTACGCGGAGTGATCAGCTCTTCAAATTTCTCCATCGGAGGCAAGGCAAAGCCCTCTTCGATGCTCGACGGAATGGATTTGATGACGGCACCCGCTACGATGGCAAAAGCCATGTAGTTGGCATACGCAGGTTCGGGAACGATGATCTCGTCGCCCGGATCGAGACAAGACATAAAGGCGAAGAGCACCGCTTCGGAGCCGCCCGTCGTCACGATGATGTCTTCCACTCCGACATTGATGTTGAAGCGGTGGTAATAGCCGGCGAGCTTCTCGCGGAGGGAATAGATACCTTCGCTGGGACTATATTCGAGGATCTTGCGATCAATATGTTTCAGTTTGTCGAGACCTGCCTTCATGGTCGGAAGGTCGGGCTGGCCGATGTTGAGGTGATATACCTTAACGCCGCGCGCTTTGGCGGCGTTGGCCAGAGGAACGAGCTTCCGGATTGGGGATTGCGGCATTTGTATGCCACGTTCTGATATGGTTGGCATAAATAATTTACATTGAGCGGGCAAATATACTTTGATTCATACGAATCACAAAATTTATCACTTCTTTTCTCTCTTTCTGATACCTGTAGCGGGGTGTTTGCGTCCCGGAGTTTTTTATTCCGTCAACTGTACCGTAAGCGGAGTCCCGGTGTAGCGCACTGTAGATGTCGGGCGCTGGTCGCCGAAGGGAATCGGTTGCTGCGGAGTGATGTAACGAAGGTGGAAGGTAATCTCGGTAGGCATCGTCGGATAAGAGCCTTCGCGCTCCCCGATGGTCAGGGTGCGTTCGGTGTCGTCATATACGAGGGGAATGTGGCAGCAAGCGCCCTGTTCGTAGGCGTAGGTAACACCGTCGTCATCGTAGAGGGTGAATGTCCCGTCGCTGCCGGCATAGATATAGAGGGTCAGCTCCTCCATGGGACGCTCGTCACTGTATTGCACCGCCGCGCCGGTGGGGAGAATGCTGCCGTCGGGAACGAACAGCGGGATGTAGTCATAGGGAGCTGCCACAGTCTGCGGGGGCACGGAGTCCACCCCATGCGTGTCGGCTGCGACAGCGCCGGTGCGCAGATCGTACCACGTATGTCCCTGCGGGAACTTCACCTCGCGAGTACGTGCGCCGTAGCGATAGACCGGGCAAACCATGACGGAGGGTCCGAACATATACTGGTCGTGCACCGCCTCAATGCTACGGTTGTCCGCGGCATTGCCTCCGTCGAAGTCCATGAAGAGGGGACGCATCAAGGTGTAATGATCCTCATGGACACGTGCGCTGAGACTGTAGAGGTAGGGCATCAAGGCGTAGCGCATCTGTGTTGCCGCGAGGAGAGCTTTGTAGGTGGGCGACCACTCCGGCGCTACATTCCACGGTTCGCGCCAAGGGTACTGCCCGTGGCTGCGGAACAGCGGCACCCATGCGCCAAACTGGAACCAGCGCGTGTACAACTCGCGCCACTCGCGCAGGTCGGCAGATTCGAAGCCGGTGCGATCGAACTCTTTCTGCGCCTGCACAAAACGGTTCTCGACACTGAAACCTCCGATGTCCATAGACCAATAGGGGACGCCACTGACGCTGAAGTTCAAACCTGCCGTGATTTGCGCCTGCAGATCCTCCCACCGAGCGGCGATATCACCACTCCAAGTGGCGGTACTGTAGCGTTGCTGACCGGCAAAACCGGAGCGGGTCAGCAGGAAGACGCGTCGATCCGGATCGACGCTCCGCTGCCCCTCGTAGATGGCTTGGGCGTTCATCAGGGCATAGGCATTGAAATACTCGTCCGAAGGTCCCAATGCCGTCGGACCACAGAGGGCTTTGCGATACGCCAACGGTGTACAGTCGCGCACATTGGGTTCGGAGGCATCCATCCACCACGCATCGACGCCGAGGGGATAGAGGTGTTCGTACATCTGTTGCCAGAAGAGTTGACGTGCGCCGGCACTGTAGGCGTCGTAGAACGAGCCGAGATAGCCGGGACCGATCCAGTCGCGTATGCTGTCTTCGATAGCACGCCGATAGATCCACCCTTGGCGGTCGAACTCTTGAAAGTGTTCCGTCGAAGCATAGAACTTAGGCCATACCGAGATCATGAAACGACCGTGCAAGGCATGAATACTATCAACCATTCCCTTGGGATCGGGGAAACGCTGTGTATCGAACTCATGGCTCCCCCACGCATCCTCCTCCCAGTAGCTCCAATCCTGCACGATATTGTCGATGGGGAAGTTTCGGCGTCGAAATTCGCGCAAAGTCTCCAGAAGTTCTGCTTGCGTCTTGTAACGCTCACGACTTTGCCAATAACCCAACGCCCAACGGGGCATGATGGGAGCGCAACCGGTGAGAGTGCGATAACCGGCAATAAGGCTGTCACTCTTTGCCCCCTCGATGTAATAGTAGTCTAATTCGGGCGACATCTCCTGCCAGAAAGTGTGAGCACGTTGTTCACAGCCCACAGCGCGATCCGCCGGAGGCAGATACTTGCCGCGCAAGGCGCAATAGGAGATTCCACCGTCGGGACGCCATTCAATGCGCAGATGAATGGGGCGTAGACTGTCGACGGGGAGGGAGAACTTGTAGGTATTGGGATTCCACGCCGCGCGCCACCGTTCGGGGACAACGAGGCTGTCGTTCATATAGACCTGCATATATCCGGCATAATAGAGGCTGAATTGCTCTATGCCGTTATGGTGCGGCAAGAGCCAGCCATCGTAGGTCACTTGAGCTTTCTGCAAAGCGATGTTTGTCGGCAAATTTCGGATCGAAAAGATGTCATCATAGCACAGATCCGCCTCGGCACGCACCAACACGGAACCATCGTCCGCTACATAACGCCCGGTCAGAGCGCCCGCCGTTCCATAAGAGCTTTTCAGATCGAAGTCTACGTTCAACGGGGCATAGGGAGTAGCGTGTCCCCACCGTCCGTAGGAATAGCTGTCCCACAAGAGGGCGAAATGGGAAGTAGAAAGCATCATGGGGATGCTCACCTTGGTATTATATTGGTACAGCTCCTCCTCCTTGTCGCCATAATCCCATTCGTCGGACTGATGTTGTCCGAGTCCATAGAAGTGACATTCTTCGTCCCCCGTACTGAGGGTTTGAGCGATGCTCCATTCCTCTTTGCCATCGGCGACGTAAGGGGCAAAGACCGGCGCCTCCATCCTACATACAGGGATCACTTCGCCCGCACGTTCGTCAAAGACGGTGTGATGGGCGAAGGTGATGGCGCCACTTCGCTTGTTCACCTGTGCGCTATGCAATTCTTTGTCCGGAGTGTAGTAGTAGACGATGTAATCCTGTCCGTCGTCCAATAGATAGAGGTTAGGGCGCTCTCCCACCGGCATGGTGATGAGACTGCGATCGACGGCAAAGGTATCTTCGCGCGTGGCGGTGACGCGAAGAATATGACTGGAGACGGCTTGAATACGCACAAAACGGGGTGCTTGTGCGGAGGTATCTTGGATGGGGATCGTCACTTCCCAAGGTTGTGTTCTGAGGTTTTGTTTAGGCGGCTGCGTACACGCCGTTAATAGGAGACACAAAGGAATTAGGTACGAGGGTTTCATGGAGAAGGTCAATAACTTACCAAATATCATGTTTTGTAGTTTCGTGGCAAATATAGGGAATAAATGTGTAAGGCGTTCTCTCCGCATCGAAAAAAACGGCAAACATTTATTTTTCAGCGACTCTACGCTACCTTTTCGTGCAACCGAAAGCTCCCACCCCTTTAGCAACGCCGTCCTCCCGATCACGAGGGTTCCAATGCTCTCTTTCTATGCTATTCAGCGGAGTGCGCACAAGAATCGGTCGGGGATATAGATTCATCTGGATGGGGTATGATTCGGCGGATTTTCGGCGGAGATGGGTTGAAAACATTCCTTTCATCTCTTAGGAGAACCGCAAAACGCAACGTGGGCGCAAGAAATAAACGAGATGATTGCGCCGTCCCGTTAGGACGTCCTTCGCCACAAAAACAGGCTTAAAACAGGCTTTGCGATGCTTCAAAATGCTAAAACAAGACAATTTTAGGGGAAACACGCAATTTTTCTGCTGTAAGATTTGGACGGTATTGCAAAACCCTATATCTTTGCACCCGCAATCCAATAAGATTGCTACATGGTGGATGTAGTTCAGTTGGTTAGAGCGTCAGATTGTGGTTC
>CAZGZL010000032.1:0-18490 GCA_964530595.1 uncultured Prevotellaceae bacterium | reverse complement strand
GTTGGAACGACCCCCGTATGCCTACCATCTGCGGCTTGCGTCGCCGTGGCTACACTCCGGAGGCGATCAAGAACTTCATCAAGAGCATCGGTTATACCAAGTTCGACGCGATGATCAACATCAACCTGTTGGAGCACGCCGTTCGCGAGGATCTGAACAAGAAGGCTACGCGCGTCATGGGCGTTGTCGATCCGGTGAAAGTGGTGATCACGAACTATCCCGAAGACAAGGTAGAACAGGTCGAGATGGAAAATAATCCGGAGGATCCAAATGCTGGCGTACACCAGATGCCCTTCAGCCGCGAGCTGTACATCGAGCGCGAAGACTTCCGCGAAGAGGCAGACAAGAAGTTCTTCCGTCTGACTATCGACCGCGAAGTGCGTCTCAAAGGTGCTTATATTATTAAATGTGTCGGCGTAACTAAAGATGCCGACGGCAAGATCACAGAGATTCAATGCACCTACGATCCCGATACGCTCAGCGGCATGGAGGGAGCTAACCGCAAGGTGAAAGGCACATTGCACTGGGTTTCCGCTCGTCACGCCATTCCGGTAGAGGTGCGCAACTACAACAACCTCTTCACGGTCGAAGATCCGTCGAGCGACGAACGCGACTTCCACGAATTGCTCAATCCCGAGTCGGAAGTTATCTTGCCCGAAGCGTATGTGGAGCCGTTCGTTCAGACGGTAGCAGAGAAGGGGGCAAAATTCCAGTTCCAACGCATCGGTTACTACTGCGTGGACGAGGATTCTACACCGGAGCACTTGGTATTCAACCGAACTACCCTGCTCCGAGATTCTAAATAATTAAGAATGCAGAAATCAAAAGCATATCATAAATACGTGAAGCAACTCGCTACGGGTCGCTTCACGCATTTTGAAGACTGGGAGATCGAGGACATCGTATTCGATTTCGAGGACGACATGAAATACGAAGAGGCTGAACGCGCCGTGCGCTTCGGCTTGTCACAGAATCCCGACAGCGAACAGCTGATCAAGCTCTCCATTTTGGTGAAGATAGATACCGGCAAGTTAGACGAGGCGGAACAGATGTTGGCACCCTATCGCGACGATGGGATGGCCAATACTGCCGACTTGTGTTTCTCACTCGCGTTACGCCAGCATCATTATACCGAGGCGTGCGAATACCTGTTACATGGGATCGAAGAGGAGATCTTGACCGCCGATCAGGTGTGGGAGCAGCTGAACAGTGCCTACGACCTCCTACCCAAGGAGATTCTGCGTCAGTCGCTGATCCGCTTGGCAGCACTCGCGCCGAATGATACCGCGACGTTACGAGACATCGCCTCGCTACTGATCGAGATGGAGTATTATACCGACGAGACGATCCAAGTCTTGAACCGGGCGCTCGACCGAGATGCGTACAGCTTGGACGGTTGGCAACTGATGGCGCGCTGCCTCTACAACATGAACCGTCTGGAAGAGTGTCTCAAAGCGTGCGACTACGGTTTGGCAATCGAGCCGAACGACTTAATGTTGCGTTTCCTCCGCGGATTTATTTATTCGGAACAAGAGAATCATCCCCGCACGATCGAGGACTTCCGCGTACTGCGCGACATTCGCGAGGGCAAGATCCATGTGCACCGCCAGAACGATCTACCGATCGAGGAGCAAGAACAGCAGTTGGATTCTATCTACGAGATCTTGGCGCAGAGCTGCCTCCACGAGAACGAGGAAGACGAGGCCATAGACTGCCTGAACAAGCTGATTTTGCGTCATCCGCGCATGGGGGAGTATTATATTCGTTTGGCTTCGGCTTATCTGCTGAAGGGCGACCTTCCGGCGGCGTTGACTGTCTGCGAAAACGGCCATTTGGTGGAATCCGGGCGCGAAGATATCGCCTCGATGCGTCTGAACCTATTGCTCCAGATGCACCGCTTCGAGGAGGCTATGACGGCTGTCGACGATCTGCTCAGCATCAATCCCGACCATCAGGGTGCGCTATTCGCCAAGGCGGAGTTGCTCCGACTGACGGAACACAATGAGGAGGCATTCGAGGTCTACAAAAAGCTCTTGCCGCTCAGCAAGATCGAGCAACCACATGTCCGTTCGCTGGTCGAGAGCTATTTCGAGTCGATCGACCGAGAAGACCTCTTGGAGGAATAATTTCACGAGAAAATAAAGCATACTATTATCTATAGACTTTGATACATGAGACGTACACTGAAAGATTACGCCATGCTTGCCGTCAAGGGTGTTTGCATGGGCGCCGCTGACGTAGTACCGGGAGTTTCCGGCGGTACAATCGCCTTTATCTCCGGCATCTACGAGGAGCTGATTTATTCGATCAAGTGCATCGACCGCAAAGCCCTTCGACTGTTATTCACCGGTTCGTTCCGCGCGTTTTGGAAATCCATCAACGGCAATTTTCTATTCAGTTTGTTGTGCGGAATCTTATTTAGCATCGTCGCCTTAGTCAAGGCGATCACCTACCTCTTGGATCACGAGCCGGTATTGCTTTGGTCGTTCTTTTTCGGCTTGGTATTAGCCTCGTCTGTCACCGTATGCCGCACGATCGAGCAACGCAGTTGGGATCGTTGGGTGGCGTTCGCCATCGGTACGATTGCCGCATACTTGATCACGGCAGCCACCCCCGCCGAGACTCCTAACGGGCTGTGGTTTATCTTTCTCTGTGGCGCCATCGCTATCTGCGCCATGATCCTTCCGGGCATCAGCGGCAGCTTTATCCTCCTCCTGATGGGTAAATATTCCTACATCATGGAGACGGTGAAGAACATCATCTCCGGAGTGGATCCGGGGGCGAATCTGCTGATTGTAGCCACTTTTGCCGTAGGCGCACTGATTGGCATCGTGTCGTTCAGCAATCTGCTGGTTTGGCTACTCTCTCGCTGGCACGATCTCACGATTGCGTTGCTCGGCGGATTCATGTTCGGATCTTTGAACAAGATTTGGCCGTGGAAAGAGGTCGTCGAGACGTACGTCAATAGTCACGGCGAAATCAAGCCGCTCGTCGAAGTTAATATCGCGCCCAACGCGCAGGTGTTGCCGGCGGTGCTCTTGGCACTCGTAGGCTTTGCTGTGGTGGTCGTAATCGAATATGTTGCAGCTCGCGGCAAGCGTTCTTAAAATTCAGACATAACATTCCTAAAAATATCATCATTCTTAATCGCATCGTATGACCTACACTCTCGAACATACCGACCCCAATTCGTGGGCACGCGCCGGCGTTATCCATACGGATCACGGCGATATTCAGACTCCCATCTTCATGCCGGTAGGCACCGTGGGAAGCGTCAAGTGTCTACACTTCACGGAACTGAAAGAGCAGGTGAAAGCTCAGATTATTTTGGGCAATACCTACCACCTCTATTTGCGTCCGGGCTTGGAGATCTTGCAGCAAGCCGGCGGCTTGCATAAGTTCAACAGTTGGGATCGTCCGATCCTGACCGACAGTGGCGGATTCCAAGTGTTCTCGCTGGCATCCAACCGCAAGTTGACTGAGGAGGGAGCAACTTTCCGCTCACACATCGACGGTTCGAAGCATCTGTTTACACCGGAGCGTGTGATGGATATCGAGCGCGTCATCGGTGCCGACATTATGATGGCATTCGACGAGTGTACTCCCGGAACGGCAGATTATGAGTACGCCAAGAAGTCGCTCGGACTTACCGAACGCTGGTTAGATCGCTGTCTGAAGCGTTTCAACGAGACAGAGGGTTTGTATGGCTATCGCCAGTGCCTCTTCCCGATCGTTCAAGGGTGTGTCTACCCGGACTTGCGTCGCCGTGCTGCCGAAAATGTGGCATCCAAAGGCTGCGACGGCCATGCCATCGGCGGTCTCGCCGTGGGTGAACCCACCGAGAAGATGTACGAGATGATCGAGGTGGTGAACGAGATCCTGCCCAAGGACAAGCCCCGCTATCTGATGGGGGTCGGCACACCGGCCAACATCTTGGAGGGAATTGAACGCGGCGTCGATATGTTCGACTGCGTAATGCCCACCCGAAACGGCAGAAACGGAATGCTCTTCACGAAACATGGCATTTTGAATATGAAAAATGCGAAATGGGCGAACGACTTCAGTCCGATTCAGGAAGACGGTCCCTGCGACGTAGACCGACTCTATACGAAAGCATACCTCCGACATCTCTTCCATGCGCAGGAATTTTTGGCGTTGCAGATTGCCTCCATTCACAATCTATCGTTCTATTTGTGGTTGGTAGGCGAGGCGCGACAGCACATCTTGGCGGGCGACTTCAAGCCGTGGAAAGACGAGATGCTGCGTCGGGTCACGACACGCCTGTAACGAATAGGTTGTATCCATTCAATAATGAGAAACAAAAATATATGTATTCTATCCCCCGCCGGAAGTATCGACGCTGAGGTGGTGCACCGCGGCATCGCAACCCTTTCCGAGTGGGGGCATCATGTGTCCATCGCACCTCACGCCTTGGGGCAATACGGACGTTATGCGGCGCCCCCCGAAGCGCGTGCCACAGACCTCCGCGCCGCTTTGGAAGATCCTGAGATCGACATCCTGTGGTGCAGCCGCGGCGGGTACGGATGTATGCAAATCTTGGATCAAATTCCGACTGAACTGATTGCGAGCAGCGGAAAATG
Organism: uncultured Prevotellaceae bacterium; assembly: GCA_964530595.1. GTDB lineage: Bacteria > Bacteroidota > Bacteroidia > Bacteroidales > UBA3663 > Liminaster. The sequence goes on along the minus strand of CAZGZL010000032.1, from coordinate 13,889 downwards.
GTTGGTGGGCTATAGCGATATCACGGCGTTGCACGCCTTGTGGCAACGCGCCGGTGTGCGCTCGCTCCACGCCCCCATGACGAAACATTTGGGTGAAGCCCCGAATCACCCGACGACGTTGACGCTCCGCTCGTGGTTGGAGGAGCCTTCGACTTTACCCTCCGTCCACGTGACGCCACACCCCTGCAATCGTCCGGGAGTAGCCGAGGGACGATTGGTTGGCGGCAATCTCTCGGTGCTCTCCGGGCTGCATGGGACGGGCTTCGACTTCGATTATCGAGGAGCTATCCTCTTCGTCGAAGATATTGGAGAGTCGCCCTACAAGGTAGACCGCATGATGCAGACGCTGCGTCTGTGCGGCGCACTGCAACAGCTGCGGGGTTGCATCGTGGGACAATTCACCGACTATACCGAAGATCCCCAAATGCCGGTCAGTATGATCGAGAACATCCGCGACATCATCGCATCCGCCGCCCCGAACATCCCCGTGCTCTGCGGTGCCCCCATCGGACACGTCACGGAGAACGCGCCGCTCGTAGAGGGGGCTCTCTGCCGCTTGACGGTGACGCCGGACGAGGCGAGCTATTCGTTCAGCTTTTGAACGACGGAACAAGGAAGGACGACAGGACAAAACGCCTCGGCAAAGGCATCCATTTGTTTTTTTTTCGACATGCCGTGGCAATAATCATGAATAACAGACGTTATCTACATATAAAAATCTACAAATTGTAATCTAATGAAGCGAAGAATCAGCCACTACTTGGCAGGCTTGTGCATCATGGTTTGCTGCATGACCTCCTGCAAAAGCACACAAAATACCGTCTCCTACTTTCAGGACATAGATCAATCTGCCATCTACACGAATCCTAAACAGGGAAATCACGAGCAAGTGATCGTTCCGGGCAATGATCTGATCATCCGTGTGTCAAACATAGATCTCACGGCGGTGGCTGCCTTCAATCTCCCCGCAGCAACCTTTCAGGAGTCGGCGGACATCAATTTGCAGTCCAGCCCATTGTTGCAGACCTACCGCGTAGACAAAGATGGTTATATCAAGTTCCCCGTGTTGGGCAAGATTTATGTACACAATAAGCTACCTCGCCTCGTGGCACAGGAATTAGAGCAGAAGATCGGTGACTACGCCCCCAATTCGCAGGTTCAAGTGCTCATTGACGGCTACCACATCAGCGTCTTGGGCGAAGTCAACGCGCCGGGCTATTATCAGCTCAACAAAGATCGCACGACGTTGGCGGAGCTGATCGCCATGTGTGGCGACTTAACACTCTACGGACAGCGCGATAACATCCTCGTCATTCGCGAAACCGACGAGGGAACAAAGTATTTTCGCATAGATCTGACTAAGGCTGAGACCCTCTCTCAGCCGGAGTTCTACTTGCAACAAAACGATGTCGTCTACGTGGAACCGATCAGAGTACGTCGCAAGATGGCGAAATATGACACAATGAAGCAATACAACCTCTCTTTGACATCGACGATCGTCAGCTTGGTTTCAGTCATTGCCTCTTTGGGCATTGCGTTGCTCATCAAATAATACACGAAAATCATTATTGTAAGTTATTCACCTCTATGAAATACATCGCACAACCGGAACTGAAGCGGCTCATCCGTTTGTATCTGAAGAATTGGAAACTCTTTGCACTCTCAATCGCAGGCTGTATGGTCTTGGCGGTTGCTTTCTTGTTGATCAAGAACCCGACCTACAACATCTCGGCTTCGGTATTGGTCAAAGACGAGACTTCCTCATCCAGCATGGGCATGATGAGTGCCATGATGCGCGGATCGTCGTATGGAGATCTATTGGGTATGGGTGGCACAGCCGTTGATGACGAAATCGTGATTTTGGGATCCTACAGCACCATCTATGCCACTGTTCAGGAGTTGCAGCTCAACATTAACTATATGCAGCGTAAGTTCCTGCGCAAACAATACTACTTCCGCGAGACGCCGATCCGTCTCATTGCCGAAAATCCCGCCATCGCAGATACTTTGAGCTTCCCGATCGACTTCAAGGTGAAGGTAGACAAGCAAGGCATCGCCTCAGTGCGCGCCACGACCAAAATCAAACACCGCAAGGTCACATTGGCAGATCTGAAGGGAGAACTCCCGATGACGGTAGAAACAACGTTCGGGACATTTACACTCGAAAAGACGCAGTACCTCAAGCCCAACAAGAAGTTGACACTGCACATCAATTACAGCGGCTATCCCTCGACGACAGAGATGTACCAGAAAAAATTGGACGTCGACTTTGCCAGCAAGAAGTCGAACGTCATGGTGCTCTTACTCCGCGACACGGACAAGGATCGTGGCAAGACGATCCTCAACACCATGGTAGATCGTTACAACGAATACAGTTTGGATGAGAAAAATCGCGACGCAAGCCGCATGTCACAATTCTTGGAAAAGCGCATTGCCTTGTTGAAGGACGAACTGACAGAGCAGGATCTTCAGTTGGAAGCCTACAAGAAGGAACACGACATCACCGACATCGGCACCGAGCTGAAGGCGATGCTCGAAAACAGTACCGACATCAAGCAACGTCGCTTGTACGCAGAGGAACAATTAGCCATCATCCGCACGACGCAAGACTTCATCAAAGATCCGGAGAACAAAGACGCCTTGATCCCGGTAAGTCTCTGCGCGACGAACGGCGAAATGAGCGGTGCGTTGAACAGCTACAACGGTTTGCTGACACGCCGCCAAACTTTGTTGCGTTCCTCTCGTCCGGACAACCCCGCAGTGATCCGTCTGAATGATGAATTGGAGGCTTCACGCCAAACATTGATTATCTCCCTCGCCGATATGCGCAAGATCGTCGAAAAGAACCTTCAGGAATACTACGCCGACGAGAATAAGATGATCGACAAGATGAAGAGCACCCCGACCGTTGAGCGCGAGTTCTACGGTATGAGCCGAAGCATGCAAGTGACCAATACTATGTACATTTATCTCTTGCAGCAGCAAGCCAACAACGATATGAATTTGGATGCCTCTGCACCCAAAACTCAGATCGTGGATCGCGCATATGCCTCCGTCGAACCTGCTTCGCCGAAGAAAAAGATCGTCTTGGCGGGTGCTTTGCTCGTAGCGCTCCTATTGCCCGTGCTCTACCTGCGAGTACACCGCGCCGTCAAGCCGCGCATCGAATCGGCATTCGACTTGTCACAAGAACTGAGAGAATTGCCTATCTACGCCCTTGCCTCCGAAGCAGACAACACTTTGGATGAACAAGATCCGCAATATGAGAACGATTTGAACAGTTTGCGTTCTTCGATCCACTGGAAAGAGGGCGAAGCGACTGTTGTCCTATTCTCCTCCATCGACCGCTCTACGGGCAAGAGCAAGCATGCCTACCATTTGGCCAAAGCCATCGCCGGCTCGCATCGACGCACACTCTTGTTAGATGCAGACTTGCGCTATTCTATTTTGGGTGCGACAACACAAGGACACACTCAAAAAGAGCACACGTTGGCTTACCTCTTGCAAAACGGCAAGACCATCGCCGCTTCGGAGCTGCTCCGTTCCGCTTCGGAGCCAAATTTGGCGCTTTTGCCTGCTACCGACGGGCTGAGCCAAGTGACACGTCCCACAGACCTCTTACAGTCGCCGCAATGGGGCAAATTGTTGGCGTCGCTGCGTCAAGAGTTCGATGCCATCGTGATCGACACGACGGCGCTCAACGAATATCCCGATACGTTGCCGCTCTTCAAGGAGGCTGACAATACTTACTTTGTTTTCACCGAAAATCAAAGCACCAAACAATCGGTCTACTATACCTCACGTCTGATTGAGGCGGAGGCGGTACCGTCGCCGATCTTATTGCTCAACCGGTCACAAAAGAACATTGGATGAACCTGAAACACTGGAAGAACAGCTTTTCGGGGGAAAGTCGCTCGGCAAGGCTCAACCAGAATATTCTTGGCTCCGTCTTGGTGAAAGTGGGCAGCATCCTCTGTTCGTTGGTGGTAGTGCCTCTGACGATCGATTTCGTGCAACCGGTACAATACGGCATCTGGCTTACGATCAGTTCCATCGTGGCATGGATGAGCTTCTTTGATATCGGATTCTGCAACGGACTTCGCAACAAATTGGCGATCGCCTTTGCCGAACATAATGCACAGAAGGCACACACTTACGTCAGCACAACATACGCCATCTTAGGACTTATCTTTGGTGGCGTAATGTTGCTTTTGCTCCTCTTGGCACACTCCGTTCAACTTTCGGAGGTACTCAAGATCGATGCGGGCTACGAAAGCGATTTGCAGGTGGCGGCAGCCATTTTGATCGTCTATTTCTGCGTGACCTTTGTATTACGCATTCTGAGCATGATTATGTTGGCAGATCAACGTCCTGCACTCTCTGCGAGCGTGGAATTCATCGGACAACTGCTCACGCTACCGATGCTGTGGATATTTAAGCGTTCCGTGGAGGGATCACTGACGTGGCTTGCCATAGGCTTGTGCGTTCCCCCGTTGGTGGTGTGGCTGATCGCCTCGATTCTTTGTTTTCGCGGGCGCTACCGTCACTGTTGTCCAACGCTCAAGACGGTCGATTTCCGCGAATCGCGCAGTCTCTTCGGCATGGGGGCACAATTCTTCGTCATTCAGATCGCTGCCATCATTCAATTTCAAACTGCGAATATCTTCATCGCACGTTTGTTCAGTATGGAAGATGTCACAGCGTATAACATTGCATATAAATATTTCAACGTGCTCAACATGGGATTCATGATCCTCTTGCAACCATTCTGGTCGGCGGTAACAGATGCTTACGCCAAGGGCGATTTGGCATGGATCCGTCATGAGACGAAGAAATACCTCGTCTTGGCGGCATTGACAGCCGTCGGAGGTGGCATTATGTTGCTTTGCGCCGATTGGGTGTACGCCGCGTGGCTGGACTCCAAGGTGAGCGTCGCCGCGCCGCTGTCGGCATGGATGTTGGTCTATATGCTCGTCAATATCTTCGGGGCGATCTTCTGCTACTTTGTGAATGGTATAGGTGCACTGCGCATACAGTTCACCTCCAGTTTAATATCTCCGTTGCTCTTTGTCGGCGTGGTCTGGCTACTGTGTTCCTATGGAACCGTGGGAGTATGGGGCATCTTGATTGCCTCAATCATCGCCAACTTCAACGGGCTTATTCTTGCACCTCTGCAATACATTAACGTAGTTCTTAAAGGTAAAAGAGGAATATGGAGCAAGTAATCAAACAAGACAGCCTCAGCCGCAAGTTGGAATGGTTCTGGTTCGGTCTCATGATCTATAATGTAGGCTATTGCGGCAATGACATTGAGATTCCCTTCGTCTATCGTTTGGGAGTCATGTTTGGCGTTCCAGCCTGCCTCTATGCCCTTTTTTGCGCACTTACCGAGCGCAGCAAGGAGAGCATTGCCTCACGTGCGGTCTTTTTTCCGCTCATCGCATGGCTTTGCTTCATGTACTTCAATTCCAAGCCGGAAATGATGCTTGACTTCTATAGTTACTTCTATACCTTCACGATCCTCCCCTACTTGGGATTTTTCTTTCTGATCATTCCGACGTTGTCGTTGCTACGGAGTTTTTTTGCCGTAGCCTACCGCACGTATTGGTGGTATTTCTTTGTTTGCCTCATCCCTTTGTTCTTCGCTTGGCAATTTGGATTTATTCAGATCATCTTTGAGTCTTACGCTATCGCAGCCGTTTTCATCTTCCTAACCAACAAATATCACCCTTCGAAGATGATTATTCTCTCCGCTGTGGCGCTATTCATCTCTTTTTGGGTTGCTACGCTCACAGCGCGCCGCAACCTAATGTTGACGATTGCCCTGTATATCATGATCGGTAGTTTGAGCTATCTTTTCGGTTCGAAGATCAAATCTCTGGAGAATCGCATTGTCCTGATCGTTTGCACCGTACTTTTCATGATTTTAGCAATCTTTGTCTTTGTCACGGACAGCAGCGGTGCATTTGCCCTTATCTCTCAACGCGCCTCGGAAAATACGCGCGAAGGAGTCTTCTTGGCTTTTGCCTTGGATATGGATCAGCTTTCGGACTGGATCTGGGGACGTGGCATCTTCGGCACCTACTATTGCCCCGGCGTAGATGGTGAAGGCACAGAAGATCGCGGTGCCATAGAATGTGGCTACCTCCAGTGGATCTTGAACGGAGGGATCGTCTACTTAGTGCTTTATTTAGCGGTTTTCATTACCGCTGTTGTCAAAGGACTGCGCGCCCACAACCAACTCTGCCATGCTTGCGGTTGGATTGCTTTGGTACAGATCATTGATATGTTTCCCTTCGGTCTACACGCATTCGACAACAAAACATTCATGATCTGGATGGCGGTAGCCGTATGTTATAACAAATCTCTTTGCAGCAAAAGCGATGACGAAATCTCGGCGCTTTGCTTCGAAGAAAAAGTCCCCATATTGCCATGGCAAAAATGAACGTACTTTGGCTGATCAACATACTCCTACCTGAAGCTGCTGCGGCGTTTGGACAGGAGGCGCCTGTGATAGGCGGCTGGCTCACGGCTTATCGCGAAAGTTTACGCCTATATGCGCCGGATCTTCACCTCACTATCGTCTCTCCCTATCTTGGGACAGAGCTCCGGATGCAGGAGGTTCAAGGCGATCGGCATTATGCCTTCCCCGAACGCTCCACTTCCCAAGAACGGACGACGCTATTTCGCCGCATTATTCAGGAAGTTCAGCCCAATGTAGTGCACATCCACGGGTCGGAATACCCTCACTCGTTTGACTTTCTACGTTTGGTAGATTCCCGGTGTGCCGTGCTTTCTATTCAGGGATTGGTGTCGGTTTATACTCGCTATTTCTATGCCGGAATCTCTGCCGGGGAACGCTTGCGCTCTACCACTCTGCGCGACTTAATCCGACGGGAACCCTATTGCCAACTCAAAAAAGTGTTCCGCGATCACGGACGCTCCGAACAGCGCATGATTATCGGTGTTGGCAACGTCATCGGACGCACCGATTGGGATCGGGCACATTGTCAAGCGCTTCATCCCGATGTGCGCTATTATCACTGCGAAGAGCCGTTACGCCAAGAATTCTATGGTGCCGCATGGGATCGTTCCCGATGCGCTGCGACGCCGACACTTTTTGTCAGCCAAGCCAACTATCCCATCAAGGGGCTACATCAGTTGTTGCGGGCACTACCGCTCGTGCTCCGCGCCTATCCGGAATTGCAGGTACACGTAGCGGGCGACGACCTCAGCCAAATGCCGTGGTACAAACGGCGTAGCTATGGTGCCTATTTGCGTCAGCTGATCGACCGCTATCGGCTACGCTCCCATGTACACTTCTTGGGACGGCTCACGGCGGAGCAGATGCGGGAACAGTATTTGCAGGCGCGAATCTTTGTCAGCCCCTCCTCCATCGAGAATAGTTCCAACTCCGTCTGTGAGGCGCAACTCTTGGGCACGCCGATCGTAGCCTCGAATGTAGGAGGTATGGCGGACTTGATCGAACATCGCCGGACGGGACTTTTGTACCGTTTCGAAGAGGTCGAGATGTTGGCAGCCTATATTTGCGAGCTGCTATCGGACGATGAACTCTGCCGCCGACTATCTGCCGCCGAACGCGACACCGCAGTACGGCGACACGATCGGCAGCACATCGCCGCACAATTACATCAGATCTACACACAAATCTATCAGGCCACTCAATAGGACGCCTGATGGCTAAAGTTACAGAACCCTATGACTAAATTAGAGAAGCTATTCAATGATCCGATCGCTATGTTGTTCGTCAAGGCGCGTGTCTGGACGAATAACGTGTACCAATGGTGGTGTTCTGTGACCAACTACCTCATCGCCGGACTCAAGGGGATCCGCATGGTCAATATGCCGCGGTGCACCGGGCGCCCCTATTTTCTGCGCGTTCCCGACTCTTCGATCCGATTGGGGCGGAATTGTCTACTCAACTCCTCTTTTAAGTCTAACAATATAGGGATCGGGCGCCGCACACTGATTTCGACCAATGCAGCCGGCGCGCGCATCGAAATCGGCGATAACGTCGGAATGTCCTCAGCGACAATATCCGCGTTCCAGCACATCAGCATCGGGAGCGACACGCTGCTCGGCGGCAACGTTTTGATCACCGATTCCGATTGGCATCCGATAGATCCGGAACTCCGTCACGACTCGTCCCACAAACGTTGCGCCCCGGTGCATATCGGGCACAACGTCTTCATCGGCACGCGGAGCATTGTGCTCAAAGGAAGCAAAATCGGGGATAACAGCGTAATCGGCGCCGGAAGCGTCGTTTGCGGCGAGATCCCCGCCAATGTCATTGCAGCGGGCAATCCCTGCCGCGTTATACGATCCATTCAACATTAAACGTAAACTATGTTACTTAGTATTGTCACTATCAACCTCAATAATGCTGCCGGACTGGAGGAGACCATCCGCAGCGTGATTCAGCAGGAGGAGCGAGATTCCTTCGAATATATCGTCCTCGACGGTGCGTCGAAAGACGAAAGTCCCGCCATCCTTGAGCGTTACAAGGATCAAATCGATTACTCCCACTCCGAACGCGACAAGGGGATCTACAACGCCATGAACAAGGCTTTGCCGCACGTGCATGGCGACTACGTACTCTTCTTGAACTCCGGAGACACCTTAGCATCGTCCGACGTAGTGCGTCAGCTCAATCGCCAGAAGTTCGACACCGATTTTGTCTTTGGATGTTGGAACCGTACCCGCAACGGCAAACTGATGTCTCGGCATCAGCCGCCGCGACTCCTAACCCTATACGAAATGCAATATCGCAGCGAGTGTGTGTGCCATCAAGCCACCTTCACACGTGCCTCTGTATTGCGCGAATATGGCGGCTACGACGAGCAACTGCGCATCTGCGGCGACATTTGTTTCTTGATGCGTGCCTTGGTCTTGGGACGCAAGACGCAGAGCAACATTGACACGGTTTGTTGCAACTTCGACATCTCCGGAACGAGTGCCAAGAGCGAAGAAATCATCCGTAACGAGCAGCCGGCTTACTTCCGTCAACTTTTTCCCGCCATTGCCGACGATTACGAATGGATGCACCGCGTCCATCGCTTCACCCCCAAGCGCATCTGGCGTCACATTTTGTGGCTCTGCCGCGGCAACAATTATTGAGACGGAAAGAGATCGGACTGCACCCGAATCGAGGATCTGGTTTTGCATGGATTCTTTCAGATAGAAGCCACACATTTGCCCCTTCTCAAGAAATATTGGGCTCCAACCGTCGAATAATCGGCCCTACCCGCCGTTAATCCAAAACAAATTCGCATCTTTGCATTCGTATAACCAACATTTATGTCTCCGTTCAAGAATATAACAGTTACCGCTTGCGCTCTTTTCGGCATGACGCTGCACGCACAAAGCTCTCTGGAGTACACGGCAACCGCAGAAGGGGCGTTTGGCGACGGAGACTTCACACCCTACTTTCTCAGTTCCAACCGACACGGCGTGCTCTCCACCAAGGCGAACACAGGCTACGTGCGCTATGCACTGACAGGGGAATACACGGGCAGCAAGATGACGTTGAGCGGTGGTGCCGATGTGCAAGTTTCGGCGCATGACTATACGACGTTCTATTTGCAGCAACTATACCTCTCCCTCCGTTGGCGTTGGCTCTATTTTGACGCCGGCAGCCGTGAGTATGCCCCCATGATGCGCAATCAAGAGCTTAGCTCCGGCAGTACGGTATGGTCGGGCAATGCACGCCCCATACCGCAGTTGCGCGTGGGTACAAACGACTTTCTGACCATCCCCGGCACGAAACAATGGCTTCAGATCTATTTTGACGGTGGATATGGGCATTTTATAGATTGCCACTATATGAATGACCGCTACGACACTTATACGGAGGGTAAAGTGGGTGCGGAACGTTCCTTTATCACCACCGATGCGTGGTATCATCAGAAGAAGATATTCTTTCGCAGTAATCCCAACAAACGTTGGGTCGTAACCGCTGGAATGGAGCATGCGGTACAGTTCGGGGGCAAGTCGACCATCGACACACGCGCCGGAGAAGAACGACGCAAATATAAGGTAGGATTTCAAGAGTTTATGCGCGTCTTGATCCCGACTGCCGGAGATTCCGAATCCGCCGGAGGCGACCAGAACTTTATCTATGGCAACCACTTGGGCAACATTCAATGCACAGTGGAGTATAAGCCTACCGCAGAGCAACACTGGTCGGCTTACGTTGAGAACCTCTATGAAGATGGCTCCGGTATGGCGAAACGCAACGGATGGGACGGACTGTGGGGCTTAGAATACCGCAACGAGCGCGGACGTTGGCTACGCGGCGTCGTCCTCGAATACCTTCAGACCTGCGACCAGAGCGGTCCGATACACTGGGCGCCCTCCGACTGGAGCGACGAGATTCAGAGTTCACTGCCCTCTGAAGCCCGCGGAGCAGACGATTATTACAACAATTACTTCTACAATGGCTATGCGCACTATGGTATGGCTTGCGGCTCACCGATGCTGATGTCACCGCGTTACAATCGCGACAGCTACCTGCGCTTCACCGACACGCGCGTCCGCGGCTATCATTTAGGACTCTCCGGACAGCCTTCGACACACTGGAGCTACCGCCTACTCGCCTCCTATCGTCAGAGTTGGGGCACCCCGTTTGTGCCGGCGATTCAAATGCACCACACCTTCAACGCCATGCTCGAAGCGAGCTACACTTGGCAACAGTGGAAAGTCACCGGCGCCTATGCGTTAGACCGAGGCAACCTCTACGGCGACAACACCGGCTTCAGCGTAAGCATCAGCCGGAGCGGTAAATTGTTATGAAATTCCTGAGATGAAGAAGTTTTTCCCCATGATATGTGCCGCGCTACTCAGCGCCACCGCTTGTACCAACGACGGCGACATCGGCGACCTATACGGCAACTGGCAGCTACGCGACTGCTATGTGGATGATACCCTCACCCACCCGAATCGCGTATTCATGAAATTTCAAGATCTCACCGTCGAGGCACAAGTGGTTTATCCAGCGGTACATCTCACAGCAACAGCCGTAGGCAATTATCGACACGAAGGAGACAGCTTGCACGCTGAATTTCTGCATTTCAGCGACGATTACGAAGGTCTAACCCTCCAGCCGTTCCTCTCGAAGTATTTCGGCTTTGACTCGCCGGAATCATTACATTTCAAAATAGAACACCTCGACCGCACGGAGCTACGACTCTCGCGCGGTGAGGAGTATTGGAATTTCAGATCGTTCTGAAGCCTTACTGATACAAAAATCTCTTGATACTCTTTTTGGGCGTCTTTTCGAACTCTTCGGCACGCATCTCGAAACCACTGAGCTGCGCGTAAGGGGGCAACGTGTGGTTGAGGTTCTTGCGGCGTGCCTCCAAATGCTGTTGAATAGCCTCGGCTGTGGGCAAGCCCGCGCGACGTGCAGCGTCATAATCGGGATAGACCAACGCCCACAATTTGCTGTCGCGCTGCACGACAATACATTCCAAGACGTGCGGCAATGTCAAGACAGCTTCCTCGATCTCCTCGGGATAGATATTCTGACCGGAAGGACCTAAAAGCATGGTCTTGCAACGCCCCTTAATGAAGATATTACGATCGGCGTCCATCACCCCCATATCGCCGGTATGTAGCCATCCGTCAGCGTCGATCGCTTGCCGGGTGGCTTCTTCGTTCTTATAATAGCCCAACATCACGTTATCGCCTCGCACGACGATTTCTCCGGGGATGTGTTGTGGATCGGCAGATAGGATCTTGACCTCCATGCGTGGCACCGGGCGCCCGCAGGATTCGGGGACGAACTCGTGCCAATCACGATAGCCGATCAGGGGGGCACACTCCGTCATGCCATAACCGACGGTGAAAGGAAAGTGAGCACGCTCTAAAAGTTGTTCGACGTCACGGCTTAACGCTGCGCCGCCACATATAAGTTGATAGAAATTGCCTCCGAGAGCAGCGTAGAGAGATCGCCCAATTTTGCGATAGATGAGATGGCTAATGCCGGGAATATGGGTCAAGACTTGCATCCACGGCTTTTGCAGGGTGGGAAATACCCCCTTGCGGACAATCTTCTCGATGATGAGCGGGACAACAACGATCAGCGCCGGGCGAATCTCAGCGAAAGCCTTCAAGATCACCTTAGGACTAAGCTGTCGCGTCAGGAAATGGACGTGTAATCCCGCCATAAACTCATAGAGGAGTTCGAATGCCATGCCATACATGTGTGCCAAGGGCAAAAGACTCACGATGTCCATGCCGGCAGTCATCATGGGCAACATCTCCTCGGCAAAAGCCATATTCGACCATACGGCGCGCTCCGAAAGCATGACCCCTTTAGAGGCAGCCGTAGTGCCACTGGTGTAATTGATGAGAAGCAATTCGTCCGGACGATATTTATAGTAATGAACATCCTTGGCGGTGTAGCCCGACGGATAGCGTTCGGCGAAAGCGGTTTCGAGGGCATCACGACAGGCTTGTAGATCCGGACGAGCACAAGGCTCCAAACGGTAATCGTCCAAAATCCAACAACCCTCTAAGGCGGGCATCTGTGCACGATCCAGACGGCTCCAAAGAGCATCGGAAGCTAACAACAAGCGGCATTCGGAATGGTTCACCAAACGGTGGATGTTGTCAGGAGTAAATTCATGCAGCAACGGAACGGCTACGGTGCCATAACTGATAATGGAGAGGAACGCAATAGCCCACCGACTACTGTTCCGACCGCAGATAGCAATCTTGTCACCGGGACGAATACCTGCCTGTTCATAGAATAGATGGTAGCGCGCGATCTGCTGTGCCACCTGCTCGAAAGTATATGTTTCCCCTTGATAATCACTGAAGGCGGAGAGCGACCAATGGTCACGCAGGGAATTTTCCATAAAATCGTTTAATGTGGGAGTCATAAGATGTAGAAATAACACGTTATGAAGCTAAAAAGTCCGAATCGCCGCCGCCGTTTCAGCACGGCAATGGCTAATTCTGTCATTCTTAATTCTGAATTGGATCAGGCAAATGTACACATTTCGCCCTATTTTCCCCAATTTCGGGCGTAACATTCCGCATTTTTCGACGAAAAGGCTTACTTTTGCGTCGAAATCTGCCTCTGATGCTCTCGCATTGTGCTTATTCTCGACCCATAGAGATCAAGGGCGCAGAGACGGGTGAACCGGTTGTTAATTTATACTTATTATCTCAATAGAATGTTCAGAACGAATACTTGTGGCGAGCTTCGCCTCAGCAATGCCGGTCAGACGGTAACGTTGGCCGGATGGGTGCAACGTACCCGAAAAATGGGCGGTATGACCTTCGTAGACCTGCGCGATCGTTACGGAATCACGCAATTAGTGTTCAACCAAGAAAGCGACGCGGCTCTCTGCGAGCAGGCTAACCATTTAGGTCGCGAATACGTGATCCAAGTGGAAGGTCTTGTATCCGAGCGTGAAAACAAGAATCTAAACATGCCGACGGGCGAGGTGGAAATCATCGCACAGAAGTTGACGGTGCTCAATGCCTCGGATGTACCTCCGTTCACCATTGAAGATCACAGCGACGGCGGTGATGATCTACGTATGCAGTACCGCTATTTGGACTTGAGACGTCCGTGCGTTCGCGGCAATTTGGAGTTGCGCCACAAATTGGCATTCGAGGTGCGTCGCTATTTGGACGCTCAGAACTTCTTGGAGGTTGAGACACCATTTTTGATTAAGTCTACCCCCGAAGGTGCCCGCGACTTCGTGGTGCCTTCACGCATGAATCCCGGCCAGTTCTACGCCCTGCCGCAGAGCCCCCAGCAGTTCAAGCAGTTGTTGATGGTGGCAGGCTTCGACCGCTACTTCCAGATCGTGAAGTGTTTCCGCGACGAGGATCTGCGCGCCGACCGTCAGCCG
>CAZGZL010000031.1:0-19816 GCA_964530595.1 uncultured Prevotellaceae bacterium | reverse complement strand
AAGCGGTCATCCACAGCTTGAATGGCTTCGTCCTCTATCGCATTCAGTCTAAGGCAGAAGCTATGAGCGAATGAGCGGGCATCCCTTAATATTTTACCAGTAATAACATTCCTATGAAAAAGATATTCAGTGTATATTTGGTGCTCGCCCTCTGGTGTCTCTGTTCGGGTATCGCCTTGGCTCAGAAGGTCCTGATCCGAGGTGTCATCATGGACGGAACATTCAACGAGCCCATGTACGGTGCCAGTGTGGTTTGGCAGAACAAAGACGGTCGTACCGTCGGCGGTATGCAATCCAACTTCGACGGTAGTTTCTCCCTCTCGGAGATGCTGAAGCCCGGCGATGTGCTGGTGGTTTCATTTACGGGTTACAGCAAGCAGACTGTGCCCATCACGGCGGATAAGTCCGTCTACAACATCACGCTGAACGAAGAGAAGGTGGCACTCAAGGAGGTGACCGTCTCCGGCGTCCGCAAGTCTAACTCCGGCATGATGAACATCAACGAGCGCGATATGACCACCGCCTCCAAGAAGATTGATATGACGGAACTCGAAGACCTCGCCGTTGCCGACGTCACCGACGCCTTGCAGGGTCGTGTCGCCGGTGTCGATATGGTCGCTACCTCCGGCGCCCCCGGTTCTGGTATGTCTATCCGTATCCGTGGTACCACCTCTATCAACGGTTCGTCAGAACCTCTGATCGTGCTCGATGGCTTCCCCTACGAGACGACGATCTCTAACGACTTCGACTTCTCTACCGCCGACGAGAACGACTACGCCACCATGTTGAACATCGCTCCCGACGACATCAAGGAGATCAACATCCTGAAGGATGCCGCCGCTACCGCCATCTATGGTTCGAAGGGTGCCAACGGTGTCCTCCTCATCACTACCAAACGTGGCGCCGTCTCCAAGCCGACCATCTCTTACTCCTTCAAGGGCACGCTCAGCAAGCCGGGCGACGGCATCCCGATGCTCTCCGGTGACGAGTACAAGACCTTGATCATGGACGAGCTGTTCAACGCTGGACGTGTCTTCAATGGCAATGCTTACGAGGAATTGGCGGACGATGCCAACAACCTCTACAACTATTATAACTACGGTCAGAACACCAACTGGTATGACGAACTGACCCGCACAGGCTACACGCAGGATCACAGCATCGCCATTCAGGGTGGTTCCGCCAAGGCTAAGTACCGCGCCTCGTTCAACTACTACGACGGCAAGGGTACCACCATCGGCGAGAACTACAAGCGTATGCAGACCCGTGTCAACTTGGACTACAACATCTCCGAGAAGTTGACCTTCACCGCCTCGATGAGCTACAACTACTCCATCACGGATCGTAACTACGTCACCTTCTTGAGCAGCTCCGTCAACGTCCTCAGTCAAGCCTTCAACCGCGCTCCGAATATGGGCGTCTACGCTTACGACGAGACCGGTACGTTGACCAACAACTACTTCACTCCTGCGTCCGACCTCTCCGGCGCATACTGGGCAGGTAGCACCAGCAACCCCTACAACCCGGTGGCTATGGCTAACGACGGCTTCTACAAGCAGAAGGCTAACCGTGTCATCCCGAACCTCTCCTTGCAGTGGCGCCCGCTGAACTGGTTGCGCTATCAGCTCGATGTCAGCTTCGACGTCTTCAACAACAAGGACAACGCCTTCGTGCCCCAGTCGGCTACCGGTCGTCCGTGGACGGAGACCTCAGTCAACGTGGCTCAAGATCGCGATCAGGAATCCTTCGCCTTCCAGACCTATAATAAGGTGTTCTTCACACCCGACTTGGGCGAGGATCATTCCCTCCAAGTCTTGGCAGCCTTGAACACCTCCGACACACGTGCCAAGGGTATCTCACTCGCCGCCAGCAACACCGCCAGCGTCGAGCTGACTGACCCCTCGAACGGTGGTCTCGTAGCAGGTACCAGCAGCAACCTCTCCTCATACTCCAACGAGGTACGTTCGGTGGCATTGATCGGACAGTTGCAATACTCCTACTTGGATCGTTACATCTTCAGTGCCGCTTGCAACTACGAGGGCTCCTCTAAGTTTGGTGCCGACAACCGTTGGGCTATGTTCCCCTCTATCTCCGGTCGTTGGCGTTTCTCCGGCGAGCCATTCATGGAGTCGTTAGGTGAGAAGATTCGCCTCTCCGAAGGTTCTCTCCGCTTCAGCTATGGTGAGTCAGGTAGCTCGCGCGCCCTCTCTAACTACGCTTCGCAAGCCACCTATTATACCTACGCTTACACCTACCTCGGCAACAAGGGTACGGCACAGAGCGGTCTCGAACTCTCCAACCTGCAATGGGAGCGCACCAAGTCGTTCAACGTCGGTCTCGACCTCGGCTTCTGGGAGAATCGTTTGAATGCACACTTTGAATGGTACTACAAGAACTCCGATCAGTTGGTGGTCAAGGCTCGTAAGATCCCGACCTCGACAGGCTTCGCCTCCGCCTCCTACCTCAACTATGCCGGTATGGAGAACCGCGGTATCGAGTTCGATGCGGACTACGTGATCTTCCGCAACAAAGACTGGAACATCAAGGTGTCCGGCAACTTCGCTCGTAATGAGAATGAGTTGAAAGACGACCTTGAGACCGAAGGTAGCTGGACGGGTAACACCACTTCCGGAAAGTACCCGACGTTGCTTCTCTCCGGTCAGCCGTTGGGCTCTTTCTACGGCTACATCTACGAGGGCGTCTATCTGAATTCCGACCAGACCATCGCACGCGATGCTAACGGCAACAAGATCTACACCTATAATGATAAGGGACAGCAGGAGCCTGTCTACATGCGCTTCAACTACCCGACGGCAGACTATGTATTCCAGCCCGGCGACGCTAAGTACAAGGACGTCAACCACGATGGTAACATCAACGAGCAGGACGTTGTGTACTTGGGTAACGGTATGCCCCTCTTCACCGGTGGTTTCGGTCTCAACGCCAAGTGGCGCAACCTCTCGCTGAACACCTTCTTCAACTTCCGCTACGGCAACGACATCGTGAACATCGCCAAGGCAAGCATGGAGGCAATGCGCAGCTACAACAATCAGGCGCGCTCCGTGCTTCGTCGTTGGACACATGAGTACAGCGATGAGCAGATCGCAAACGGTGAAGTGCCCTCCGACTTGCTGCCCCGTGCCATCTACGGTCAGGGTTACAACTCGTTGGCCTCTTCACGCTACATAGAGGACGGCTCTTTCCTCCGCTTCAAGACGGCGACCATCTCCTACACGTTGCCCAAGAAGTGGATACAGGGTACCTTCGTCTCTGACGCACGCTTCTATCTCCAGATGTCCAACATCTACTGCTGGACCAGCTACACCGGTATGGATCCTGAAGTAAGCATCAGCAGTCCTACGGCTCCCGGTTACGATACCTCGAACACGCCGCGTCCGCGTGAATATACCCTCGGTATCAATGTGAAATTCTAATTATTCAAGACGACAATGAAACATATACAAAATATCATGACGGTCGCCCTGTTGGGTGGTGCCTTCGTGTTGAGCTCGTGCAACGACTGGTTGACACTCGAACCGGAGGACAGCGTGACAGCCAGCAAGTACTGGAAGACCGAGGAGGATGTCTCCTCCGCCATGACCGGTATCTATTGCTCGTTGCTCGCCGCTTCGGACAAGATGTTCATGGACGGCGAACTTCGTGGCGATAATGTCTCGATCGGACGCACGGAACACTCCGGACATCGCGACCTCTATCAGGGCTCTCTCACCTCGTCCAATGCCCTCGTGAGCTGGACGTCCTATTATTCCGCCATCAACAACTGCAATATGTTGCTCGAGAAGGCTGACTTGGCTTTGGCGAGTGACCCCTCATTCAGCGTTACCTCGTGCGAGAAGTACAAGGCTCAAGCTACGGTGGTGCGCGCCCTGATGTACTTCTACCTGATCCGTACCTACCGAGACGTTCCCTACATCACGTGGGCTTACTACGACGACGCTGTAGAACGTAACTGCGCTACCACACCGCAGCTCGACATCCTCAACGATCTGATCGAGCAGTTGGAGGAGATTCAGTCTGCCGGAACGTTAGACTATACCTACAGCCTGACGAGTGCCGCTCAGAACAAGGGACAGATCACCATGTATGCCATGAAAGCAATCTTGGCAGATATGTACCGTTGGCAAGGCGCTTTGGAGACCGATCCCACGGCAGCACAGAACGCCTATAGCAAGTGCGTCGCTATCTGTGACGAGCTGATCAACTGCGGTCAGTATCGCTTGATCTCCGTCGATAAGACCGATGCTAAAGAGGCTACAGGCTCCTATCTGGATGATGCTGTCAGCCATGCCGATTCATGCTTCTATGTATTGGCTGATAACTTCCCCGCTACGGACTATTTCCGTCAGATCTTCGTCTTGGGCAATAGCGACGAGAGCATCTTCGAGCTTCAGGTAGACGACTATACCGCTACCAACTACTACACGTTGCTCGGTTCGCAGACAGCCAACTTCATTCCGAACTTCGCCCATCTGCGTGACGATATTTTCATCTCGACCACCAACGATTGCGCCTCATCGTCAAGTAGCAACTACGAGGATGTCCGCTACCGTATGAGCTGTCACTCCAGCACTTGTTGGAAGTATGTAGGCGAGGACTTGGAGGGCAATATCTATGCCGCTTCCGCTTCCGACTACAAGAAGAACATCGTCCTCTACCGCTTGGCAGAGATCTATCTGATGAAGGCTGAGGCTCTGGTACAGCAGGCTATGGCTCAAGAACAAGCCGGCAACTCCGTGCAGTGTCAAGAGCTCCTCGTCGAGGCTTATCGCGCCGTCTACAAGGTGCGTGATCGTGCCTCTGCCGTCGAAGCTACCGACGTCACCACCGGTAACGGCTCCTCGATGCAAGTGACGTATTGGGATCAGTTGCGTCAAGACCAGCCCATCACACTCAGTGGCAACGTCACCCTCTCGACCCTCTCGATGGAGCAGTTCGTCTTGGACGAAGAGAATCGTGAACTCCTCTTCGAGGGACGTCGTTGGTTCGATGTACTGCGTACCGCAGCTCGCAACAGCTACGGCGCAGGTTCTTGCACCGGCGGTTCGCTCAACTACTTGTTGAACATCGTTGTGAACTCAACTTCGATCGACAAGGCTACCTACTTGCGTAATGCCTATAAGAACCCGTTGCGTCATTACTTGCCCTATCCGCTGAACGACGTTCGTCTCAACGAGCTGTTGACGCAAAATCCCGCATACGGAGATGAATAATGATTGCACAACAACCAGAAACAATTAGATAAATATGAATTGGAATAATATATTGCACAGAGGCCTCTGGTTGACCGCCGCAGCTGTCACCATAGCACCGGCTTTCACCGCTTGCGACGACTACATGGAGGGTGACGATTGGGTCTCGGACAATCAGCCGCAGTTGGATGAATTCATTGCAGAAGATCCCGATTTGAGCCTCTTTTATGCCATCATACAGCAAGGCGACGCCCTCGGTATGGTGCACGCTTACGGCACTTATACGATGTTCGTGCCGACCAACGAGGCGGTAGAGAGTTACTTCGGAGTGGGAGATGAGTCTTCCGCACTCTCCGCCATCCAAGCCTTGCCGCAGGATTCTGCCTTCGGTATGGTCAAGTATCATATGCTGAGCGACACGCTCTACACCTCTGACTTCACCGATACACGCCTCTCTTGCGCAAACATGGCGGTCGACTACTTGACGACACGCTATCTCTACGACGAGTCTACAGGCGAGAACTACTATGTAGTCAACAACACGGCACGCATCCTCACCGCCGATCAGCGCACCGGTAACGGTATTCTGCACGTGATCAACGGCTTCTTGTCTCGCCCCAAGTATTCGGTGGTAGATGTCTTCCAGAACATCAACAGCTATGCTACCGACGGACAGAGCTACGGCGTCTGCAACGGATTGATGGAGGAGATCATCAACAGCGATAAGTACAACATCAACCTCGACTCGATCTTGGCGGGACAGACCTACCTCACCTTCTTGGCTCAGCCGGACGACGTGATGCAGGAGGAGGGAATCACCTCTCTCGACGCCTTGATCGAAGCATTGCAAGCCAACAACATCTCGAACTACAGCGAGGAACAGCTGCTTAGCAACTGGATCGGCTACCACTTCCTCAAAGGACGTTACTTCAAGAGCGATATTCAGGGCGCCTCTTCGATCAGCACCTGCACTTCGTTAGGTAAGGTGGTGACGGTAACGGTGCTCGACGAGGATATCTACTTGAATCGTTACGAGGACTTTGACGAACCCGGCATCCAGATGAAGACCGACGGCTCATTCGTCGACTTCATCTGCGGCAACGGTGTCATCCAGTCATTGAATGGCGAGTTGGAGATCATCGAACGCGCTGCCTCTCGTATCAACTGGGATATGGCAGACCAGCCCGAAATCCGCGCCCTGAAGGGCTTCCGTAAGGCCGGTACAAAGCAATACTTCTACTCGACGCTCTCTGCCGACGAGAGCGGCTATGTCGCTACAGACCTCTCGATGATGAGTTGGACGGGCAAGAATACTCCGACCATCCTCTACGAGTGCGACCTCGTGCCCAAGCTTGGCGAGATGAACTTCGATGTCCGTTCGGAATATGTCTATGGCGACTACCTGAACTTCCGTCTTTCGACCAACGTGATGCAGTACATCGAGATCAAGACCCCGACACTCGTCACCGGTAAGTACAAAGTCTGGTTGCGCTATCGTGCTATGGGTACGTATGCTAATGGTCACGGTACCATCCGCACCACCTTCATGCAGGACGGCGCCGAAGATCAAGTGTTCGGTACAGTCATCCTTTCGGAATACGGTACCAGCTCTTCCAGCCGCGACGCCGACGAACAGATGGTGGCCAAGGGTCGTCAACAGCCTCAGGCTTACTACCCCAACCAGACATTCATCACAGCCGTCTGCCTCGGTACCATCGACGTGCAGAGCGATGGCGTACACACGTTGCGCTTGGACGGTACGGAGAACAACCAATCGCTCGGTCAGAACTACGATATGTTGATGTTCATCCCGATCGACGTGGATCAGATCTATCCTCGTGTCGCTATCGACGGCTCGGATGCTCGCGTCTACAAGATCGTTCTTGACGCTGACGGTAATCGTACGACAGATCGCTCTGTCTACTACGACGTGTCGGGCTTCAGCGAAGCCTATCGTTCGCACATCTTCCCCAATCAGTGTGGCGTCGTAGCCGGAACGCTCGACATCGGCATGTGCCCCTACACTTGGTGTCCTAACCATGATGAAGCCAACTTCGAAGAGGAAGCTGAATAAACGTGATTTAATGCTTATTTTACTATGAATATTATCAAGAAAAGTTTAGCATCCCTCGCCCTCCTCGCAACTGCCCTCCTCTGCGGCAGTTGCGACGACCGCTGGGATAACGACGATGTGACGGGTACCAAGTCGCAGACCCTTTGGGAGGTGATCTCTTCTCGCTCCGAATTGAGTGAGTTCAAGAACATACTTGCCACCTCCGGCTACGACGAGCTGCTTCAATCTGCCGGTACCTATACGGTCTTGGCTCCTGTGAACGATGCTGTCCGCGCTATAGATGATGCAACGTCCCACCTCAGCGAACTCCCCGCAGCGCACATCGCCCTTTTGGAATACAATAAAGCTGCACTCGATACGATGCAGTACCTCTCTATGTATAGCGGCAAGAAGATAGCCCTCGACTCAATGCAGCTCACGACCGAAGAGGTCGTCTGCCGCAACGGTATCTTGCGCTTTGCACACTATGCCGCTTCGACACAGAACAACATCTATGAGCAGTTGCTCTTGTTGGCAGACGACTACAAGATGGCTCGCTTCATCGTGGAGCTCGGCGACTCTGTGATGGATATGGACAAGAGTGTTCAGATCGGTCTGGATCCCAACACCAATCTTCCTATCTACGATACGGTGATGATGTTCTCCAATCCGCTCTTTGACCGCATTCCGATCAACGACAACGATTCGTTGGTATCGCTCGTCCTCTTGGATGACGAGACTTTCGACGCTTTGACGCAGAAGTATTGGCCTTACCTCAAGCAGCACAACGGTCAGAACCGCGACGCAAGCTACACTACGACCTTCAAGATCGACTCTGCTTTGACGACCCAAGTGGCAGCCAGCGAGGTGGTTTACGACATGGTATGCTACCTGCAGGATGCCGCTATCGGCGCTCCGTCGTACACCTCCACCCACGGCATCCGCATCAATATGTCCGGAGCTAACGTCAGCCGGAAGATAGCATTAGCCAACGGTAACATCCAGATTGCTTCGGGCGTCAAGGTGCCGCTGAAGAATAACAAGATCAAAGATGTGTACATTCAGGGTGAAGACTACTACTATACCAACGATAACTACATCTATACGCGCGTCATTCCTACGGCGATGTATGGCTATGACGCCGTGCTCTGTGGCGTCGACTCAATGCGCTCTTATTCCGCTTACTATCTGAAGACAGATACCCTTGCCGATGGAACTCTTTACAGCCATAAGACTGATTCGATTGTGCACGTCGCAACAACCTATCCATCTGCTAAATATACTTATATAGGAACGACTGTCGACAACGGAAACAATAGAATCTGCAACAACGCTAAGGGTGGCTCTATCCTCGGCTATAAAGCGGACTTGTTCTCTTGCCGCTATCGCATCTACTGGCGTAGTGTGGACGATCGTCCCCATCACTGCAACCCCGATACATTGTGCGTAGACTACGACAAGTATGTAGAGAACCCGAACTATCCGTGTGGTGGTGTGATCCGCAACATTCAGAAGCTCTACCTCTCGCAGCCCGGTGATTATGAATTGGAGTACAATAATAACCAAGATGCCGGCGACTTCGTGTTGAACATGACCTCTAACAACATCTTCAACAGCACCTATAAGAACTATCGTTGCATGGCGGGCTATGATCCGGACGCTACCGCCGACGAGATCGGCAAGGCAAACAACTTCGCACGCCTCGGCGTTAATGCCGGTGTCGGTGTCGGAAACAGCCTCTATGAGACCCCGCTGATCTGGTGCCAGACTGCCTCTTACAATAGCTCGAATGGCGTCTACTACAGTGGCATCATCGGTGTCAGTGTCAATGAGAGTTATCGTGTCAACGAACGTACCGGCAAGCCTATTGCGGTACCTAAAGATCAGTTCCTCTGCTTGTACAACGGCACAGCAACTCTGTTCGTGACGAATGCTCCGTTCAACCAAAGTGTAACGGGTACACCGAGCTATAGCGCCCCCCTACCGTTCGGTTCAATCTACGTGGACTACATCCACTTCGTCCCCGTCATTGAAGATGAAGATGAATAACCCTCCAAAATTTAAGCTATGAAAAAGAGTTTTTTAATATTGCTCATTGCATGTACAGCCGGCTTCTCTGCGATCTCCGCACAAGAGGCAAATACCGCAGCCGGAACTGTCAAGACGGCAGGAGGGGAAGAACTGGTGACGATCAAGGGTACCATCCTCTCTGATGCTACAGACGAACCTGTAGCCGGTGTCTCGGTGTCGGTCGTTGGCTATCCTTATTCGACCATGACCGACGAAACAGGAACTTTCTCGCTTCGTGTGCCGGCTTCGAAGGAATGTGAATTGAATGTGACCAGTCCGACACAGGCTAATGTGATTATCTCTCTCCGCGGTCGCGATGAGGTCACGGTACGCCTGATGGAGAAAGGCTATAAGACGATGACCAACCGTGAGGTCTTGACGCCGCTCGGCTACAAAGAGTCGTCACACATCACCTCAGCGATGTCTGTGGTGACAGAAGATAACTCCCTCTCGGTGAAAGGCGCGCCTGAGATGTTGCTCCAAGGCTCTGTTGCCGGTCTGAGTGCCAACTTCCGCACCGGTGCCGACGCTGCCGGCGCAAACTTGATCTTACGTGGCTTCAACTCTATCTATGCCAGCAATCAGCCGCTGTTGGTCATCGATGGTATGGTGATCGAGAACCGTCAGTTCGGTCTCTCGCTGATCGAAGGGCAGATCTCTACCCCCCTCGGTTGTATCGACGTGAAGGATATCGATCAGATCTCCGTAGTCAAAGATGCCTCGACCATCTACGGCGTCAAGGGTGCCAACGGTGCTATCTTGATTCAGACCAAGCGTACCGTCGACCAGACCACACACATCGACGTCACTGCCTACTGCGGTCTCAATATGCAGCCCAAGAAGTTGCCTATGCTGAACGCTACCGACTCGAAGCGTTACCTCACCGAGGTAGCTCAGACTTCAGGCTTGAGCGCAACACAGGTCAACGCATTGCCTTGGGTGAACGCAACTCTCCCCGAACGTCAGCCCGACGGAACCTATCTGTATGGCAGCTATTACAAGTATGCCAACAGTACAGACTGGCAGGACGAGATTTTCCAGACCGGCTTCAAACAGCAGTATTCGTTGAACGTTTCCGGTGGTGACGAGACCGCAGTCTACGGCGTCTCTATGGGCTTCCAGAACAAAGACGGTCTGATCAAAGGTACCGACTATCAGCGCTTCAATGCCCGCCTGAATGCCGCGATAAAGTTCACGCAGAACATTCGCTTCAACGCGAACATGAGCTTCGTGTATGGATCTAAGAATATGGCTAACGAGGGCTCTTCGTCCGTCGTGAACCCACTCTATACCGCTTTGGTGAAGGCGCCGTTTACCTATCCTTACAGCATCGATGAGATGAACATCGCTTCGCCTGCTTATGAGGCTGTCGACGGTTTGGGCGCCGCCAATCCGACCGTCGTGGTGAACGATCTGCACAGTGAGAACTCCTTCTATCGTTTCTTGGGTAGTTATGCCCTCGACATCGACTTGACTAAGGATTGGAAGTTAAACTCTACCTTCGGTCTCGACTTCAATAAGGAACGTGAAGAGATCTTCTATCCCTCGTCCGGCATTCCCTACGGAACCCTCTCGAACGCAGAAATCACCAATGAGCAGATGCACCGTGTAGAGCGCCTCTACAACATCTACAACGACACGCACGTCAGCTACTCCAAGCAGTACGGTCTCTCCGGCATTGACGCTACGGTAGGTCTACACTACCTGCATTGCACCGCCGAAGATGACTACGGTCGCGGCTACAACTCTGCGAGCAACTACTACCAGACCATTTCTTCAGGTGACGCTGCCCTCTATCAGAATGGCGGTGCCCTCGGCAACTGGAACTGGCTCTCGTTCTACGGCAACGTAGACTTCAACCTCTTGCAGCGCTACTTCCTCTCAGCTACGATCTCTTCGGACGCCTCTTCGCGTTATGGTGACAACATCAAGCCCTTGCAGGTTTACGAAGGTGTCAACTTCGCTTGGTTGGTTTCGTCCGAACGTTGGGGACACAGTTGGGATGCCATCAATAACCTCAAGGTACGTGCCGGCATCAACACCTCCGGTAACGACGACATCGGCAACTACAACGCCAAGCGTTATTACAGCTCTACCGCCTTCTTGAGCAATAACGGTCTGGTACTCGGCGGCCTCATGAACGAAGATCTCAAGCCTGAACACGTCACCAAGATGAACTTGGGCTTCGATCTCTCGATGCTTCACGAACGTTTGAACCTCTCGGTAGACCTCTACCAGAGCACGACGAAGAACCTCCTGCTCTACTCTTCAGCCGACTCCTTCACCGGATTCGCCAACTACATCTCCAACGGCGGTGAGATGGAGAACCACGGCGTTGAGGTAGCCCTCTCCGGTCGCATCCTCAACCTCAAGAAGTTCTCATGGGACGTAGATGCCAACATGGCACACAATCGCAACCGTGTGACCCAGTTGAGCTCCGGCGCACGAGAGACCACCATCGGTGATGGTACCGTCTTGACGCAAGTCGGCTCTCCGTTGGGCATCTTCTACGGCTATAAGACCAATGGCGTCTATTCTACGACGGCTGAGGCTGAAGCCGATGGTCTCTCGACGATGATCGGTTCTGTCAAGACTCCTTTCGAAGCCGGCGATGTACGCTTTGTTAACGTCGACGATAGCAACGACATCATCGACAGCAACGACCGTGTACAGATCGGCGATCCCAATCCGGACATCTTCGGCGGTTTCTCTTCGACCATGAAGAGCCACGGCTTCACCCTGACGGCACAGTTCACCTACTCTGTGGGCAACGACATCTACAACTACACCCGCAGCCAGTTAGAGAACATGAGCACTTATGCCAACCAGACTAAGGCTGTGTTGAATCGTTGGCGTACCGAGGGCGACATCACTTGTATGCCGCGTGCTCAGTATGGCGACCCGATGGGCAACAGCCGCTTCTCCGATCGTTGGATCGAGGACGGATCCTTCTTGAAGTTCAAATCTCTGACGCTCTCTTACGACGTCCCGCTCAAGACTTCAGTCCTTTCGGGTCTCACCATTTACGGCACTGTCGAAAATCTCTACACTTGGACCGACTACAAGGGGTATGATCCTGAGATCATCTCCTCTTCATCCAACAACCCGTTGTATTATGGCGTAGACGCCTTTACAACCCCGACGACACGCACCTTCTACGTCGGTCTGAAGATCGGTCTCTAAAAGAATACAAACTACTAATATCTTTCAGGTATGAAATATCAGAAAATTGGGCTCGCCGTCTTGCTCGCTCTCAGTATATGCGGTACAAACACCTCTTGTGTTGACGCCGATATTGACGACGCATTGGAATACAAAGATACCTACACGAATGTCAATGATGCCGACAAACACATCATGGGCGTCTACTCCAAGTTTATGGAGTTGGGCGAACAGATGATTGTCCTCAATGAACTTCGTGGCGACTTGATGGACATCACGGACAACGCCAACACCTATCTTCAGGAGGTGGAAGCTAAGGTGGACGATGCCTCCAATCCGTATCTCGATCCGACGCCCTACTATAGAGTGATCAATGAGTGTAATGACTGCCTCGCCAACTTCGACTTGATGTTGCAGCGTCACGATATGACCGAGGACGAGTACAACGAACGTTACTCCGACATCGCCGCCCTCCGCTGCTACGTCTATCTTCAGTTGGGTGCTCAGTTCGGCAAAGTGCCTTACATCACGACTCCGATTGTCTCAGTCAAGGATATGAAGAACCTTGAGCAGAGTGCCGAATGGCTCTCTTTGGATCAGCTGATTCCCCGCTTGATCACCGTCATGGAGGGATTGCCCTTCATGAAGCCTTACGAGGAATCGCAGCTCATCTACAACGAGGTCACAGGGGCGTATAACACGGTCAGCGGTCAACGCTTGTCCTACTATTTTGTCCACAAGCAGTTGCTACTTGCTGATCTGTATCTATGGAACAATCAGTATCGTGAGGCTGCCACCCTCTACAAAGAGGTCATGGATATTGACTCGAACGAGGATGTTTCCATCTCTATTGGTCGCTACAAGTGTAGCAAGAACTTGGATGCGGATGTTTTGGATAACTATTACCAGTCTACCCTTTCACGTTATAATGGTCCGGACGTCAACCACTTCTCAACACTGTGGCCCATGATGTTCTCCGACGCTCTCACGACCAAGCGTGCAAGCTATGAATGGCTTTGGGCAATCACCTATCCCGCCGGCACCACGCCTCAGTATCCCTTCATAGACCTCTTCGCCTCGACCGCAGACGGCGGTGACTATCAGCTGAAGCCCTCCAGCTCTTGCCTCTACAATTTCACGCGCCTCGACCATCTGCGTTCTAACGGCTCTCCGTATGATACCCGTGGACTGGATGCTACCTATACGGTCAGCGCTACCGGCGACACCGTATGCGCCAAGTATCTCTATCTCTACGATCCTACGGTACCCTACGAGAAGACGGGGCGTCTCTGGCTCTATCGTGCGCCGATGATCCAGTTGCGCTTTGCCGAATGTATGAATCGGTTGGGCTATCCGGAGCTTGCATGGGCTTTTGTCATCGAAGGTCTTAGAAACTATTATGGTTTCGAGTATCCGGACGGCGTCTTTCGTGGTTGCGATCCGCGCGACTTCCAAGGCAATGGTCACAACCTCTTCCACGTGACGAAGCCCATCACAATGGGTGTTGCTCTTGAACCGCAAGACTCAGCATTGCTCTATTTCGATACTCGCCTCTTGTCGCCGAAAACCAAAAACACATATGAAGGCTATGAGGTTCGTGGCGCATGGCGTCAGCACGCAGGTCTCCGCGTCGGTCGTGCCTGCATGGAGGCTGTCACCTCGTCGGACTTCTCGACCCAAGGCGACCTCTCCAACTGTAAGACTCGCCAAGACTCCATCTATCTGGTCGAAAAGATCTTGATGGACGAAGCTGCTTTGGAATTGGCGCACGAGGGTAACCGCTATCCGGACTTGGTGCGTGTAGCACGTCGCATGAATACGCAGGGCAACGACGGTATGACCGGCGACCAGTATTTCCAAGCGGTGATGCAGCGCAAGGCCTCAGGCAGCCACAACGTGCTCGGTCAGCCGGACTACAGCGCCGGTGAATCGTCATGGTACCTCACGTTCCATTGATCGCAGATTTTGCTTGAAATAAACGAACATTACAGATGCAGTTGTCCATGTGCGGAGTGAAAACCGTCGCGGGCAACTGCATCTTTTTGATATACTTAGTTGTATGCGACGTTAAAGTTCATTATTTTTGCTGCGTTGAATAGAAATAATCATTTCAAAACTTACGATACAACATGAAGAAAATCTTTCTGACGATTCTATGCGCAGTAGGCTTGATGGGTGGAATCCCCACTGCAACGGCACAAAGCGGAGTACACGACAAGCTCCGTTCTGCAACCAACGCCTTAGCTCCCGACTGGCTTCCTCCCTTCAAATTCGGTGTCACTGCCGGACTGAATGCCAGCACATTCTCGCATGGCGGATTTGACTCTCGTTGCGGCTACCAGATCGGTGTCGACGGCATGGTAGATATGTCTACGTTGCTCGATAATACCTATCTCCGCACCGGTTTGCAATTCATCCGCAAAGGGGCGAAATACGAATCTACCGCCAACGTAAGCGGACACTGTCGCTCCATCTACCTGCAACTCCCGATTCATTATGGCTACGGTTATGTCATTGATCCTAACTTCATCCTCTTTGGCGAAGCGGGACCTTACGTCGCATTAGGTTTGGGTGGCAAGACACACATCGCGATCGATGTTCCGGAGTTAGGCGTAGCGTTCAACCAGAAGTCCGATTTCTTTGACGATGCCGATCGCTTCGACTTAGGCTTCGGCTTCCATGCCGGTGTCATCATGCACAAGACGCATCAGGTCAGCTTAGGATATGACTTCGGTCTGCTCAACATGTGTGACGGTTACGCGCAGAACCGCAGCTTCTTGGTATCATACACCTATTACTTCAACTGATCGCTCCTATGGCTAATCACCTCGTCATCATGGCTGGAGGCGTGGGATCACGCTTCTGGCCTATGTCTACGCCCGAACGTCCCAAACAGTTTTTAGACATTACAGGTTGCGGCCGCACCATGATCCAACAGACTGTAGATCGTTTCGGCTCTCTGATCGACATGGAGCACGTTTGGGTCGTCACTTCGGCACATTACGCAGCTCTCGTCGCCGAACAACTCGACGGCATACAGACGCAGCACATCCTCTTGGAACCTTGTATGCGCAATACCGCACCCTGCATCGCCTACGTCAGTTGGAAGATTCAGGCGGAAGACCCGGATGCAGCTATCTTCGTAGCCGCCTCCGATCACCTCGTCACAGATGTCGCTGAGTTTCGCCGTATCGTGGCATTGGGGTTGGACTTTGTAGCGTCAGAGGCTCGCATACTGACGCTCGGCATGCGTCCTACACGTCCTGAGACCGGTTACGGCTACATCCAACAGGGCGCTTTGTGTGACCTCCCTACGTCGAGCGAAGCTCCCATCTATCGCCTCCAAGCGTTCCGCGAAAAGCCCGACCTTGCCACCGCCGAGAGATACCTATCTTCCGGCGATTATACGTGGAACAGTGGCATGTTTCTCTGGAGTGTTCGTACCATTGTCGCCGAACTCCGTCAATATGCGCCGGAGATTGCCGCTGTCATGGATCGCATTGCTCCCACATTCTTCACGCCACAAGAGCAAGATGCCGTCAACGAGTATTTCCCCACTTGTCCTAAGATCTCCATCGACTACGCCGTCATGGAGAAGACCACACGCGCCTATGTTCTCCCAGCCGAATTCGGTTGGAGCGACCTCGGTACATGGGGCTCTCTCCATGTCTTGACCCCACAGGATGAATCCCGCAATGCCGTCATCGGAGACAACGTTTCCCTCATCGAAAGTCAAGGCTGCATGGTGCGTATGCCCGCCGGCAAGAAGGTAGTCATTCAGGGCTTGCAGGATTGCATCGTCGTCGAGCACGAAGGTGTCCTCCTGATCTGTCGTTTGCAGGACGAACAGCGTATCAAGGAGTGGCATTCATAAAAAATTACAACGCAGAATGAAACATATAGCAATGGAAAAATTAACCATCATCAAAGTCGGCGGTAAGATCGTCGAAGAGGAGGCTACCCTCCACCAACTATTAGATCGCTTTGCCGCCATTCCGGGACACAAACTCTTGGTGCATGGCGGTGGACGTTCGGCTACCAAGATCGCCGAGCGCTTGGGCATCGAACAGCAGATGGTCGGCGGTCGGCGCATTACCGATGCCGAGACTTTGCGTGTTGTCACGATGGTCTACGGCGGTTTGGTGAACAAGCAGATCGTAGCACAGCTCCAAGCTCGCAGTATCAACGCCCTCGGTCTGACCGGCGCTGACATGAACGTGATCCTCAGTCACCGTCGTCCTGCCGGTGAAGTCGACTACGGCTTTGTTGGCGATGTAGATCGTGTCAACGCCGACCTCTTGGCAGACCTCATTCGTCGCGACGTTGTGCCGGTCATGGCACCTCTGACGCACGACGGACAAGGCTCGATGCTCAACACTAACGCCGACACCATAGCCGGAGAGACTGCCAAAGCGTTGGCGGCGCATTTCGACGTCACCCTCATGTATTGCTTCGAGAAGAAAGGGGTCTTGCGTGACGAGAACGATGATGATAGTGTCATCCCCTCAATATCCGCCTCAGAACTGCCGCAACTCATCGCCGACGGCATCGTTTCAGGCGGTATGCTCCCCAAGCTCGAAAACTCCTTTGCCGCTATCGCTGCCGGTGTGAGTCGTGTCGTTATCACACGCGCTGACGCCATCGCGCAGCCGGAGGCGGGCACTACGCTACTTCTCAACGATCTTACTCGGTGCGCACTTAATTCTAAATAATTCGCATATTGCGGCAAGGAGCATGATGAGCATCGGAGTTGACGGGAGGAACAAACGAATCCACTCCGCGTATGACCCTAACAGATTGACCATAATATTGCCGGTACACATCAGCCATAAGAATAGTGGAATGATGGGGCACTCACGCTTGCGATACCAATCGCAAGCTATGGTTACTCCCGTTAGGAATATGAGCAAATAGACTATGGGAAAGTAGGCTTTGGTGTGTGCATATCCGTTGTATGCTCCTCTACATGATCTCTTGAGGTTATCTATTAAGATTTCACTGTACCATCCGAATATGTTGCGTGATTTTATGCGCTGTATTTCCTCAACCCTCTGTCTTAGGGGTAAATCCCCTACAGAGGGGCTATCCCATATGTTTTTCCTGTAGTTTTTCTTTTCGAAGTCAATCACCCGCTGACGAATCGTTGGATCGGAGATATGCTCCGGGGTAAGTTCCCCGATATTATAGGCGATCACATATTCATTATCGCATTGTACACTTGAAACCGTAAATACCCCGGTTTTAGCTTCGATCTGCTTACAATAGCCCAACAATAGGACAACAGTAATGCCGACGATTGCTAAAAGCTCTATGCCCCGTCTATAATTAGCGGTCAGGAGATAGAGCATCGCTATCATCGCTAAGGCGATACTCAAGTAGACAAAAGAAGGACGTAGAAACGTTAGAAACAACGCGCACAAAAGTATTCCTGAGAGATCAGTCCACGTGCTCCGATGAAACCAGCGAACGAAAAAGTACATGAGGAATACACTGCAACTTGTAGCAAGCGATTCGGTTAATATAGAAATGTTTGCGTATAAGATATGCGGGTGTATTCCGTAAAGCAAGGTGGCTACCACGATGATGCTTTGGGCGCAGTTTAATCGTTGTAAGGTCTTATAAAAACATACGATACTCAGACTGAAAATAATAATTTGGAAGAGGGCTATGAACATGTATGTATGTATGTATGTATGTATGCGCCGGACTAATGATCCCGCATGCCGCGACAAAGAACGGATAAGAGGGTGTGCGGAAGGTGTCAATCTGTCCATTCATTAGGGCTTCAGCAGCCGATAGGTAGGTCGGGGTGTCCGGCGATGTGATGAAGGTCGGATGCTCCATACACTTTCTGAATTGACACACAAAGGACAGAATCAGAATAACCCAAATCGGATGACGTTTGACCCAATCAAGTGCATGACGAAGATTTCTACTATGTCTCATGGTAGGCTGTTTAGACGTAAATAGTTTCGTTATCTCTTTCTGATTGTGAGAGATATTTCTGCAATTATCGGTTATTTGTTATTACAAAGCAAATTTTTGCTGCAGATTCCACAACCTGACTCCAAATTCTTGTAGCGTATGCCCTACGTAAAAGACATTTGATACCACATTCCCCTCCGCACGCAAGACGATGTTTGTGTACGGAGGGGAATATGTATTTATCTTCAATCACGTTGCGGCGTCATTACTCCTCAACGATCTCACCAAGCAGTGTGGCGGACGACGCCTCGTTGACGCGCACACGTACCAAATCGCCCGGACGGGCATTGCCCTTAGGGAACACGATCATCTTGTTCTGGCTGGAACGACCGCACATCTGCTCGCGGCTACGTTTGCTGTAGCCCTCTACCAACACTTCGAAAGTCTTGCCCACGTCGCGTAGATTGCTGGCGCGCGAGAGCTCGTTTTGCAGATTGATAATCTCTGTCAGGCGAGCAATCTTCACCTCCTCAGGTACATCGTCGGCATAATGACGTGCCGCATAGGTGCCCGGACGTTCACTGTATTTGAACATAAAGGCAGAGTCAAAGCCCACCTCACGCATCAGCGACAAGGTTTCCGCTTGATCCTCTTCCGTCTCCGAGCAGAAGCCACAGAAGACATCGGTCGAGAGACCACAGTCGGGGATGATTCTCTTCACCGCGGCGATGCGATCCATGTACCATGCACGATCGTACTTGCGATTCATCAGCTTCAGAATGCGACTTGAACCCGACTGTACCGGCAGGTGCAGATGTCGACAGATGTTGCTGTGTGCCGCAATGGTCTCAAGAATCTTATCGCTCATATCTTCCGGATTGGAGGTCGAGAACCGAATGCGCATTCCCGGTGCCGCCTCTGCCACCAAAGCGAGCAAATCCGCAAAGTCGATTTCGCCAAATTGATACGAATTGACATTCTGTCCCAACAGCGTTACCTCCTTAAAGCCCTTGCCCTCCAAGTCGTGCAACTCGCGCAGGATGCTCTCCGGTTCGCGACTACGTTCGCGTCCGCGTGTATAAGGTACGATACAATAACTACAGAAGTTGTTACATCCGCGCATAATGCTGATGTAACCCGAAATACGGCTGTGTCCGATGCGCGTCGGGATGATCTCCTTGTAGGTCTCGGTGGTCGAGAGCTCTACATTTATCGCCGACTCGCCCTGTTCCGCAGCTGCGATCAGATTGGGC
Organism: uncultured Prevotellaceae bacterium; assembly: GCA_964530595.1. GTDB lineage: Bacteria > Bacteroidota > Bacteroidia > Bacteroidales > UBA3663 > Liminaster. Next base: position 143 of record CAZGZL010000031.1, on the reverse strand, counting down.
AGATCCAAATAAGAATCTGGCCCTGCTACGACATCCGTGCCGTGGCTCACCAAATCCTCACGAACGCGCTCAGCCATACAGCCCAACACGCCCACGATAATTTTTCGTCCCTGACGGCGTAGTGCATTGAAATATTGCAACCG
>CAZGZL010000030.1:0-20524 GCA_964530595.1 uncultured Prevotellaceae bacterium | reverse complement strand
TTATTAAAGATAGCTTCAATCTCTGCGTCTGTGTAGTCTTCGGCATAGAACTCCTCGATACCGTGGTCTGACAATTTACAGCCCATAGATTCGAAGAAGTCGTGACGCTTCTGGAGGGCGTCGATCATGTCTTGGAATTTGTTGATCGTCACGCCTGAAACCTGAGCCAACTTCTCTACGTAAGCACGGAAATCTGCGGGAACCTCGACAGCCATAGCCTTGTCGGGACGCCACGTGGGGAGCATCTTAATCTCGAAGCCGCTCTCCTTGACCTGCTTGTGGTATTCCAACGAATCCACCGGATCGTCCGTAGTGCAGACCACCTTAACATTATAGCGACGCATGAATCCACGAGCCGTATAGTTGGGGTCATTCAGAAGTTTATCGTTACACTCATCGTAGATTTCGCGAGCTGTATTGGGATTCAAGAGCTTATTGATGCCGAAAGCGGTCTTGAGTTCCAAGTGTGTCCAGTGGTACAAGGGGTTGCGGAAAGTGTATGGTACGGTTTCTGCCCACTTCTCGAACTTCTCCCAGTCCGTCGTGTCTGTACCGGTGCAGAAGCGTTCGTCCACGCCGTTGCTGCGCATTGCGCGCCATTTGTAGTGGTCGCCGCCCAGCCAAATCTCTGTCAGAGACTTAAACTTGTGGTCATCAGCAACCATTTTAGGGATCAAATGACAATGGTAATCAATGATGGGCATTTTAGCCGCATGCTCGTGATACAACTTCTGCGCAGTTTCCGTCTGCAACAGGAAGTTCTCATCCATGAATGGTTTCATTACAAAAGAAATTAAGCGTTTTGGTATAAAAATTGAAAGCTATCACAACTATAAAATTGCAATCCTCCCGCGATGGGGAGGGCCGGATGTTAGAATAACGCAAATGCGTCGCTTTACATATCAGCGAGGCGAAGATAGCCATTTTTTTTCGTTCCGATACAAATTCAGCGGTTTTTTTTTGACCTCTAAATAATATTAGTATATTTGCAGCTGTTTAAGAACAACTCTATAACTTCAAATTCATAGTTTTATAACATGAAAGCATTAAGCAAACAGACTGCGCCTAAGTCTGTCGCACCCGAAAAGATTATTCAGTTCGGTGAGGGCAACTTCTTGCGCGCCTTTGTAGATTGGATTATCTACAACATGAATCAAAAAACAGACTTCAACGCAAGCGTTGTTGTTGTTCAGCCCATCGAACGTGGTATGGCGGAGTGGTTGAATGGTCAAGACTGTCTTTATCACGTCAACTTGCAGGGTCGCCAGAACGGCAAGCCGGTCAATACGTTGACGCGTATTGATTGCATCAGCCGTGCATTGAATCCCTATTCGCAGAATGCTGCATTCATGGCACTCGCCGATCAGCCTGAAATTCGTTTCGTTATCTCCAACACGACCGAGGCAGGTATTGCCTTCGATCCGAATTGCAAGTTTACCGATGCTCCGGCTTCCTCTTATCCGGGCAAGCTCACACAGTTGCTCTATCGTCGTTTCAAGACTTTCAAGGGCGATCCGAAGAAGGGCTTGATCATCATGCCGTGTGAATTGATTTTCTTGAACGGACACCACCTGAAGGAGTGTATCTACCAGTACATCGAACTCTGGAAGGAAGACCTCGGCGCAGACTACGCTAAATTCAAGTCTTGGTTCACCAAGAGCTGCTACGTATGTGCAACGTTGGTAGACCGCATCGTTCCCGGCTTCCCCCGCAAGGAGATCGCCCAGATTCAGAAGAAGATCAGCTACGCCGACAACTTGGTCGTTCAGGCTGAGATTTTCCACCTTTGGGTGATCGAGAAGCCGGAGAACATGACGATCAACGCGCTTCGTAAAGAGTTCCCCGCAGAGAAGGCAGGTCTCAACGTGCTCATCGCTGAGTCTGAGGCTCCCTACCACGAACGCAAAGTTACCCTCTTGAATGGTCCTCACACAGTCCTCTCGCCCGTTGCATTCTTGAGCGGCGTGAACATTGTACGCGATGCTTGCCACCATCCGGTCATCGGCAAGTACATTCACAAGGTACAGTTCGACGAGTTGATGCAGACCTTGAATTTGCCTATGGATGAGTTGCAGAAGTTTGCTGCCGACGTTTTGGAGCGCTTCGACAACCCCTACGTAGAGCACCAAGTGACTTCCATCATGTTGAACTCATTCCCCAAGTTCCAGACTCGCGACCTTCCGGGCTTGAAGACTTATTTGGAACGCAAGGGCGAATTGCCTAAGGGCTTGGTACTCGGTTTGGCTGCTATCATCACTTATTACAAGGGTGGCAAGCGTGCCGACGGTACCGACATCGTTCCGAACGACGATCCGAAGATCATGCAGCTCCTCACCGATTTGTGGGCTACCGGCGACACGCGCAAGGTGGCAGAAGGTGTATTGGGCGCCAAGGATCTCATTTGGACGGAGCACGGCGATTTGAACCAGATCCCCGGCTTGACCGACATGGTAACGGGCTTCTTGAACAGCATACAGGAGAAGGGTATGCTCGAAACTGTAAAGAGCATTCTCTAATCCCGTCTTGACGACATCTCTTGAAACGTCCGGCGTTCTCCCTCTGCGGGCACACTCCGGACGTTTTATTTCTTTTTCAAACCAAACTTTTCAGTCCGCACGTGCAGCGATCAGCTACCGAACGCAGCTGTCCCAAGCTTCACGATGCTCCTTATTAAATTATTATGAAAGAATATTTGAAAATCAATCCCGCTGACAACGTAGCCGTTGCCATCAGCCCCCTTACGGCTGGCAAGACCATCGTCGTCGACGGCGCAGAGATCACCTTGGTGACAGACATTCCCGCCGGGCATAAAGTAGCGCTCAAGGACATTGCCGAGGGCGAAAACATCATCAAATACGGCTTCCCCATCGGTCATGCTCGTCATGCCATCGCACGTGGTTCCTATTTGGATCATCAGGACATCAAGACCAATTTGTCTGGCCAGCTGGACTATTCCAACATTCAACTCAAGGGCTTGAAGCGTCCCGAACCGTCGGGCGAGCAGCTCACCTTCGAGGGCTTTGTCCGTCCCGATGGACAGGTGGGCATCCGCAACGAGGTGTGGGTCATTCCTACCGTGGGCTGCGTCAACGGCATCGTGAAGCAAATCGTCGATCGTTTGAATGCTGAGACCAAGGCGGAGGGTGTAGACGGCATCTTCGGCTTCCCCCACAACTATGGTTGCTCCCAGTTGAGCGAAGACCACGAAAACACCAAGAAGATCTTGCGCGACATGGTGCATCACCCCAATGCCGGTGGTATCCTTGTCGTAGGCTTGGGATGTGAGAACAACCAGCCCAAAGTCTTCGAGGAGTTCTGTGGCGACTACGACAAGAGCCGTGTCAAGTTCATGGTCTGTCAGGAAGTTAAGGGCGACGAGGTAGAGGTCGGCGTAGAGATCTTGCGTGGTCTGTACGAGCAGGCTAAGACCTTCCGTCGTACGACGGTGCCTGCCTCCAAGCTGCGCATCGGCTTGAAGTGTGGCGGTTCGGATGGCTTCTCAGGCATCACTGCCAATCCGTTGTTGGGTGCATTCTCCGATCGTTTGTGCGAGACTCAGGGCGGTACCACCATCCTGACCGAAGTCCCCGAAATGTTTGGCGCTGAGACCATCTTGATGGAACGTTGTGCTGACAAGGAGCTCTTGGGTCAGACCATCTCCCTGATCAACAACTTCAAGGAATACTTCTTGAGCCACGGCGAGCCTGTCGGTGAGAATCCCTCACCGGGCAACAAGGCAGGTGGTATTTCCACCCTCGAAGAGAAGGCTTTGGGTTGCACCCAGAAGTCCGGCAAGAGCGCCGTTTGTGGCGTCATGGAATACGGCGAACGCCTCCAGCACAACGGTCTCAACCTGCTCTCTGCACCGGGCAACGACCTTGTAGCAGCTACCGCATTGGCAGCCGCCGGTTGCCAGATGGTACTCTTCACCACCGGTCGTGGCACGCCGTTTGCCACCTTTGTGCCGACGATGAAAGTTTCCACCAACTCCAATTTGTACCACAACAAGCCTAATTGGATTGACTTCAATGCCGGCGTATTGGCAGAAGATCAGACCATGGACGAGGTGGTAGATCGTTTCACAAAATACGTTTTGCGCGTAGCCAACGGAGAATACGTTAATGCCGAGAAGAGTGGAATCCACGAGATCTCCATTTTCAAGAATGGCGTAACCCTTTAATCTCCGCCGGTTCCCCGATATGCGCATCAAGCGAACATACATTCAGGCAGGAAAGGGGAGACCTTTCCTGCCTTTTTTGCTCCTTTGCGGCCTGACGATGATCACGAGCTGCCAGACCCGTCGTGTGGCGGAACGTCGCCACACCTTGGCGGAGAGCATGGGCTACAGTTTGGACGAAATTCCCTCCTGTTGGGAAGAGTCGCAGACCGATGTCCTTCCTCCCTTGGATCTTGCCGGCGTTGAGGAGACATCTACCTCTGCCGCCGAGCGTTCCACCTCGAATGTTGCAGGCGATTTAGATCCTGCCACTGTCGCTCGGATCATGCAGTCGTACAATTCGTGGTTAGGCTGTCCCTATCGTGCCGGCGGACATAGTCGCGCAGGCTTCGACTGTTCGGGTTTCACGATGACCTTCTTTCACGACGTCTTGGGCATTCCGCTCATCCACAGTTCCCGTTCACAGTTTGAATACAACTGTTCCCAACCGCTCGACAAGGGCGAACTGCGTTGCGGGGATCTCGTATTCTTCACCACCAATGGCAAGCGTCCCTCTCGTGCCAACATCAACCATGTCGGCATCTACCTCGAAGAGGGCAAATTCATCCACTCCAGTTCGCGCGGTGGCGTCCGTATCGACCGCTTGGACGCTCCTTATTATATCAAAACGTGGGTTACGGGTGGCAGAGTCTCTTCGCTGCAGTAAAACGCGGCATCAGCGTGCTCGCACGCTTCGAATGTAGCACAAAACGAATCCTCTATATATTCCGACGGCACGATCTCACCAAGACCGTGCCGTCGGCTTTACCTGCGCCTCCGAAGCTCTTGAAAAAGTAGCTTCGGGGGCGCAAGTGCTTTGTTGAGACTATTTCCTACCGTTGCTGCTGACGCGGCGCACGGGGGCAGTTTCCCCTTGGTGTAGCTCGCGGCGGCAGAAATCGTCGTATTCGGTGCCGGAATACGCCTCATAATCCATCACATAATCCACAATCATCTCAACATCGAAATCCAAGACAAAGTGCATCATCGTGGCGCGGGGCAATAGCTCTACGGTATAGCAGAAGGCGCAAGCACCTCCCGCCGGAAGTAACTCTTGGGTGGCGTGTCCTTGGTGCCGTCCTAACTCGTGTTGTTGGTCGTCGTAGAGGATGATGGTGTAGCGCAGCTCCGGCAGGTCGAATGGGGAATCGTTTTGCACCAAGGCTACCCCTTCGGCGTGCTTGCCGTCGCCACCTACAGGGGTATTCTCGACGATGCGTACATCCTCGCCCAACCTACTGTATAATGCTTGTGCGTAGATGAAGAGCATCTGTCGAGCGTGCTCCATGCGGCGACTCAGAGTGATGTCGCTCAGCACCTTCGAGGTAGGTACGCACCCCGTGCGACGGGCAAAGGGAAAGTAGGGGTATTGCTCCCATGCCGCCAAGCCGTAGCTGTCTACGATTTGCGGTGCGTCAGGCATACTATCGCAGACCACCAACGTGATCTCGCGCCCCACTTCGCGTCCCGGAATTTCCAAGCGCGAGGAGTGGCAATGTACCTCGGTGACGGTGGCGGAGCGTGGCACCAAACGCACGATCTTCGCCCCGTCGGTAGTGTAGAAGTAATCCATCGTTTTCAGTCCGGGATAGAGCTCTTCCATCAGGGGTAGGTCTTGCCGATTCCAAGCCTTCAGGAAGGTCTCGACCACGCCGCGCGCTCCCAACGGATGGTTATGGAGGTCGGTTTCAGGACGAGGCGTGCAAGCGGTAGCAAACTGTACGCCGAAGAGGGTCAACAACAAAAGCCCGAAGCGGTGCATGAGGCTACGCACGGAGCGTAACCCGCATGATGCCGGGGACGGGCAAACTCGATGCCGGGCTTCCACTGTGGGAAGCAGGGGCGGGGGAGGAGTGCGCATGGCGTTGGGGTGAGTAGATGAGAGGGGGTTGTGAAGCATCTCTTGAGAAGTTCATAGAGACAACAACACAACCCCCTCTTAGGGCAACGCGCACGGCGTTAAGATTTACGAAAAAACGATGTCAGCGCTTAGCCAAGTCGTCGTATAGCTTTTGCAGGAAGGCTTTGCCCCAACGTTCTACCCGTCCCGACGGATCGTGACTGCCGGTGAGCGGTACGCCGTCTTGAGCGTTGTCCTGAATGTAGCTTTCGTCCGGCGTCAATAGGGCGAAGCCGTCCGGCCATGCATAGAAGGCAAAGTGTGGCTGTGAGGCATCCAACAGGTCTTTGCTGAAATTGAAATCCGAATGATCTAAGCCGAGACGCGCCAACAGCGTCGCGCCGAGGTCTATCTGTGAGCCGTAGGTCGTCACCCGCCGTGGCTGTGTCACGGCACCTCCCACCCAGAACATGGGGATATGATAGCGCAGGCGCTCAAAGGTCTGTAACGAGGGGGGGCATTTGGCAAAGCAATGATCCGGCACACCGATGATGAGCAGGTCTCGCCAGACTTCGGGCTGCGCCTTGAGACGGTCGATGAATGCTCCCAAGCAACTGTCTGTGTAGGCTACGGAGTTCAGGTAGGGATCTTCGAAACGCGACATCGGGACGTCAAACGGTTCGTGACTACTGAGGGTCAGGAAGACCTTCACAAAGGGCTGTGTTTCGTCTCCGGCGGCGCGCGCCTGTTGCTGCGCCTGAACTTCCGACTCCACGTCGTCCGCCAAGTAGTTAAACATCAGATGATCCGGTACTCCCCATTTAGAGAGGCGGTCGGCGATCGGAAAGTCTACGTCTGCCGTGATCCGATCAATGCCCCCCGAGCGCAGGAAGCTGCGCATATTCGTGAAGTCAGCATCTCCACCGTGTACGAACTCTGGAACATAGCCTGCTTCGCGCATCCGATGGGTGAAGTATTGCAAGTGCTGCGACTTGGTGACATCTTTCATGATGGAGTGGGTAGGCTGTCCGGGGTAAGAGGCCAAAACAGCCGCTACGCCGCGGTCGGTCCGAAAGCTGTTGGCATACATATTCATGAAGCCGATACCTTCGTTGTACATGCGGTCTACCGTCGGCATCCAGTCGGCATTGGCTTCGGGATAGAGAGCCGTGCATGCCGACCCTGAAAAACTTTCGAGCAGGATCACTATCACATTCGGGCGTTGCGTACGGAGCCATGGAGTCTCTGTGAGCACCGTGCAGCTGTCAGCCGTGTGTTCGAGGCTGTCCGCAGCTGTCGGCTTACAGTCTGACAGCTGTTGCGCCACCAACGTCTCGCGTAGCTCGTCCAAGGCTGCCACCGCCTCATCGTCTGTCATGAATCGGTACTGCTTGCTGAAATCTTCCTCTTTAGCCAACGAAGAGAGGAAACTGAACGCCGGATTCACAGCTGCGTGGTTGAGGAGCATATCGCTCGAAAAATAGACGCGCCCCACGTTCATTGTCGACACAGTGACGCCGCCGCGAATGGGCAACACCAACAGACAGCATAGGAACAGGGCTAATGCCGTCTGTCCCCAACGGGTCGCTACCGTTCGGCGATCGCGTTGCCGCTCGTAACGGCGCAAGGGAAAGAGCCGACAGAAGAGGTGTTGCACCCCCCACCAAACTAAGAGAAGCATCAACGGTAGGACGATGAGCGCCCATGTCGGCGCCTGACGGATGGCGTCGCCCGGATTGTCGCTCAAGTAGATCAGCGGCGTGGTGTCAAGGCGAAAGCCCCAGTGGGTGTAGAGCTCTAAGTCGACTACGAAGATGAGTAAAATCGGCAGTAACATCAGGCGGAGATACCAACGCATGAAACGCGCGTGCCAGCGCCCCGGAACCCAGATGTGTACGAGGGTGAGTAGGGCGGGGATCGCTAAGAGATAGCCCGCCACGGTGAAGTCGTGTGGCAGACCGTACCAGATCACCCGCAGCCAGTCTATTAGTGGATAGCTACCGTACAGATCCCAGTGGTAGAGCATGAACAGCGGACGCTCTACTACAAAGAGCAGTACGAAGGCAAAGAAGAGTATAATTTTACGAACCATGAATTTGGAGAAGCATTATAGGAGATTCAAGCGAATAATGCGAATGCCGCGACAGTGTTTCAGTCCGCGGGCATAATCGCTCAACGAGGGTTCTGCTTGCACATGACCGGCACGCGACGAGGCGTGTAGCAGTCCCCAACATCCTTGTTTTTCGGTGCCCAACACGAAGCCTACGTGCTGTATGTCCAAGCCTGCTATGTCGCTGACAAACGCCACGATGTCGCCCTCTTGCAGTTGCGTGCTCAAGGCGTCGATTTTTTTCAGCGGAATGTAGCTCACGGTAGCTTTCGAGAGGCGTTGTTCGGCGGCGCGTATCTCAGCCGTCAATGCGTCGGAACTTGCCAACGCTGGGTAGAGCTTGCGGTGCTGCGTCATGTAGTTGACCGTGCGTACCTCCGAGACTGCGCCGGGGAGCGAGGCGGTCAATTCATTCAGAACACCCGCTGCCGCGTTGTCGGCAATCCAGTCGCTGAAGTAGTGCAGGCGTGAGGCGTAGTTGCCGCGACGTCCGCCGTCACGATAGCGCAGACCTTGTACAAAGCGGGTGAAGATCGAGTCTTTAGCCGATGGTTGTGCGCCGCACAGTAGTGTGGCAGAGACATATTCCACAAACGTAGTGCAGTCTACCGAATCGAGGACGATGCTCAGCGGTTCAATCTCTTCGGCAGTAGCTCTCCCCTCCAATGTGCCACCGGCATAAGGTGCGTACACACCTCGCTCGGGATCGTAGAAGCGACGTGCGGCGTCGCGCAACGTAGGCGCCTGCATGAAGGGTTCCCAATCGTGCCCTTGACGGGCAAAGACCTGTTTCGGCGTCAGCTGTGCGGCTTCTTCGTCGGTCAATGTGCGCGTCCATGGTGCACGTTGTGTGCGGTCTGCGCCGGAACCTGTACAGCCATATTCGCGATAGCGTGCTGTGCGCTCGCGCTGTGGATCGCTCCAGTTGTGCCATCCTTTGACGTTGATCTGCGCCGGCAGTTCACATTCCTTGAAGGTCACCGCGGCATCATTGCGCCAAGGACGTCCCAACCATTCGTTGCTTACCAACGAATCGACCGTTACCAAACAGCGATTGAAGACGTAGCCCACCGGGTGATGCGCCGGCGTAGAGGCTGCCGTCAGATAACCGTTAGAGATGGCATGAAGCTCACACTCCTCGAACCAGCAAGTCGCGGGGCCGAAGATGAAGTCTACCGTTCCCTCGATGTAGCACTTGTAGAAAGCCTGACGGCTGTCCTCGTTGCCATCAAATACCGTGTCTTGAAAGCCCAAAAGTCGACAGTTGCGGAACACAGCACGATCTCCTTCGACATGTACCGTCACAGCTTGCGCCACCCCTGCATCGTTCTTGCGGGCATTGCGTTCGCCTGTCTCCGGATTGTAATACCATGTGGGGTTATAATGGGTCATGGCATCGTTCACGATTGTTAGGTTCTCGGCCTCAAAGCCGGGACCTTCGACCTTCAATGTGTAGCTTCGGAACGTCCCCATGTTCCGCCCGTCGCCGAGTGGGAGCTTGCCGTGATCGTGCCAGACGATGAGGGTTGAATCTCTGTCTTCGCCTACCAAGGTAATGTTCGTTTTGAACGAGGGGATTACTAATTTCTCCTCGTAGACACCCTTGCGCACCAAGATGCGTTGGCGTCCCTCCGGTTTGTAGTCTCGAATGTGCTCCACGGCGTCCGTGATGCGTTGATAGTCGCCTGAACCATCTTGAGCGACCACTAAGTCGTAGAATTGCGCATACAGCGATCCCGTTCCACATAGAAACAAGACCGCTGCAAGCGATGCAAAACATTTTGTTCTCATCTGATGATAGATTTATGTGTCGATACGCGCGGTTGGCGCGTACTGGTTGATATCTTGTGGTATTTTATTTTTCCGTTGTCTCCACAGCATCTACGACGGGTCCCTGATGACAGGTGCCCACCTTTGTGCCGAGGCGTACCGGACGGCATGTGTTCACCCACTCAGGTACGTAGGGATGTTGCACGCGCACGTAGTTCTCTGTGAAGCCGTGCATCATCACCTCTGTGGCGTTCTGGCGGATCGTCGGCTGCTCCCACAGGACGTGGCGCACGGAGCCTCCTTGGCTGCTGTAAAATTCCGTGAGCTTTTGTCCGGAGAGTTCTACGAGGCGCGAGGTGCGCTCGTGTCGCTCCGGAATAGGTACCACGGGGGTAATCTCTAAAGCCTTCGTTCCTAAGCGTTCACTGTAGGTGAAGGGGTGGAGCTGGCTGACCGGGAGCGATGCTAAGAAACGGTAGCCCTGTTCGAAGAGTTCAGCCGTTTCGCCGCGCATACCCGCCATGACATCGACGCCGATGAAGGCGTCGGGCATGACCTCCTTGATCAGTTCTACTTTATGGCGAAATAGCGCCGTATCGTAGCGCCGACGCATCAACGCCAACACTTCGTCCGATCCGGCTTGCAGGGGAATATGAAAATGAGGCGCAAAGCGGCGCGACTGCGCCACCCAATGGATCATTTCGTTCGTGAGGAGGTTCGGCTCAATGCTCGAGATGCGATAACGTTCGATTCCCTCCACTTCATCCAACGCGCGGATGAGGTCAAAGAAGGTTTCGCCCGTCGAGCGACCGAAGTCGCCGATATTGACGCCCGTCAAGACAATCTCTCCACCGCCGTCCGCTGCCACTTGGCGTGCCTGATCCACGAGCAATGCGATCTCAGGATTGCGGCTGCGACCACGTGCCAAGGGGATCGTGCAATAGGTGCAAAAATAATTGCAGCCATCTTGAACCTTGAGGAAGTGGCGCGTGCGATCATCGTGCGAGCATGAGGCTTGGAAGGTGTGAATGTCTTCGCGGCGTGTCACCGAGGCGTCGCCGTGCGGACGTTTCGTGAGGTCGCCCAACAACTCTGTCAAGTGTCCTTTCTCTTCGGCGCCGAGCACCAAGTCCACACCCTCGATAGCAGTCAACGCCTCAGGATCGATCTGTGCATAGCAGCCTGTCACCACTACGAATGCGCCTGCGTGCTCTCGGATCAACTTGCGGATCTGCTGACGACATTTTGCCGTGGCCTGTTCGGTGACGGCACAAGTATTCACAACAACAAGGTCGGCAACACTCCCTGAAGGAACGCGCCCGAAGCCTAATTGCCCTAATTGATGCGCTAAGGTCGAGCTCTCAGCAAAATTGAGCTTACACCCCAACGTATAATAACATACGGTCTTATTTTGGTAATTCACAGCGGCAAAGATAGCGCATTCTCTTAAAATTCTGATGCTAAGCCTATAAAAAACCGCCGAATCGCTGCACGTGTCTCAATTAAATAGTTACTTTTGTGACCCTATAGAATCAGAATATAATGATACCTTATCCTAAACTCCCCCACACTGACGAGCAAGCACGGCTACTCCAAAATGCCGTAGACTGGGCGATGGAGGCCGGAAAGATACAGCTCGAAAAGTTCCGCTCTCAGCATTTGGCAATGGAGACTAAGAGTACCCTCCATGACGTCGTTACCGAGGTCGATAAGGCGTGCGAGGCTTACCTAATCGGCAAAATTCAATCCGTCTATCCTCACCACAGCATCTTGGCAGAGGAAACCGGTGCGCATGACGCCGATTCCGAATGGCAATGGGTCATTGATCCGTTGGACGGAACGAATAATTACAGTCAGGGGCTGCCGATCTTCTGCGTAAGCATTGGCATACGTCGTGCCGGCGTCACGCAGTATGGCGTTGTCTATGTCCCCTATCTCGACGAGCTTTTTGCCGCCGAGCGTGGTCATGGTGCTACGTGGAACGGCAAGGCGATCCATGTCGGTCGCAAGACAGATCTGAATCAATGCGTATTGGGTACAGGCTTCCCTTACGACAAAGGGGTCAATCCGGACAATAATCTCGCTAACTTGAACGCGCTATTGCCACATTTGCGCGGCATTCGCCGCATGGGTGCTGCCGCATACGATCTTTGTTGCGTGGCGTGCGGACTTTTGGACGGTTACTGGGAATTAGATCTTAAACCGTGGGATGCGTGCGCCGGGCAGCTCATCGTTGAGGAAGCCGGTGGCGTGGTGCTGCCTTTCCGCGAGGATCGCAACATCAGCATTGTGGCGGGCAATCGCACCATCGTCGATCAGCTTTTGCAGGTCGTCAAGTGAAGGACGCCGTTGTTTAGGCGACAGGAGATACAAAGCATCCGTCCAACCTGAACTCCTCGCGAGAGGGGGCAGATTGGACGGATGCTTTATGTGGTGGAATCAATATCTACGGGCATCTTTCATCGCGCGATCCATGGTTCGGCGGTCTTCTTTGTCTCGGAGACTGTCACGCTTGTCATATTGTTTTTTACCCTTGCAGAGACAGACCTCCATCTTTGCCAAGCCACGTTCGTTGATGAAGAGGCGCGAAGGCACAATCGTCAGCCCCGCCTCCTTTACGTCGCGTTGTAGCCCGCTCAGTTCGCGATGGGTTAACAGTAGCTTTCTGTCGCGATGGGCGTTGTGGTTGTTATAGGTGCCATAGAAGTATTCTGCAATGTAGACGTTTTTAGCCCACAACTCACCGCGTTCGAAGATGCAGAAGCTGTCGGTAAGTCCTGCCTTGCCTTGGCGCAGCGACTTGATCTCTGTACCCGTCAGGACGATGCCGGCGGTGTAGTGATCCAAGATCTCGTAGTCGAAGGAGACCCGTTTGTTGCGAATATTGACGTTGGTGGGTAACGCTTTTTTCTTAGAGGATGCCATAGGGATAAATACGTGTAAAAATCAATGATGATCAAAGAAACTCCATTCGAAGCCTTGGAGCGAGGCGTTGGGTGGAGCCTCAGTGCCCCGACCGCATTTCCAATAGGTGGAGCAAGAATGCCACAATGCGGGGCGAGAGCGCCAAGATTACCGTCGTGAAGAACGAGAAGCGTTGGCGGTGTCGTTCGTCTGTGCGCAAATAATACTCTGAGCTACACCATACGATGTAGAACAAATAGAGCGAAATCAGCGACATAAACTTCAGCTTCGGCATACAGCCTACCACGACCTCGACAGCTAACACGAAACTCAGTGAATAGCCGACAAAACACTCCAAGCGATCGCGTTGCAGCTCTAAACCTCCCAAACTCGAATACAACTCGCGGAGCAGGAAAAGCGCCAAGTAATAGCCTCCGAAAAAGGAGAGCAAAAACGATACGGCACTCTTCATCGCCATTTCCAAGCTGAATACCTCTGCGTGGAACCCGCCGAAGATGAATAGCAGCAAGGCGCCGCCTCCCAACATCGGAAAGTAAAGCTGTTGTTGCATCTCGTCGACCATAGGATGTGGACGCCGATTGCCTATCTCAGGTTCGGTAGTTTTAGGCGAGCACTCGTCGAAAATACGCGCTTTCGCAGGCCAAAAACTTTCCGGGTGGATGCTGATACCCGATAGAGTAACGAAGATGTAAGATAGGCGATGTATGAAGATGCTAAAAAGTGTACGGATCATGTGATGCGGATGAATAGGAGTGGAACAAGAGCCACCCTGGACGACTAATCTAATAAATGGACGATCAAACCGGAGCGGAGCTTCGGTTCGAACCAAGTGGTCTTGGGAGGCATGATGTTGCCGGTGTCGGCAATGTGTATCAGCTGATCCATTGTGACGGGGTGCAAAGCCAACGCCATGCGCATCTCGCCGCTGTCGACGCGTCGCTTGAGCTCGCCTAAGCCGCGCAAACCGCCTACGAAGTCGATGCGTTGGTCGCGGCGCAGATCATGAATGCCCAAGATTTCGTCCAAGATGAAACGGGAAGAAATAGTGACATCCAAGACCCCAATCGGATCGTTGTCATCATAAGTCCCCTCATGTGCCGTCAACGCATACCATCTACCCGAAAGATAGAGCGAGAAGTTGTGTAACGCTGTGGGGCGATATTCCGCGGTACCTTCGGGGAGCGCTTCGACGGTGAAGTTGCGTCGCAGCGCGTTGAGAAACTCCTCGTCTGTCAAGCCGTTCAGATCACGAACGACGCGGTTGTAGTCCATGATGCGCAGTTGCGAAGCGGGAAAACATACCGACAAGAAGAAATTGTATTCCTCCTCGCCTGTGTGGTGTGGATCGGCGGCAGCGCGCTCGGCTCCAACACGTGCGGCAGCAGCGGTGCGGTGGTGCCCATCGGCAATGTAGAGTGCCGGAAGTGCCGCGAAGCCGCGCGTCACCGTCTCGATGTCTTGATCGTTGTCGATGACCCAAAAGTGATGACCGAAGCCCTCTGCCGACGTGAAATCATAGACCGGTTGTGTAGCGGCGATGCGGGCAATGAGCGCCGTCAAGGTCTCGTCGTCCGGGAAGGCGAAGAACACCGGCTCCATGTTTGCCCCCGTACAACGTACGTGCTTCATGCGGTCTTCCTCCTTGTCGGCGCGCGTCAGCTCGTGCTTCTTGATGACGCCGCTCATGTAGTCTTCGACCGACGCCGCCACGACAAGTCCGTATTGCGTGCGTCCCGACATGGTTTGTGCGTAGAGATAATAGCACGGCTTAGCGTCCTGTACCAACCAACCGGCTTGGCGGAAGTGGCGGAAGTTCTGAACCGCACGATCGTAGACACGCGGATCGTGCTCGTCGCAAATCGGATCGAAGTCGATCTCCGGCTTGATGATGTGATACAGCGAGCGTTCGTTGCCCTCGGCCTCGGCTTTAGCTTCGGTGGACGAGAGCACATCATACGGACGGGATGAAACCGTAGCGGCGCAGTTGCAGGGCGGCCGCAATCCCTTGAAGGGTCTTACAAGTGCCATAGGTAATCTATTTATTATTTAAGGTATCTCTTTACCATCACATTGACTTTGCGCAGCGACATGGGGTTGTTGAGCAAATAGGTGACGCCCATGCGTCTCAGCTCACGATGCAGCGGGCGAGAAGCGTAGTCGGACGTGACGATGATCGGAGTGCCGGGAATGGCTGCACATAGCTCACTCAAGAGCTGTGGGACGCCGATGTTCCCTTTCAGATTGTAATCAATAAATATGATGTCCGGATCGAAGGTGCGATAACGTTCGCGCACGTCGTCGGTCGTTGTGGCTATTTCCACCTTGAACAGATGTTGGCTGTTGTAAATATCCGAGCCGACACCGAGTCCGATCAGCACTTTGGGGAGCGCGTGGCTCAGTACGTCGTCTTTGGGACGGGTTTCTGCGGGGGTTTCTTCGTCGGCAGAGGAATTGTCCTCGTCGATGAAGAGCTTGGTGAAGGACGCCTTCCCGCGAGAGACTTTGCGCGGCAAAGTGATCAGATAACGCATCTGTTGGTCGTCGGTCTGTACCACTTCGATCGATCCGTGCATACGCTTTGCCAAGAGGCGACATACCGACAGCCCCAAGCCGCTCTCGGTGAGCACCGTGCTCAGCTCGGCGCCGGACATCTCGTTTTCGGTGCAAGTGATGATCAACTGGAACTGTTCGTCGCTCGTCGTCACATATTGCAACGTGAGGTATCCTGTGCGGGTGTTATGCAGCTGCGAGTTGATCACGTTCTCGATCAGGAGATCGAAAAGCTTCACGTTGATATCAATACTCAAGTCGCTATACAGATTGGAGAAGTAAATCTTCTTGCCATAGTGCAACTTCAGACTATAGATCTGCTGTAGCTCTGCTAAATGTTCCCAGAGAGAGATACTTTTCACCTCCTCATCGTCGGCGTTCTCGTTGTTGAAGATGTAGCCGCGTACGCGGTCTATCAGCTCCAAGATGCGTTCGCTCTGATCCTGCAACTCCTTGATGCGGATCAGGCGCTCCTCGCGCGTGCCGGTTGCGGCGCCCGTGATGATGGAGTCGGCATTGCTCGCCAAATTGCGGATGAAGGTGACAACCTCTTGCAGCACGCCGCCGCAGTAGTTGGTCTTTTGACGTTCTTCTTGCAGCAACAGCTCCTTGCGGTTCAACAGCTTCTGTTGGATCTTGATACGGTTGTTGACGTTGATCGCCACGCCACGAATGTAGGTAGGATTGCCGTTTTTGTCGCGTCGCAGCGTTCTACCACGGAAGCCGTACCACTCGAAGGTGCCCGTTGCATTGATGCGAAGATCCATCTCGAACATCTTGTCCGAAGTGTATAGGGCGGAGTTACGACGTACAAAAATCTTGTTCACATCGTCGGGATGCACCTTTTCGAGTACCGTTTCCAAGCGGAAGATCTTTTCCTTGTCATCCAGCCAAGAACCGTCCAATGAGGGGATGCCAAACCGCACATAGCGCTCCGGGACATACCATTCCCAGACGTATGTGTTACATTCATTCAAAAAAGAGTCGAAGTCATTAGTGGTCTTGGGCTTTCTGCTCATTGACAACGGTAATTAGGGGTTAAACGGTGCAAATTTCTGTATTTTTTATGAGAAATCCGAATAAAGCGGACATTCTTAACATATTGATACCCGACATTCTCGCCTCTGAGGAATAAACAAAGCAAACGCACCCCGCCTCGTCCATCGGTAGCGAGTACTGCCGCCAAGCCACCGAAAGAACGCCTCGAAGTGCGTTGCAGAAAAAAAAGTCACGCGGGGAGCCCCACGTTGTTCGTTCAATTCAGGCGGAAGCGATCCACGCCCTTAGTCAAGAAGTCTACCGACTGATGTGCTGCTGCCAAGCCAGCGTTGGTGTTGGCTTCAGCGGTCTGTGCACCGCTCTTCTTCGGGGTGAAGAAGACGCGATCGGGATATTCTGCGACTAATTGCTCTGCGATAGCGGGCTTCACATCTGCAATGTAACTGAAGTCACTACGTTCGCTCAGCAAGCGGGCGATGTCGGCTTCGTTGACCACCTCCTTGCGTGCCGTGTTGATCAGCGTAGCGTGTGCCGGCATACGCTTCAGCAGGTCGTAGTTGATCGAGCCGATCGTTTGCGGTGTCGCCGGAATGTGCAGCGAGACATATTGACACGTAGCATACAGTGTCTGAACATCCGTCACAGCTTTCACGCCTTCGGCTTCGATCTTATCGGGGGTCAAGAAGGGATCGTAAGCATAGACCTCCATGCCGAATCCGCGGGCGATGCGTGCCACATTGCGGCTCACATTACCGTAGGCGTGTAGACCCAATTTCTTGCCCTTCAGCTCTGTGCCTGACGTTCCGTTGTAATTGTGGCGTGCCATCAGTAGCAACATGCCGAATACCAATTCTGCCACTGCGTTGGCGTTCTGACCCGGCGTATTCATCACCACTACCCCCTGACGGGTAGCAGCTTCCAAGTCTATATTGTCGTAGCCGGCGCCGGCGCGTACTACGATCTTCAGCTTGGGAGCGGCTGCCAAGACTTCGGCGTCCACGATGTCGCTGCGGACGATCAGTCCCTCTACGTCGGCGACAGCCTCCAAGAGTTGCTTCTTCTCGGTGTATTTCTCCAAGAGTACCGGTTCCAAACCAGCCTCTGTGATTGCCGTGCGGATGCCTTGGACGGCAGCAGCGGCAAACGGTTTCTCTGTAGCAATAAGTATCTTCATGTCGAATGATAGATGTCGGTTAATAATAGGTTTACATGTGTGAAGACGACGTTATACCGTCTTCTCGAACTCCTGCATACATTGAACCAACGCCTTTACGCCTTCTAACGGCATAGCGTTGTAGAGCGAAGCGCGGAATCCACCCACAGAGCGGTGTCCCTTGATGCCCACCATGCCCTGCTTCTTGGCGTAGTCGGCGAACTGCTCTTCGAGCTCTGTGTATTCGGGTGCCATCACGAAGCAGACATTCATGCGTGAACGGTCTGCGCGTTCGGCTGTCCCCACGAAGAGGCGGTTGCGGTCTATCTCGTCGTAGAGCAAAGCGGACTTCTCGATGTTGCGCGCTTCGAGTACCTTCAAGCCACCCAATTCTTTGTACCACTTCATGGTCTGCAGAGAGGTATAGATGGGCAGACAGGGGGGAGTGTTGAACATAGATCCCTTGTCGGCATGTGTCTTGTAATTCAACATCGTTGGGATGGAGCGTTCGACGTGTCCTAATGCATCCGTGCGAACGATGACGATCGTGACACCTGCGGGGCCGAGGTTCTTCTGTGCACCGGCATAGATCACATCGTATTTGGAGACGTCCACCGGATGGCTCATGAAGTCGGACGACATATCGCAGCAAAGGCGAACACCGACTTCGGGTGTTTCCAAGATTTCGGTACCGTAAATAGTATTGTTGGAGGTATAGTGGAAGTACTCGCTGTCGGACGAGACTTTATATCCTTTGGGAATGTAACTGTAGTTCTTGTCGGCGGACGAAGCGACCACTTCGACTTCGCCAAAGAGCTGAGCCTCTTTCAGAGCCTTATGTGCCCATGTTCCTGTGTCCAAATAGGAGGCTTTCTTGTTCAGCAAGTTATAAGGCAACATACAGAACTGCGTGCTGGCACCACCGCCCAAGAATAACACCTCGTAGCCTGAAGGAATGTCTAACAGTTCCTTAGCGAGGGCTTGAGCCTCGTCCATAACACTCTGAAATTCTTTGCTCCGGTGAGAAATTTCGAGGAGCGAAAGGCCTGTACCCGCAAATTCCTTGACAGCCTCTGCCGTCTGGTTGATGGCATACGGGCTCAAGATTGAAGGGCCTGCATAAAAGTTATACTTCTTCATAGAATAACAAATAATAGATATATAACGTATTTCGTTTTACAGAGGGTAGATGATTTGTAAGGAGGTTCGTCGCTCGCTTAGGTAGAGCCGCGACGGAAACCGCATTGCATAGATCTTGCGGACAAAGAAACGTATTTCCTGTGAAAGTGTCAATAGTTTAGTGCAAATATCTTTCAAATTGTAGGTTTTTTATTCTCTTTGCTCTCTTTTTGATAACGAATTCCCCAAAGTTCTTGCAAATGTGCGCTCAGTCTGTCTTCTGCAGGGTTATCTTGCGGTTGCCAAATTCGTGTGTGTGTCAGGGCATCCGGCAGGTATTGTTGCTGCACGAAGTGGTTCGCGTAGTCGTGCGCATACTTATATTCTTTGCCATATCCCATTTTAGCCATTAGCTCGGTGGGGGCGTTGCGCAAATGCAGCGGCACGGGGAGGTTGCCGGTCTGTTCCACCAGACGCAATGCGTCGTTGATGGCACGATAGGCCGAGTTGCTTTTGGGCGAGGAGGCTAAATAGATCGTGAGTTCAGAGAGCGCAATGCGCGCTTCGGGCCAGCCCACCTTCATCACGGTGTCGAACGTCGCATTGGCGAGGAGTAGCGCGTTGGGATTGGCCAAGCCGATGTCCTCACTCGCCGAGATCACCAGACGTCGGGCGATGAAAGCGGGATCTTCGCCCCCCGCTACCATGCGCGCCAAATAGTAGACAGCCGCGTCGGGATCACTACCGCGGATGCTCTTGATGAAGGCGGAGACCAAATCGTAATGCATCTCGCCCCCTTTGTCGTAAGCCATCGGGTTAGCTTGTAGCTTGGCTGTGACTGAGGCGTCGGTGATCAGCACGGTGCGCGTCTCGTTGTCCGACGTTTCATGCTCCTCATCGTCCGGCTCATCGTCTCCCTCTTCAAGTTTCGCTACCTCTTCGTCACACAACAGATCCAAGATGTTGAGGAACTTTCGAGCGTCTCCGCCGGCGTAGCGCATCAAAGCATTCGTTTCGCGTACCTCAATATGCAGACGGGAGAGTAAAACATCCTCTCGAAATACGCGATTCATCAGCGTCGTCAAATCCGCCTCCTCCAGAGGGCGCAACGTGTAGACTTGGCAGCGCGAAAGGAGTGGACGAATGATTTCGAATGAAGGGTTCTCAGTCGTCGCCCCGATGAGGGTCACAGTGCCGTTTTCCACCGCCTCAAGCAATGAGTCCTGCTGTGACTTCGAGAAACGGTGAATCTCGTCGATGAATAACAGCGGCGCGTTGCGGGTGAAGAATGCTTCCTTTTTGGCACGCTCAATCACCTCGCGCACCTCTTTGACGCCGCTGGACACTGCGCTCAGCGTGTAGAAGGGTAAATCGAGCGTGCGGGCGATGATACGCGCCAAGGTGGTCTTCCCGACGCCGGGAGGCCCCCAGAGAATGAACGAGGCGAGACGCCCGGACTCAATCATGCGTCGCAGGACGGCGCCCGGTCCGATCAAATGCTGTTGCCCTACGTAACCGTCCAACGTCTTGGGACGCATACGTTCCGCTAAAGGTGCTGCCATAATTCTTGAGGAGTTTTGAATTTTTGTTAGGATGGAGCAAAGATGTGTAAAAAGCGCGAATTAAGAACATCTCGGAGGGCAAAAAATCTATTTTATCCGCCTTTTGAGGGCTAAATGAAAAATATTTTCAAAAAAAGTGGAAGAAAATTTGGAACGTATCTGTAGACCCCCTATCTTTGCGGCGTCAAAAACGATAAGACAATCGTTTAGACAGCCCTTATAAATGTTCGGGATGTAGCTCAGTTGGTTAGAGTACACGTCTGGGGGGCGCGAGGTCGCC
>CAZGZL010000029.1:1862-21146 GCA_964530595.1 uncultured Prevotellaceae bacterium | reverse complement strand
TGCGCTTCACCTTCGAGCAGAAGGACGGCGTGAAGCCCATCGACCTCGAACTGAAAGATATGTTCGGTCATGCACCGAAGACCTATATGCGCGACACGACAGTAGAGCATCACTATGCTCCGGTCGAGACACAACAGGGTCATTTGCAGGAATACATCAAGAATGTCTTGCGCTTGGAGGCTGTGGCTTGCAAGGACTGGTTGACCAACAAGGTAGACCGCTCGGTGACGGGCAAGATCGCTCGCCAGCAGTGTCAGGGCGTGCTTCAGCTCCCCCTCAGCGATTGCGGTGTGGTAGCTTTGGATTATCGCGGACGCCGCGGTATCGCTACCTCAATCGGTCATGCGCCGCAGGTAGCCCTCGCAGACGCCGCAGCCGGCTCGGTGATGGCGGTGGCAGAGGCGTTGACCAACATTGTCTTCGCTCCTATCGAGGGGGGCATTGAGGGTGTTTCTCTCTCTGCCAACTGGATGTGGCCTTGCCGCAACGCCGGTGAGGACGCACGTCTCTACGAGGCTGTACAGGCTTGCTCCGACTTTGCGATTGCGTTGGGCGTCAACATCCCGACAGGTAAGGACTCCCTCTCTATGACACAGCAATATCCCGACGGCAAGGTGCTCAGCCCCGGCTGTGTGATCATCAGCGGTGGCGGCGAGGTGAGCGATGTACGCAAGGTGGTTTCGCCCGTGATAGCATTAGATCGCTCGACCGCACTCTACTATATCGACTTCTCATTCGACGCCCTGAAGCTCGGCGGTTCCGCTTTGGCTCAAACCTTGAAGCGCGTGGGTGACGAAGTGCCCACTGTGACTGAACCGGAATACTTTGCAGACGCGTTCGGCGCCGTACAGAAGGCGATCAACGAAGGCTTGATCTTGGCTGGTCACGACATTTCGGCAGGCGGTATGCTTACCACCCTCCTCGAAATGTGCTTCGCCAATACCGAGGGCGGTCTCCGCATCAATTTGAGCGAGTTGCCGGAAGCAGATCTGACCAAGGTGCTCTTCGCCGAGAACCCCGGCGTCATCCTTCAAGTCAAGGAGGTGCACGCATTCGAGAAGTTGATGAACGCCGCCGGCGTTGCATTCCTCAAGATCGGTTACCCTGCCGACGAGCGTGTGATCAACATCCGCAAGGACAACTACAGCGAGGACTTCGACATCGACGCGCTACGCGACGTATGGTACGAATCGTCTTATCTCTTGGATCGCAAGCAGAGCGGCGAACAGTGCGCCAAGGAGCGTTACGAGAATTATAAGAAGCAGCCGCTCTACTACCAGATGCCCAAGGGCTTCACGGGACGTATGGCACAGTACGGCATCTCTGCCGACCGCCGCACTAAGTCGGGGGTTAAAGCCGCCATCATCCGCGAAAAGGGTATCAATGGCGATCGCGAAATGGCATATTCACTCTATTTGGCAGGCTTCGACGTGAAGGATGTCCACATCACCGACCTCATCAACGGTCGCGAAGATTTGACGGACGTCAACATGATCGTCTTCTGCGGCGGTTTCTCCAACAGCGATGTTTTGGGCTCTGCCAAGGGTTGGGCTGCCGGATTCCTTTATAATGAGCGTGCACGTAAGGCGTTGCAAGACTTCTATGCACGTCCCGATACTTTGTCGTTGGGCATTTGCAACGGCTGTCAGCTGATGATCGAGCTCGGTCTCTTGACTCCGGGCGAGGAAGATCGTCCCAAGATGCTGCATAACGATAGCCATAAGTTCGAATCGAACTTCGTCAACCTCCGCATCCCGAAGAACGACTCCGTGATGTTCGGCAGCTTGAGCGGTGCACGTCTCGGCGTTTGGGTAGCACACGGCGAAGGTAAGTTCTATCTGCCTAAGGGCGTCGAGGCTTATCATGTGATCGCGAAGTATGGCTACAATGCCTATCCCGCCAATCCGAACGGTTCGCCCGAAGGTGTGGCTGGTATCTGCTCCGCCGATGGTCGCCATCTCTGCATGATGCCCCACTTGGAACGCGCCATCTTCCCGTGGCAATGCGGCTATTATCCCGCAGAACGCCGCGACGACGAGGTGACGCCGTGGATCGAGGCTTTTGTCAACGCCCGCAAGTGGGTAGAACAACAGCTCGGCAAGTAATCGGTGGTTTACAACAAGAAAGGGCGCCTTCTTTAGGGGCGCCCTTTCTTGTTTAGGTTCGACTACTCATAAGCAACACACAAAAAAACGGTCGCATGATTGCAACCGTTTTTTGTGCTGTTGTATGATCAAGAGCAGTTCGGAGCGCACGATGTGCGCTCCGAACTGTGTCATTTAGAACCAACGCGTGTAAGCGAAGTCCATGCGGTGTGCCATCAGCGGGCTGATGGGGAACAGACGGAAACTGTACTTGTAGATGCCACTATACTTAACCGTATACTGCACCTCGAAAGTGATGAGCGAACCTTCGCGCTTCACGACCTTCATCTCGTGTGCGTGATAGTTATGCTCCTGTCCGTCGGAGTTAGGCGTGACTACAAGGTCAAGACCCAAGCTGTCGGCGATGTCTTTGCCATCGATCACGGCGCGAATCGGATAGTGATCGCCCACGCTTGCGACACCGGCTTGAGCCGTCTGCGGCAATTCGATAGACTTCACCTCTACGGTGTCCCATGCTTCGGCTACACGCTCCTTCCATGCGGCGAGCTCTTTAGCCTTGGCAAAGTTATCAGCCTGCAACATCTTTGAGCGCTCAGCCTCTTTCTGGTAGAAGCGATCGTAGTAGTCATCCAACTGTCGCTTCATGGTGAAGTGAGGCGTAATCTTGGCGAGACAGTTCTTGATGTACATGATCCATTCGGGAGAATAGCCCTTAGAATTCTTGGCGAAGTAGAGCGGGATGATCTCGGTTTCGAGCATCGTGTAGATGGTCTCGGCGTCGAGCTGATCCTGACTTGCATTGTTTTGGAACGTAATCTTGTCCGTCAATGCCCAACCGGCTTGCGGCTTGTACCCTTCGTACCACCAACCGTCCAAGACAGAGAGGTTCAGCGTTCCGTTCATGATGGCTTTCTCGCCGGAAGTTCCACTGGCTTCCAAAGGACGCGTCGGCGTGTTCATCCAGATATCGACGCCGCTGACCAAGCGTTTAGAGACGTCCATATCGTAATTTTCGACGAAGATGATCTTGCCCATGAACTGCGGCATACGGCTGATCTCGATGATGCGACGAATCAAGCCCTGTCCGCCACCGTCAGCGGGATGCGCCTTGCCGGAGAAGATAAACTGTACCGGGCAAGAGGGGTTGTTGACGATCTTGTCGAGACGATCCAGATCGGTGAAAAGCAAATGTGCACGTTTGTAGGTGGCAAAGCGACGAGCGAAGCCAATCACCAAGGCGTTCGGATTGAGCCCGTTGATAGTCTGCAAAATGCGAGCTGGGTTCTCCTGCTTCTGTCCCATACTGTTACGCACCTCCTGCTGGATGAATTTGAAGAGCTTAGCCTTCAACGCCTTGCGAATATTCCAGATGGCTTCGTCATCGGCGGCGTAAATGGCCTTCCACATCTCCTCCTGCGTCTGAGTCTTAGTATAGTTAGGACCAAAGATCTTAGCGTAGAATTCCTTCCACTCCGACGCTGCCCAAGAGGGTAAGTGCACGCCGTTGGTGACGTAACCGACGTGGAGCTCTTCGGGAGCGTAACCCTTCCATACCGGCTGGAACATATGACGTGAGACCTTGCCATGCAACCAGCTCACGCCATTTGCCTCCTGACACGTATTGAGAGCGAAGACCGACATAGAGAATTTGCCCTCGCCGGGAGTTTCGCGACCCATATTCATCAGATCGTACCAATCAATGCCCAATTTCGGGGGGAAATGGCTCATATACTTATAGAACAAGCCCTCCTCGAAGTAATCGTGACCTGCGGGCACGGGGGTGTGGCAGGTGTAGAGCGAAGATGCGCGAACCACTTCAAGAGCCTCAGAGAACTTCAGACCCTGCTGCACGTAGCCCAACAAGCGCTGTACACCGATCAAAGCGGCGTGACCCTCGTTGCAATGGTAAATATCCTTCTTGATGCCCAATTTCTCCAACATCAACATACCGCCGATGCCGAGCATATATTCCTGCTTCATACGATTCTCCCAATCGCCACCGTAGAGCTGGTAAGTGATTGAGCGATCCAAGTCGGAGTTCTTCTCCATGTCGCAGTCCATCAAGTAGAGGTTGATACGACCGACAGCGACGCGCCAAATGTTGGCATAGACAATGCGATCGTGGAAAGGCACCTCCAAGATCATGGGAGTTCCGTCGGGGTTCTTCACCTGCTCGATCGGGAGTTGAGAGAAGTTTTGCGCCTCGTAGTTTGCCTCCTGACCGCCATCCACCGAAAGGGTCTGCGTAAAGTAGCCGAAGCGATACAAGAAACCGACGGCGCAGAGGTCGACGTTCGAGTCGCTGGCCTCCTTGAGGTAGTCGCCTGCTAAGACGCCGAGACCGCCTGAATAGATCTTCAGACACGCCGTCAAACCGTACTCCATAGAGAAATAAGCGACGGAAGCGCGGCTTGTGTCCTTAGGTTCTGCCATATAAGCCTCGAAACGGCGCACAACGTCGTTCACTTTAGCCATCAACTCGCGGTCGGCAGCGATTTCAGCCAACTTGTCGAGAGACAGCGTTTCCAACATAGCTACGGGGTTGTGACCGCACGCGCGCCACTGCGTCAAGTCGATGGCGCGCCAGAGGCGACGTGCATCAGTGTCCCACGCCCACCAAAGGTTGCGGGCCACGGTATGCAACGGTTCGAGAAGATCCGGCAAAGTAGACTTCACCGTGATGTCACGCCAACAAGGGGCGTTGGTGTTGCTCACTTGTACTTTCATAATGATGATACTATAAATAATGTATTGTGATTATGTTGATTTCTGAAAGATATCGGCGCCGCGATTTATCGGCGTCGTGCCGCCGAACGCAAGGCTTCGTCGTAAGCGGTGACGTAGTAGCGGATGAAGTGACCCCAATCGGCTTTGACCGAGACCTTGTGCGCTTCTTGACGCACTAATTTCAGCTCTGCGGGCGAGAGGAGCGAGAGGCGCTCCACCTGCTCGGCGATGTGGGCTACCACCTCGTGGTAATTGCCGTCGCCGCGATCCACGACGCTCACGCCGTCCAAGATATCGCTGTCCTTGCCCAACGAACGGCACCACATTCCGAAGCCCGAAAGCGACGTAGTGATGGTGGGAACGCTGAAAGCACAGCTTTCCAGCGGAGTATAGCCCCACGGCTCGTAATAAGAGGGGAAAAGGGTGACATCCATAGCCAAAAGGAGGTTATAATAGTGCTCGTTGAAGATTCCGTCGTCGCCCTTGAGATAAGAGGGGACATAGATCACCTTAATGCGATCAGACGGAGCATTGTAGAATCCCAACTGATGAATCCGATCGTAAATGCGATCCGAGCTATAGTTATGCAGCGTGTGGGTGCACATCGGCTCCGGCAGCGGCTGATCGTAGCGCTGACCGCTCTGCAAGCGCTCGCTCAAGTCACTACGCGGTTGATCTACCCAGCCGGGCACCATGATGAACGCCACAATAGGGCGCTGTCCGGCAGTGTGCCGCAGCCGATCCATCACATCGAGGAAAACGTCAATACCTTTATTCTTATATTCACACCGCCCGGAGGTAGCCACGAATAGGGTTTCGTCGTCGACCGTAGAACCTGTCAAAGCCTCCACGACACGATAGAGTTGAGCGCGCATTTGCTTGCGTAGCCGCGACAGGGCTACACCTTTGGGCACAAAACTGCTTTCGAAGCCGTTAGGAGTGACCACGGGGTGGCGTCCCAAGAGCTGCGTACATTCGCGAGCCGTGATGTCGCTCACGGTAGTGAAACAGTCAGCCTCTTTGGCAGCGTGCTTCTCCACCGAGTGTTTTGCCACCATATTCAGTTCCTGCGCCATCTGGTCGCCGAAGTAGCCGGGCAGATAGTCGTAGAGCGGCTTGCCGTTGCCGGCGATGCTACGCCCGACGCATGTGGCGTGGGTCGTGAACACCGTAGCCACCCGCGGGCACTGATGCTTCAGATAAAGCAGTCCCATTCCGGTTGTCCACTCGTCGAAATGTGCGACGACATGGCTCCGTTGCGGGCAAAAGTGCATGTAGAGATGTTCTATCACCTGTGCCGAAGCATAGGCAAAGATACACGATTCATCATAGTCGCCATAGGCGGAAAGAGAGTCTACGCCGTACCACTCCCACATCCGGCTATACAACTCATTCTTGGCTTGAAACAGGCTGCGGTAATCTACCAGAATAACCTGCGGAGTGCCGGGAATCTTCCATCGTCCCACGCGGACATGCAGACCGTCTTTGGCGGCGCGCTGTGCCCACGTTTCGAGAGCTGAGTCTGCCGATGGATCGAAGAACGGAGATTCGCCTCTGTCCTCACGATTCCAAAGGTCGGGGCCGATGAAGCAGAGCTGGTCTCCCAGTTTCAGTTGCAGTGTTGCGGCCTTGGTCGATAGTACGGCATAGATGCCGCCGACCAAATTGCAAACTTCCCAACTGACCTCAAATAAGTAATCAGGCTGAGTCAAAGTTTCTTTCATTTCACAACTTCTATTCCATGGGGCTTGTACCCCGTATGTGTCATGTTTATTTTAAGGTGACGCGGTGATTGCGCGCCGCAAAGCCTTTTCAGAGAATTACCTATCACAACCTTGTGCGGTTCATCAATAATACATTCCCCTAATTATTAAAGGCTACGGTGGCAAAGTTACACATTTTAGTGAAACAAGCGTCCTCTGAACGTTAAAAATATGTTCAGAGGACGCTTTGTAAACACTTTTTTATCTTTCGTGGTAAAAAATTCAGCTGTTTTTACCGTTTTTGCCCACTTGGACGGGTCTTGGCAACGCTTTTTACAGAAAGTTTGTCGCGCAGATAACGTCCTGTGTATGAGGCGCCACACGCTACCACCTCTACCGGCGCCCCCTGTGCCACGAGCTGTCCGCCGCCGTCGCCGCCCTCCGGACCGAGGTCGATGATGTGATCGGCACATTTGATGACATCCAAGTTGTGTTCGATGACGACAAGGGTATGCCCTTTGTCTACCAGCGAATTGAAGGCGCGTAGCAGGACGCGGACGTCGTGGATGTGCAGACCTGTGGTCGGCTCGTCGAAGATGAAGAGGGTCGGGAGCTCGTCGTCGTAAGCGAGGTAGTATGCCAACTTCACGCGCTGATTCTCGCCTCCGGAGAGGGTCGAGGAGGATTGACCGAGCTTGATATATCCTAATCCCACTTGTTGCAGTGGCAGGAGACGTGCCACGATGCGCGGATCATCGGCGAAGAAAGAGATTGCCTCGTCGACGCTAAGATCCAAGGCGTCGGCAATGTTCTTGCCCTTGTAACGCACCTCCAAGACGTCGCTGTTGAAGCGGCGTCCGTGACACGCCTCGCACTCGATGACCAGATCTGCCATGAATTGCATCTCGACCGTGATCGTGCCCTCCCCTTTGCACTCCTCGCAGCGTCCACCTTCGACGTTGAAGGAGAACGTGGCGGGGGTGAAGCCCAACTGCCGAGCATAGGGCTGATCGGCATAGAGGCGGCGTATCTCGTCGTACGCCTTCATATAGGTGGCGGCATTGCTGCGCGACGACTTGCCGATGGGGTTTTGATCTACCATTTCGACGCGACGAATGCGATGCACGTCGCCCCCCAAGCCGGCGAAGGCGCCGGGAGCGTCGCCCCCCTCGCCCAACTGCCGCATCATGCCGCGGTAGAGCAAGTCGCGCACCAAGGTAGACTTGCCGGAGCCGCTCACGCCGGTGACGACGGTCATCACCCCGATGGGGAAGCGCACGTTGATCTGCTTCAGGTTGTTCGCTACAGCGCCCTGCACCTCGATGTAGCTCGACCACGGGCGCGGGTGTAGCGGCAGTTCCACCTGCTCCTCGCCGCGGAGGAAACGTACCGTGTGGCTACGGCTACCGTCTGCCGTAGCGATCTCTGCCTGTGTCCCGCTGAAGACCACTTCGCCGCCGTTGCAGCCCGCTTCGGGGCCGATGTCTATCAGATAGTCGGCGGCGTGGATGATCTCCTCATCGTGTTCGACGACGATGACGGTGTTGCCCAAATCGCGTAGCTTGCGGAGGACGCCGATCAGCCGATCGGTGTCGCGCGGATGTAGTCCGATGCTGGGTTCATCTAATATATACATTGAGCCTACCAAGGCGCTGCCCAACGAGGTTGCGAGGTTGATGCGCTGGCTTTCGCCCCCCGACAGGGTATTGCTCAGTCGGTCTAACGTCAGATAGCCCAAGCCCACATCGTGCAGGAATCCGAGGCGCGTACGGATCTCGGTGAGCAGACGGCGGGCGATCGTGGCGTCGTGCTCCTCCAACGTGAGTTCGGCGAACCACGGGATCAGCTCGTCCACCGAACGGCGCACCAGATCGGTGATCGTGCTGTCGCCGACGCGCACATAGAGTGCCTCCTTCTTCAGCCGACCGCCGTGACAGGTGGGGCAGATCGTCTTGCCGCGATAGCGTGACTGCATCACGCGGTATTGTATCTTGTAGAGGTTTTCGGAGACCATGCGGAAGAAGTCGTCGATGCCGTAGAAGGCGTCGCAGCCGTGCCACAGCTGATCGCGTTGTTGCTGCGTGAGCTGATAATACGGGCGGTGGATGGGGAAGTCCACCTCGGCGGCGTGGGCGATGACTTGGTTTTTCCATTCCGACATCTTCTCGCCGCGCCAACACGCCACGCAGTCTTCGTAGAGCGAGAGCGACTTATTGGGGATCACCAACTCCTCGTCGATGCCCAACACCCGTCCGAAGCCCTCGCAGGTGGGGCATGCGCCGATGGGGTTGTTGAAGTTGAACATCATCTCCGACGGCTCTTCGAAGGTGATGCCGTCCGCCTCGAAACGCTTGCTGAAGGTGCGTTCGTAATGTCGTCCGCCCCCCAACGCCTCTGCCTCGGCGTCGCTCACGCTGTCGGGCAGCCAGACGGCGAGGAGACATTCCCCCTCGCCCTCGTAGAATGCGGTCTCTACCGAGTCCGCCATGCGGCTCTGTGTCGCTGCGTCGCTCAGGGGGAGTGCAAGGCGGTCTATGACCAAGTGGAACGGCGCCTCAGTGACCTCATCCAAGCGGACAAAGCGACCGCCGACTTCGGCGCGCGAGAAGCCGCTCTTGGTCAGCACCTCGACGTGTTCCGACAGGGTGCGCCCGGCGGGGAGCTGCATCTGCACCATCAGTGCTACGCGCGTCCCGTCGGGGAGTGATTCGGCGTAACGCACCACGTCGTCGGTGGTGTGTTTCTTGACCCACTCGCCGCTGACGGGCGAATAGGTGCGACCTACGCGGGCAAAGAGCAGGCGCAGATAGTCGTAGATCTCCGTCGACGTTCCGACGGTAGAGCGCGGATTGCGCACGATGACTTTCTGCTCGATGGCGACGGCGGGGGGGATTCCTAAGATGTAGTCACATTCGGGCTTGCCCATGCGCCCCAAGAATTGGCGAGCGTAGGCGGAGAGCGACTCGACGTAGCGGCGCTGCCCCTCGGCATAGAGCGTGTCGAAAGCGAGCGACGACTTGCCCGAACCCGAAAGTCCGGTGATCACCACCAACTGATCGCGCGGAATGGAGAGGTCAATGTTCTTCAGATTGTTCACGCGCGCACCTTTTATATATATGGTGTTGTTTTGCTGCATAGGTTTTGATTTTGAGGCGACAAAGTTAAGACAAATTGCGGACTTTGCCGAAGCGCGCGCCCGAAAAACCGACATATTATCAATTATGCAACTTCTTGATGTTTCAAAACCGAAAAAGCGGCGCGACGGGAGAGGGAAATTCAGCGCTCCGACCGTCAAAAAACGCTGAGCGTTACATATTTAACAACAATGGTTTCAAATTTCTGCCGAAGGGGAGCGGCGCAAAGATACCTTTGCAGCGTCAGATACCGCGCCTGTGTCCGGGCGTCTCTTTGAGGAACAGCATACAGCGACACATACAAAATCTAATAATTCAATAAACTCAAAAAAACACTCACTATGATGAAACATTTATGCTCTATTTTAGCGCTCGCCCTCTCTGCGTTCGCTTGGATCGGAGGGCAATCCGCCTCCGCTCAAGCGGCGTACACCAAGGTGCAAGAGGTAAACTTCGAAAGCGCGACACAGAACACGATCCCGGTAGGATGGACCGTGTATTTCAATACAACTGATGTTCGTGAATCAGGATCGTCACACGAGAATGATGCTCGATTGCTTAATAGAACGTTCAGCAATAGTCCCTACAAGCAATTCTTTTTCCTCTACTCATCTACCAAGAATACAGAGACAAGCGCAATTTACGGAGACGTCGAGGGATATGAGTTGAAGCTTCCTAAAGGCGCCGTAAAGATCAGCATTCCGGCATTGCTTTGGGAAGATTCCGGTACGAACACGATCCGAGTTGCACTCTATCTGTACGACGAGGAGACAAAGACATGGAGCACGGACAGCGTTGCATCTGTGACGCAGAAATTGACCAACAATGCCGGAGGTAGTGAGACGACCGCCATCACGACAGAGGAGGTTGTCCTTCGTTACCACAACACAACAGCAGACCGGAAAGCCTTGCTTCGTCTTACCGCGACCAATAGCGGTGGCGAGACACAAATTTTGATCGGCGGCTTTATCGTTTATAATGATCCGGCAATCGTCTTCGAAGAGACATTCTCCGATGTCGCAGACAACTATTCACCCGCACAAGGTCGTGGATGGACGATTCATGTGTGCACAGAAACACAAGAACCGCTAACAGATGCAAGTGGAAACACGATAAAAAAGAGCGACGGAGCAACAGACTCCACTTATACAAAACATACGGATACAGTTCGCGAAAAGAATATTTCGCTCTCCGGTCAAGGATCGCGCGTCTTCAAGCTGACAGGGACAACAAACTTGCCCTCTGCCATGTATCACCAGTCTTACAGCTTTGACGAAAACATCTATGAGACCTATGGCGAATCGGCACAAAACGAAACGCCATTGTCGTTGGAGGCAGGCAAATACAACATCTCTCTTTATGCCGCAGCTTGGGCAGGATCGGCATACCTTCAATTCTCCATCATTGACAACGACTCCGGAGCCGAGGTATTCTCTCGTCAAAGCAATCTGACAACAAACAAGTATGCAGACAGAGCGACCGCCGTCACACCGGATCATATTCAATATTCAGCCTATCTTCCTGCCGGAAACTATATGCTCAAATTCACCGCCAGCGAACGAATCGTGTATGGCGACATCACGATCTCGCAAGATCAGTCGGGCGATGTACACGAAAACTTCAATGGGGTAAAAGATAATTATACTCCCAACGCATCCGGATGGATCTTCTATACAACAGACGGTGGAACCGCTAAAGATCAAGGCAAAGACTATAGCGGCAATGGCAATCGTGTATTCCAACTCACCAACACCACCAATCTAACAGGCGTTGCTTATTTGGGTAACAGTTCTGCCGCAACCTTTGGCGAAAATGGTGAATTGACGCTTGAAGCCGGCACGACCTACCTCATCTCCTATTATGCTGCTTCGTGGAAAGAAAGTAGCAGCGGTACACTGCTTTGCTATCTCAACGACGAAAGGCTCAGACAAGATGCATTGGCATCTACGATAAAGAGCAATAAAGCCGCCACACTTACATCGCCGGACTTCATTGAGTTCACATACACCCCCACGACGACCGGTACCTACGTGCTCAAATTCTCCTCTTGGGGAGAATCGTTAGTAGGCAACATCTCGATTGTCAAGGCGCAAGACACCCTCTACGAAATGACGTTGGATGCCAACGTGGGTGTCGGCACGCTCTACTTAGATCAAGCTGTAGCGATTCCTGCCGGCGTCACAGCCTATACAGGGGCGCTGTCGCAAGACGAAGATGGGGCGCAAGTGCTGACCCTCACACGTCTCACCGACGGATATATTCCCGCCAAGACCGCCGTTATCTTGGAGGGGACACCCGGCGTAGCCCTGAAGTTCACCGCTCCAACAGGCTCCGCGACAGCGTTCTCAGGCGAGAACGATCTGAAGGGTAGCAACCAAGGCAGCAACAAGGCATCCGGCTACACCTATTACACCTTAGGATATAAGACCACCGACGGAGCCGCTCAGTTGGGCTTCTACAAGAACAGCGCCCTCGCTCTGCGCGCCAACCGCGCTTACCTGCCGATTGCTAACACGACCGATACAGAGAGCGCTCCGACGATACGCATCCGCTACAGCTCTGACACCGAAGAGCCGGGCAACATCACCGCCATCGAGCAGATCGAGCGCGAAGCGTCCGCACAGCAGACGATCTACGACCTCCGCGGACGCCGCTTGCAGGAGATCGCTCAGCCGGGCTTATACATCGTGAACGGACGCAAAGTGCTGATCCGCTGACCCTCGTACAGAAACCTATCAAGCAATTAACCCAACCGCAACACTTAGATATCCCTATGAAAAGATATATCCAACCCGAAATCTCCGTCATCGAAATGGAGACCACCGAAATCATGATCCTCTCTAAAGATAACCAACTCGGCATCTCATCAGATGAGGAACTCGATATGCAGCTGAAAGGACGCAACCGCAGCAACGGATGGGGCGAATACCTCGGCGACACCAATCCGTGGGACGACTACAACGGTCGCACACGGGAATAATTCCTTTTTGAATTCAGTCTATAAACTCAAAACACTAACCCTTTTAATTTAATGATTATGAAAAAACTGTTATCTTCCTTCTCCTTGGCGTTACTGCTCTGTGCCTGCGCCGGCGTGCAGCAGGTCTCAGCGCAAGTGACCTACACGGAGATAAAGTCTGTCGACTTCTCGAGCGATCAGGCGGGCTACATCCCCGTCGGTTGGACTGTGAACAACGAAGGTGCGATCCGTCCCGGCGGAACGACCTATACCGATTGGCCCGACAATCCGGGGTGGGCAGGTGGTCCCCGCACCATGAGCGTCTCGAACCAAAATGTATTGTACATCCGCGCTAAGTGGCCCGAAGGTCAAGCGGCAGCCAACGAAGGCTATGCCCTCTATGGCGATCAGGACGGATATGATCTGACTCTCCCCGCCGGCAGCATCGAGGTGCGTGTTCCCGCCGCACTGTGGAGCAGCGGAGGAACATGCAAGGTGGGCATCGACGTGCTGAAGTACGAAGCCGGCAAGGAGCTGTCGGAGTTGAGCGCCGTGGCATCCGCTGTGCAGGGACTCACCTACGTCGGGAAGGACACCGATCTCTCCGGCATCGAGCAGGCTACATTGCGCTTCGAGAACGCCGCCGAAGGTCGCTATCTGATCAAGGTCTCAGCCATTCCCGGCGAAGAAGGAGCCAACTGGACAGAGATCATCTTCACCGGATTCTCAGCCTACACCTACACCGGCACACCGAGCAAGTATGACGATCCGTTGACCGTCTTCGAGGAGAAGTTTGCCGACACCGCCGACAACTATGCCCCTGCCGAAGGTTCAGGTTGGACAATCTATGTACCGGAAGATGGCAATAACGCTGAATCTCCCGCTGTGGCACGTCCCAAGGGTGCATCCTATGCCGGCAACGGTTCACGCATCTTCAAGCTGACGGGTCAGAGCGCCCTCACTTCAGCCTACTATCATCAAGCCTACGGCTACGATGCACGTCGTTACATCATCTACGGTGAGGCGGGCGAAGGCGAACCCAAGCTGACCCTTGCAGCCGGCACCTACGTAGTCTCTTACGATGCTGCCGTCTGGTCCGGTGAGAATGTCGACACGCGCGTCTGGATCTTGAAGAGCGACGGCTCCGTTGTAGACGAACACATCTCCGATGCCATCGTCGGTCAGATCTCCCAAAAAGATGGTGACGGTACCCCCGACCACATCTCTTACAAGGTCACGATCGAGGAGGAAGGCGACTATATGCTGAAGATCTCGTCCAACAGTCAAGTGCTGATCGGCAACATCCAGATCAAGATCTACGACGAGAACGCAGAACCCGAGGAGCCCGAAACACCGAGCGAGGAGGAGATCGTCCCCGTGACGAGCTTCACCGAAGACTTCTCTGCTGCCGAAGCCAACTGTGCCCCCGGCGTCGGCTCCGGCTGGACGATCTATGTACCGGAGGATGGCAATGACGCTTCGTCACCCGCAGTGGCACGCCCCAAGGGTGCATCCTATGCCGGCAACGGTTCACGCATCTTCAAGTTGACGGGTCAGGACATCCTCACCTCTGCCTACTATCATCAAGCCTACGGCTACGATGCACGTCGCTACATGATCTATGGCGAGGATGGCGAAGGCGAGCCTAAACTCTATCTCGAAGCCGGCACATACGATGTCTCGTTCGACGCAGCCATCTGGAAAAATGAGCCGGACGTTCGCTTCATCATCTTGGATGCTAACCGTAATGAGGTAGACGCACATCGCACCGAGGCTTTGCAAAATACACTGACGCTCGCAGGCGAAGGTACCCCCGACCACATCGCATACCAAGTGACGTTGCCCTCAACGGGACGCTACTTCCTGAAGATCACCTCGTCGGGCGAGATGTTGATCGGCAACATCTCCTTGCAGATCGCACAAGGCGCTACCGCCATTGACGCCCTTCAGCAGGAGGCAGCCGCTCCGCAGGCAATCTATGACCTCCAAGGTCGCCGTGTGCTCCGCGCCACGACACCCGGTCTCTACATCATGGGCGGCAAGAAAGTCATGATCCGATAATCTGATCCGCATTGATTCATCAAACCCCACGGTACGGGCAGCCTCTGCCCTCGTACCGTGGGGTTTTTATGTCGTTATCTATCTTCCACCCGCTGAAAATGCGGCAAGAGCCTCAACGAGACGCCTCAAAACAGCGTCGCAGCGTGAAGAAGGGAACGAAAAACGCGATAGCGACGCGTCAGAAGCGGAAATACAACTGAACGTCGATAGTATTGTAATAATGCTCTCCGGAACCGACGGCGTTCTGTTCACGCGCCGTGTAGGAATAATTGGCTTGCAGTTTGAGGTTCTTGGCGAACCAATACTCGCCGGTCAAGCCCCAGATCGTGGATTGCGAGTCGTGGGTCTTATTCTGACGATAGACATCCCAACGCCCATAGAGGCGCACCTTCTCACCAATCGGCGCACCGACAGCGGCGTACCACGCATCGGCTTTGTTGCCGAGATTGTTGGCGCCTCCCTCGGAGGCAATATATTCGCCGCGGAACGTCCAATCGCCCTCGTACTTGATGCCATACGCCATGCGGTTGCGGCTGTAGGTGGTCGCGGACGAACTGTTGTAATATTTGCCCGTCCACCCGAAAGCGCCGACGCTCAGCCCCTTGACGGGATTGAGCCAGAGTCCGCCGATGACGTCCTTGTTGCGGTTGGCGTTGTCCTTGGCGTTCTTATCCTCGCGGTGATTGATGCCCTGACCGTTGTAGACGCCGAGCTGATAGTGCAAGAAGGGGTGCTTGGCTACCTGAAAGAGATCGCCCTGCACGACCAAACCCAAATCGCGACCGCCGCACGCATGTTCGCCCACACGATCGTTGAAGCCGGAGAGGTAGGTGATGGCCTGCGAGTAGGAACCAAAACCGACGTCGAAGGGGTTGTAGGGGTTCTCGAAGGTGAAGACGCGCTTCTGCTGACCGAACTTCACTTGGAATCCTTTGTACTTGATCCATTCGCCGTAGGCATCCAACAGGCGGGTACCCTTGTCGACGCCGGGGGCACCACTTGCCTCCATCTGCACGCGGTAACGGAAGTCGTTGAACATTGTACCGTTGACGTAGAGTCGCAACATACGGACGTTGAAGCCGAGATCGGCGCTGCTGTTATCCGACGCTGTGTATTGACCGATGACGTAACCGCCGAACTTGGCGCTGTGTGCGATGTCGGTCAGAGTGCGTTGTGCCGCGGACTGTCCGCAGGTGCAGAGGGCTAAAGCTGCTGTTGCCCATAGATAATTTTTCATTGTTCTGTAATAGCTATTTATATAAGTGAGAATAGAATCGTTCATAGCGGGCTGCCGGCTCTCTCGGTCAGAAGACCAAGAAGAGCCACAGATAACCGACGATGAGCCCCACAACGCCCATGACGATGCCGACGCGCATCATGTCACGCTGTTCGATGAAGCCCGTAGAGTGGGCAATGGCATTCGGAGGGGTAGAGATGGGGAGGATCATCGAGACCGAAGCGGCGATGGCTACCCCGATGAGGAGCGTCGAGACGCCGCCGGCATCCAACGTACCGGCATCCTTCATGGCTCCCGCCACGACACCGAGCACCGGCACCAAGAGAGAGGCGGCTGCCGAGTGGCTGATGAAGTTAGAGAAGCCGAAGCAGACCAGACCGGAGATGATCATCACCAAAACCGGCGACCACGAGGCGAAGGGAATAGCGGCTACCAAGTGGCGGCTCAATCCCGTGACGTTCAGCGCCACGCCGAGGGCAAAACCGCCCGCCACCATCCAGAGTACACTCCAGTTGATCTCCTCCAAGTCACGCTTGGTGAGGATGCCCGTGGCGGCGAAAGCGGCAATGGGGACAAAGGCGATGATGTAAGAGTTCAGACCGATGCTCGTGTCGATGCTGCCGATAGAGGCAGGCCAGCACCAAAGCACCACGGTGGTAATGAAGGTGGCAATGACGATCCACGTGGACTTGTCACGCTTAAACTCCCCTTCGATCACGAGGTCAATCGTCTTCTGTTTGAAGGGGAAAAGGGTACGCAGCAGGAACCACCCGACCAAGAGCAAAATGAGGACGTAGGGAACCATCTTCAGCATCCATGTGCCGAAACTGATCTGCAAGCCTAACGTCTCGTTCAGGTAGCCCAAGACGATGGTGTTCGGAGGGGTACCAATGGGGGTGGCGATGCCACCGATGTTGGCTCCGAGGGGGATCGCCAACGCTAAAGCGACGCGCCCTTTGCCATCGGCGGGCAACGCCTTGAGCACCGGAGCCAAAAACGCTAACATCATGGCGGCGGTGGCTGTGTTGCTGACAAAAGCGGAGAAGAGCGCCGTCACCAAGATGAAGCCTAAGAGGACGTTCTCGGACTTCCGCCCGAAGGGACGTAGCATATATTTAGCCAAGACACAATCTAACTGCGTCTTGGTGAGGCCGATCGCCAACACAAAGCCACCGATAAAAAGCATGATGGTGGGATCGGCAAAGCAATGCATGATGTCGCGATAAGGGATGAGGTTGTCATACTTGCTCCACACGCCTGAGGCATCCACCTCGCCCGCAAAAGGTGAGAGCGACGCAGAGGAGATGGTGAAGAGCATGACGACGATGATCAGCACCGAAGTACACCACGAGGGGATCGCCTCGCTGAGCCACATGAGGGCTGCAAAGACAAAGGTGGCGATGACGCGCTGCTCGACGGCGTTCAGCCCCTCGATGCCGAACCATTCGGTAGGCAGACAGGCGATGATCACGGAGAGGATGGCAGCAATGAGTGCTTTCAGGTATCCGGTCAGCTTGAAACGACGCTGACCCTTCTTCTGGTGGTAGGATTCTACAAGTTGGAATCCATGAAAGTTTTTGAACATGTTTTTTATCTGAGTTATGTTTAGTCGTGGAGATTTTAGGTACGCTTTTCCGGTTGAGGTTTTTCGAAGCGCGCGGGACAAATATACGGCGGAAATTTGTGCAACGAACATTTCGCAGTCTTATTTTAGCCTCTATGAGGGAGTTAGAGGCACCGAAAGACAACTCTACATTTCATTTGTATTGTGCAATAGAGCATTACGTTACACAATTCACCCCATCCGGCGAAAAAAGAGGTGTTTTCGTACCATCGGCAGGAATAATCTTTATCTTTACGCCGTCTAAATGACAACCTAACGATATTTATATCCTAAACATATTTATACCATGAATCTGTTCAATACAGTCCTTTTCAGACGCTATAAGAACCTCAACAAGCCGGAGAATGTGAAGACGGTGGTGGGGTGTCTGTTGGCGATCATAGTGTACCTCCTGTTTCAAATCCTCCCGCCGGAATGTTACGGACTGCCCGGCATCACATTGGTAGAGCAACGCATGGTGGCGATCTT
Source organism: uncultured Prevotellaceae bacterium (assembly GCA_964530595.1). Taxonomy (GTDB): domain Bacteria; phylum Bacteroidota; class Bacteroidia; order Bacteroidales; family UBA3663; genus Liminaster. The sequence continues at coordinate 3,128 of CAZGZL010000029.1, read as the reverse complement.
CCTGACAGCTGCCATCTTGTGGATCACGGAGGCGGTGCCCACGTGGTGCACGTCGGTGCTGATCATCGGGGTGATGCTGCTCACGGTGTCCGACAGCGCCCTATGGTGCTTCCGCTGGGACACGGCGCACTCGGCGTTGGGGACACTGATCTCCTACAAGGCGATCTTGGCGTGCTTTGCCGATCCGGTGATCATCCTCTTCCTCGGCGGCTTCGTGTTGGCGATCGGGGTGAGCAAGACGGGGCTGGATGTCTTCATGGCGCGCGCGTTGCTCTATCCCTTCGGTAGTCGCACCCCGATGGTGCTCTTGGGCTTCATCGTCGTGACGGCGCTCTTCTCCGCCTTCATCAGCAATACAGCTACGGCAGCCATGATGTTGGCGTTCCTCGGTCCGGTGCTGAGAGCGTTGCCTGAGAACGGCAAGGGGCGCATTGCTTTGGCCATGGCGATCCCTCTCGGCGCCAATATCGGCGGCATGGCTACCCCCATCGGTACGCCCCCCAACGGCATTGCGCTGAAATATCTGAACGATCCCGCCGGGCTGAACATGGATATCGGTTTCGGCGACTGGGTGCAGATGATGTTGCCCATGACGTTGGTAATCCTCCTGATCGGCTGGGTCGTGTTGCTGTGGATGTTCCCCTTCAAGGAGAAACATCTGCACCTCTCGATAGACGGCGGTCTGAAGAAGGGCTACAAGACGTGGGTCGTGGCGGGAACCTTTGTGCTGACGGTGATCGTCTGGTTCACGGGGCACTTCAACGGGGTGGACGCTAACGCCGCGGCGCTGATCCCCATCACGCTGCTCTGCCTGACGGGGATCCTCAACAAGAAAGATTTGGAACAGATCAACTGGAGTGTACTCTGGATGGTGGCGGGCGGTTTCGCCCTCGGTTTGGGGTTCAATAAGTCGGGCTTGGCGACCGATCTGGTCAACGCGATTCCCTTCGGTTCGTGGTCGCCGATGGCGGTATTGATCGGCTCCGGTCTGATCTGCTGGACGCTCTCCAACTTCATCAGCAATACGGCGACGGCAGCCCTGTTGGTGCCGATACTCTGCGCCGTGGGCACCGGCATGGGCGACAGTTTGGCAGAGGTGGGAGGCGTCAAGGCGCTACTGGTCGGCGTAGCGATGTCCGCGTCGATGGCTATGACCCTCCCGATCTCGACGCCCCCCAATGCGTTGGCGCACTCTACGGGCTTCATCACGCAGGCAGATATGGCGCGTGCCGGCTTGCTGATCGGCTTGGTGGGAGGCTTAGTGGG
>CAZGZL010000029.1:0-1762 GCA_964530595.1 uncultured Prevotellaceae bacterium | reverse complement strand
ATCTCGACGATGCGGAGCTCGCCCTTGGTCTTCTCGCTGCCCGGCGTCTTATAGAGATCCAACTCGCCGGCGGTGGCGGCTGCCACCTCGACGATCTGCCCGAAGGCCTCTCGGTCGGTGGAGGATCCCACTTGCCGTATGGTATAGCGGCGGGCGCGCACTGGGTGCTCGATCTTCAGGTTGACGTAGCCCAACGATTTGGGGGTGTCACCGCTCCAGACCACTTGCTGCGTCCCCTCGTCGGTCTCGGCGACCACCTCGATGGGATAGCTGCGCTGACGCCAGCCGGTGAGCTTGAGTGAGAGCTCGTCGACGGCAGCCGGCTCGCGGAGGGTGTAGGTGATCCACGCCGTCTTGAGTTTGCCGTCGTTGCGCCATTCGCTGAGCTCGTTGTCGTCAAAGCTGTTGCCGACCTGATCGGCGTTGGCTCCGGCAGTGGCTTCGAGGATTGGAATGGTGCGCTTGCGATCGGTATAAGAGGGGGTACGTGGGGTCTCTCCGCGGTCGAGACGACCGGGCAACAATGCACCGCCGAAGTAGGTGGAAAGCCCGCCGTCATGCGCTACGGGGAGGGTCGTCCACTGCACGGTGTCGGTGGGTAAGTCTAACGCCGAGGCGATCAGACGAATGGTACCCGCCGTGGTGGTGCTGCGGACAAGGACACGGCTAACTCCCGCCTCGACCGGCAACGTGGTGGCTCCGATGTAGTTGTCTCCGTCGGGACTCTTGGCGATGCCGCCCAACCATGTCCCCTCGCCCTCCAAGCGCCAGCGGACGAAGCGGTTGTCCAAGGGGCAGCGCTCGCCGGCGGCGTCGACGACCTCCACTTGGATCAACGCCAAATCAGCGCCATCGGCGCGCATCCCAGCAGGGTTCTCGATGAGGGTGAGGCGTAGCGCGTGGGGGGCACCCACCGTGTGGAGACGGTAGTCGGACTCCGTTTCGCCCTGTTCGTTCCGCCCTACGGCGAGAAGCTCGCCCGCCTCGAATGTCACGTCGTCGAAGATGTGCAGGAAGTCGTATTCCCGACGTCCATGTCCCAAAGAGCGCCCGTTGAGGTAGAGTTCGACGTCGGGCGAGGTGCTGACGACGTAGAGCGGCTTGTGGATGCCTTCGGGATAATTCCAATGTCCGACGATGTAGGTTTGCGACTGCTCGATGTCTACCCAGCCGTTCCACATCACTTGGTGGGCGTAGTAACTCTCTTTGGCGATGCGCATCGGGTCGGTGACTCCACTGACGCGGTAGTTGAACTCGCTGCGCCCGTGGGTATTGGTGTCGGAGAAGATGATCTTCACGCCGCCGGAGCTGACGCGCTTGCCGGAACCGGGACGTTGGATCCAATAGTCATACCAACGGCGGATCTGTTCGACGGTGAGCTCGTCTTGGTTCTGGTTGTAGACCGACGCTTCAGCTTTGCGATAATAAGGTCCCGCCCCCTGCTGGTGGTAAGGGTAACTCCAGTTGTCGTGATATTGTCGGTAGCCTTCGTCACGGCAATACTCCATCGCCCACATGGGATGTTTGCCGCTCTTGTTGATATAGAGCATCTCGCCGCCGTACTCAGCCTCGTCGATGTCTAACATCTCACGGCTGCCGATGGCACGTCCGCCGTGCGGGTCGTAGGTGTCGCGGATCTGCTTCATCTCCACCATGTGTTCGCGACTGATCGACTCGTTGCCACATTCGTAGAAGAGGATGCTCGGATTGTTGCGGTTGTAGATGATGGCGTCGCGCATCAGTTCGGTGCGTTGGCTCCAGT
>CAZGZL010000028.1:0-21179 GCA_964530595.1 uncultured Prevotellaceae bacterium | reverse complement strand
AGATGTGTTGCGGACAGCGAGAGATGCACAGTTGACAAGCGGTACAGCGTTGTTCAAAGCGTTCGCGCGAAACGGTACAAGGGGGCATAATGGGCCAGAAGCGGGAGGCGGCGGGTGAGCCGTCGGGCATGGTGGTATGGATCTTTTTCTCCCAACGTTCGCCTGTGGTGGTCTCGTAGAGGACACGCTGTGCCTTAGCCAAGGGGGCAGCAGCAGCTAAAGCGGTAACGGTGGAGAGGAATTGTCGCCGACCGTTGTCGGGAGCTGTTTCAGCGGTGGAGTGCCGCCGGAGGGTGTATTTCAGGGCGTGTCGTGGACAATCATCCAAACAGTCATAGCACGACACGCATCGCGACGTATCGACTTGCGCGACGCCCTGACTAAGGTCAATGCACGCCGCCTTGCAACGTTTGGCACATCGCCCACAGCCGTTGCAACGCGTAGCATCTGTCCGGATGGAGAGCACGGAATAACGACTGAGCAATCCTAAGAGCGCCCCAACGGGACAGAGGGTATTACAGTAGAGGCGTCCCCCCAACACGGTCATAAGGAGGACGAGCACGAGGGTAGCGATGGCGACTCCAAGGAGAGGTAGGTTGCCGTCGGGTGACTCCATCAAGGTCAAATGCCATCCGGTAGTGTCGTTGAGACGGGTCAAGAGATTGTGTCCGCAGAGCCACAACGGGCGAAATAGTTGAGACGAGAGACGCACATAGGCACTATACGGATCTATGTAACGTAACCACATAGCATGCAGCGGCCAGACACTGAGAGCGGTGAGCACTAACATCAGATAGCTGATCCACCGCGGCGCACGGCGATAGCCTTTAGGTTTCAGACCACAGCATCGAGCGAGGCGCCGCACGATATCCATCAGATAACCCAACGGACAGAGCACAGAGCAGTAGACACGCCCCAAGAGGGCGGTACCGATGAGGAGAGTGAGCAGGATGATGCCCCCGCCGCTGAGCAGGGCGGGAACAAATTGCCACCGAGCCGGTAGTGCACACCGAAGTGCGCCGAAGAGGGTCAAGTTGAGCAGAAGAAACAAAACTGTGGAGAAGAGGATACGAAGGTAGCGCATGGTGCTATTCTTTATTTCTGACGACGTTGTTCGAGTCCGGAGACAAGGCTTTCAATGCGATGCATCAGCTCCGGTATATCCAAACGTTGCGGACACGATGACAGGCACCGTCCGCAACCAATGCAATGGTCCGCACGTTGCAAGTGGGGCAATGTGTTGGCATAATGTGCCAAGAACTTGCGTCTGAGGTGCGGGTAATCCGGTGCCGAAGCACGACGCGGATCGGGCAGCTCATCGAGGCTGACGGCATCATTATAAAGTTGCAAATTAGCGGGAATGTCTACGCCGTAAGGACAAGGCATACAGTAGCGGCAACCAATGCAGGCAATGGGACGCGCCGTGAGGTCGGCGGCTGTGTTCTGAGCATCGGCGAGCTGTTCGTCCGACGTTCCGCGCCCCCGACAGGCTGAGAGCAATAGGGATGCGCCGGTTACTCCCGCTGCCCCCACCAAGAGGCGGCGCAACGCGGTGCGGCGAGAGATCTTTGTCTCCGCATTCGGCGTCCGGGCTTGTGTGACGGTCGGCGTTGCCGCGTCGTTGTGTTTGTTCCGGTGTTTTTCCATCTAAAATAGGATTGTTGTTTTCAGGCGGCAAAGGTAGTCAGAAAATCATGAACGGAACACGTCGCACCTTGATTTATGCATCACACATCGCATGCGCGCAGAGGGCAGAACATGGAGCGAGAGACAGAAAGGGGTTGCAAAATTGCATAAAAAGGAGAATGACCGTAGCACGTACTTTTTTATGAGCATCACACGCAATGTCGCGCAAAAAAAACAAAAAAGAATGGATCGCGCAAGATCCATTCTTTTTTTACTATTTCATGAGATAAACTTATAGTGTATATAAGCGTGTCTTTCGTTTTTCTGGTATTACATCTAAGGCCACAAACAGTAGTTTATTTAAGGTATTGTGTTATGGTTATGCCTTTAAGGTGTTGCAAATGTATACCTTTTTGCCGCGAGCTCCAAATATTTTCGAGCTTTGTTACAGACGGCAATAGGTTGCGCAGCAATTTTTTAACACTTGGAGGGCAAAAAAGGGTGATTTTGCCTCGACTTGTGCTCTAAAAAAGGTCAAAGAGTACGCAATAAGATAAATTTGCTCTATCCACTAATCAAGTGATGACAGCCACGTGTTGCAAACCCGCAATGTTAACGGAAACTTCACGTGCCAATTTTGTCTTTCACGTCCGAAGGGCGTTGCGCGAAAGCTGTCACTTTGATATTACGAGGTGACAAGGTGACACTCTAAGAAATAAGCCATTCGTTATGGCACGAATTTTGTAATACAAGAGATAGCACGTTTCGGCTATTCATTATTTATGAATTTCACGATAAAAATGAATAGACAACGTATAGGCGAGGCAAAGGCACGGAAATATGCCCCTCCCCGACCCAAGAGATTCTATAATACATAAAATATAATAAAGATATGGCAACGAAAAGTGGTTCAATCAATGTCACCTCGGAAAACATCTTCCCGGTGATTAAGAAATTCTTGTATAGTGATCACGAAATTTTCTTGCGCGAATTGGTAAGCAACGCCGTCGACGCTACACAGAAGTTGAAGACCTTGGCACGCGCCGGCGAGTTCACCGGTGCTACGGAAGACCTGAAAGTGCGCGTCTCGATCGATAAAGAAGCGGGCACACTGACCGTAAGCGATAATGGTATCGGTATGACAGCCTACGAGATTGATCGCTACATCAATCAGATCGCATTCTCCGGCGCAACGGAGTTCTTGGAGAAATACAAGAATGATGCTGCCGCAATCATCGGTCACTTCGGATTGGGCTTCTACTCAGCCTTCATGGTGAGCAGCAAGGTAGTGGTTCGCTCTAAGAGCTACAAGGACGAGCCCGCCACTGAATGGTCCTGCGACGGCACACCGGAGTTCACAATGGACTCTTGCGATAAGGCTGAACGCGGTACCGATATTATTCTCTATCTGGACGAGGAGAATAAGTCGACAATGACCGACAAGGCTCAGATCGAAGGGCTGTTGAAGAAGTATTGCAAGTACCTCCCCGTACCCGTTGTCTTCGGCAAGAAGACCGAATGGAAAGAGGGCAAGGAGGTTGAGACCGACGAGGATAATCAGATCAACGAAACACAGCCGCTCTGGGCTCGCACTCCCGCCGATCTGAAAGACGAAGATTATCTGAAGTTCTACCACGACCTCTACCCGATGGCTCCCGACCCGCTGTTCTGGATTCATCTGAATGTGGACTACCCATTCCACTTGACCGGTATTCTCTACTTCCCCAAGATCGTCAACAATGATTTCCAGCGCAACAAGATCCAGCTCTACTGCAATCAGGTGTTTGTGACGGATCAAGTGGAAGGCGTCGTACCCGAATTCATGATGCTGCTGCACGGCGTGCTTGATTCGCCGGATATTCCGCTGAACGTAAGCCGTAGCTACCTCCAGAGCGACCAGAACGTGAAGAAGATCTCCGGCTACATCACTCGCAAGGTGGCAGACCGCTTGCAAGAGATCTTCAACGAAGATCGTAAGAAATACGAGGAGAAGTGGGACGACCTGAAGATCTTCATCGAATACGGCATGTTGTCCGATGAGAAGTTCTATGACAAGGCTGCAAACTTCGCTTTGGTCAAGAACACAGACAACTTCTATTATACACTCGAAGAGTATCGCAAGTTGACCGAAGGCAATCAGACCGACAAGGACGGACAACTGATTTATCTCTACGCCAACAAGCGCGAGGAGCAATTTAGCTATATTGAGGCTGCCAAAGCCAAGGGCTACGATGTGTTGATGATGGACGGTCAGTTGGACACTCCCTTCATGAATCAACAGGAGCAGAAACAAGAGAAGTGCCACTTCAGCCGCGTAGATGCCGATACGATCAATAACTTGATCCGCAAAGACAATGCGGCTGTGGTCAACTTGAACGAAGACGAGAAACGCGCGTGGGGTACCCTCTTCAAGAGCCAAGTTCCGACGATCGAAAAAGCGGAGTTCAATGTCTCGTTCGAAGCTATGGGCGAACAGGACAAGCCTGTAACGGTGACGCAAAACGAGTGGATGCGCCGCATGAAGGAGATGTCAGCCATGCAGCCCGGCATGAACTTCTACGGCGAGATGCCCGACACCTACAATTTGGTAGTGAACACCGAACATCCGGCAGTGAAAAAAGTTCTGGAGGGCGCCAAAGCGGCACTCGAAGGCAACCTCGCTCCTATCGCGGCTCAAATCTCAGACAAGGAGGGACAAATCAAGCCGCTCGAAGAGGAAAAATATAAGGCTAAGGCCGGCGAATTCCCGAAGGAGAAAGATACGCTGTTGGATAGCTTGCGTCACGAAGTGGAAGATCTGAAGAAGAGCGAAACAACGCAAGTAACCGACTACGCAAAGGGCGAAACAACGTTGCGCCAACTCGTAGACTTGGCATTGCTCGAAAGCGGCATGCTGAAGGGCGAAGCCCTCTCTGCCTTCATCAAACGCTCTACGGAGCTGTTGGGCTGATCTTTTTATTGTGGTATTTTAGGTGCTTAAACGAAAAAAGGGAAAACGCCCCGTTCAGACCAAGATCTGAACGGGGCGTTTTTAGTTGAAAGCATCCAGAGGATCAGCGTACTGCCTTGAAGCTCATGTCGAGTCCCTTGACGGAATGTGTCAAGGCGCCGAAAGAGATGAAGTCAACACCCGCCTCGGCATACGGTAACATAGTGTCGTAAGTGATGCCGCCAGATGATTCTGTCTCGCAACGACCGCCGACCATCTGCACGGCACGGCGTGTGTCTTCGGGGGTGAAGTTGTCGAACATGATGCGATCGACACCCTCGTTGAGAGCCTGCTGAAGTTCGTCAAAATTGCGCACTTCGACCTCAATCTTCAACTGTTTACCTTTGGCGCGGCAATATTCTTTGGCGCGTGTAATGGCGTTGTGAATGCCACCTGCGAAGTCGACGTGGTTGTCTTTGAGCAAGATCATATCGAAGAGTCCGATACGATGATTCTCACCGCCACCGATCTTCACCGCCATTTTTTCGAGAATACGCATTCCCGGCGTGGTCTTGCGGGTGTCGAGGACGCGCGTTCCCGTTCCCTGCAGACGATCCACATAACGGCGCGTCATGGTGGCAATGCCACTCATACGCTGCATGATGTTGAGCATCAAACGTTCGGTCTGTAAGAGCGATTGTTCGCGACCGGTGACAACGAAGGCAATGTCTCCGGGTTTGACGGGTGTTCCGTCTTCGATGAAGACTTCCATCTTCAAATCGGGATCGAAAGCGGCAAAAACGCGGCGAGCAATATCGACGCCCGCCAAAATACCGGCTTCTTTGACGATGAGCTGCTGTTTGCCGACAGCATCCGCCGGGATGCAGCTGAGCGTGGTGTGATCGCCGTCACCGATGTCTTCGGCAAAGGAGAGACGTATCAAGTCTTCGATAAGTTGATTGACAATCTTTTCGTCCATAAGAAAAATTCTGTTTTAGTGTTTGTGAGCGATTCAGCCCTTCACTTCTTCGCGATTGCGAACCGGGTTGCTATACATGGTGAGTAAGCGTTCCCAAAGGTAAGGCTCATCCTTTTCGGGCAACTGAATCTTTGCCATCTGACCATTGAGGTACGTGATGGCGCGTTCCTTTTGCTCCGTGGTGTAACGATCGGCATATTTGTCGGTGCTGTAAAGCAAATCGTATGCGACGTAATTGATTTCGAAGAGGTGCATGTGGCTGTGCAAAGCCTCGTCTACCTCCTGACAAATGGCGTTGACTTGCGCATTTCGATCCATGTCCTTCGGGAAACGGTCGAAACGCTCGTTGAGGTGCGGCGTCAGCGTGAATACGACACGACCTTTGTACCCTAACATACCTGTAGCCATGCTCTGCAAGTCCTCGGCTTGCGTCTTTTTGTAATTTTCGTTGTCACGCTTCATTTGGAACTCAGCAGCCTTCAGGTAGTCGCACGGGTCGAATTCGTAGCTAAGCGCCACGGGTTGGAAGTTCAGCTGACGAATATTCTCCACGATGCTGCGGCTCGGTCCGCCCAAAGCGAGCATTTTGATGACAGAAGCCTGCGTGCGGTCACTACTATCCTTGCTGCGCCCCTCTCGTTGAGCGATCCAAACAGGATTATTCTTCTCCTTGATGACATAATGGATGTAGCTTGAGAGCCGCTTGGAGACTTCCAACATCTGGCGTACAGGAACGCTACGCATCACGATGAAGCTCTTATTCAGGCGTACCAAATCGCGAATCCACGGTGTGATCAAGAGATTATCGCCGATGGCAATCTCCGCAGTCTTTCCGCTGTAGTTGATGAGCAGAGTATTGAGGAAAGCCGAATCGAGCACGATGTCGCGATGATTGGTGATGTACACAGAGGCGTGAGCAGGATCGACAAGCTCGGTGCCAAGCAAATTGATCGAGTCGCACGTCTTTTGAGCAAGGCGCATCACGAAAGGTCCGATGATCTGTCGTTGGAACTGATCAATGGTCTTAACGCTCTTTAATTGATCCACGAAGCGGTCATAGTTCAGCTCCGGCATCATCTGCTGCACGGCGGCTTGGACGTGTGGCTCGCGTGCTATGGGTTCCAGTCGTCCGGCGACGTCAGCATCGTCGAAGCAACGTATTTCATCAAACTCGGACATAGTGTAGTGTGTATTTAGGGGTTATTATTGTTATTCTGTTTTGGGGAGTGGAGAATGCTTGTGCTCAACGCGACCGATCGGACACAGCGTAGCGTTCACTGCGCGTCGACATCGAGGATCGGAAGTTGCCGATCGGAAGTTGAGGATCCCGGCATCAGGCGTTTCGGATCACCTCATTCATGATGTCGGAGATGTTCAGTCCGGCGGCGCGCACCTGTTGCGGGATAAAGCTGGTCGCGGTCATTCCCGGCGTCGTGTTGACCTCCAAAAGGTGCGGCTCGTCACCGATGATGATGTAATCCACACGAATGATACCCTTGGCGCCCAAATAACCATAGATACGGCGTGTAAGTTCTTGTACCCGCTCGGTCATTTCGGGCGAAAGGCGTGCCGGAGTGATCTCCTGCACCTGTCCGTTGTACTTCGCATCGTAGTCGAAGAACTCGTTCTCAGGTACAATTTCCGTGATCGGCAACGCGAGCAACCCTTGTGAGGTGCGCAGGCATCCGCATGAGATCTCCGTTCCCTGCATAAAGGATTCTATAATGACATCGCCCCCCTCTTCGACCGCCTCGGCGATAGCGGGAGCCAAGCCCTCAACGCTCTTTACCTTGGTTGTGGCGCAGCTGGAACCGCCGCCGTTTGGCTTCACGAAGAGTGGCAAGCCCAAACGCGCTACCACCTCATCGGCAGGCATCGTCTCGCCACGACGGAGCAAGATACTCTTTGCGCAAGGGATATTGAAGGTGGAAAGGTAGCGATTGCAATAAAACTTACTCGACGTAAGCGCCGCAGCCAAGACGCCGCAGCAAGAATAAGGCATTCCGATCATATCGAAGTAGCCTTGCAGGAGTCCGTTCTCGCCCGGCGTACCGTGAATGATGATATAGGCAAAATCGAAGGTCAGCTTCTCGCCATTCAGTGTGACACTGAAGTCGCCACGATCTACAGGCGTGGATTGTTCGAAATGATATTCTGAGCCGTCATACGCAACGTGATTCCATTCCTTGCCGCGGATGACAATGATGTGTGTCTCGTAAATCTCATGATCCAAGAAGCTCCAAACTCCTTGAGCGCTGCGGAGCGACACGGCATACTCGCCCGAATCGCCGCCGGCAACAATCGCTATACGTTTCATTGATATATATTATATATGTAGTTGTTGTTTCATTGGGAAGCCCTTGACGGTTCCTTCGGAGACGTCCTACCGACCTGTTTTGCGCGGGGACATTCCGCCGATCATCGGGCAGCCACGTAGCCGCGCCATTTTTCGATCAGTGCTACCATGTCATCGGGCAACGGTGCCTCGAAGAAGAGCTCTTCGCCGGTACGAGGATGACGGAAGCCCAACGTCTGTGCGTGCAACGCTTGACGCGGGCAAATGGCGAAACAATTTTGCACGAATCGCGTGTACTGAGCGAACGTGGTGCCTTTCAACACCTCATTACCCCCATAGCGCGAGTCGTTGAAGAGGGTGTGTCCGATCCACTTCATGTGAACGCGAATCTGATGCGTTCGTCCGGTTTCCAAGCGACATTGCACAACGGTGACGTAGCCCAAACGTTCTATGACACGATAGTGCGTCACCGCAGTCTTGCCTTGATCGCCGTCGGGGAAAACCGTCATCTGGAGGCGATCTTTAGGATTCCGTCCGATGTTGCCCTCGATACGTCCCTCATCTGCCTCGACATGTCCCCAAACGACAGCGGTGTACATACGCTTGGTGGTCTTGCGGAAGAATTGCAACGCCAAGTGGGTGCGCGCCGTCTCATTTTTAGCTACGACGAGCAGTCCGGAGGTCTCTTTGTCTATGCGATGCACAAGTCCCATACGCGGGTCGTCCATCGTGCCTGCTATCGCCGGATCGTCCTTGAAGTGCCATGCCAAAGCATTGACCAGCGTACCGTGATAATTTCCGCAACCGGGATGAACGACCAACCCCGCCGGCTTGTTGACCACGAGTACATCTTCGTCCTCGTAGACTATATCCAACGGAATGTCTTCGGGCAGTATTTCCAAGACGTGGCGCGGGCGATCCATCATCAACGTGACCACCTCGCAAGGCTTCACCTTGTAATTGCTCTTCACCGACTTCCCGTTGACTAAGATATAGCCTGCATCGGCAGCATTCTGGATGCGGTTGCGCGACGCCCCCACGATACGATCTACCAAAAACTTATCGACACGCATCGGGCTTTGTCCCCGATCGGCGACAAAGCGAAAGTGTTCGTAAAGCCCATCGGCAGTAGGTTCTCCCTCGCCAGCCTGAACGCGCACCGGCGCGAACTCATCGAATTCCGGATCGTCATCGAAGAGTTCCTCGTCGCCGTTCTCCACGAGCGGGAGGTCGGCAGCGTCGGCTTGAAGCGGAGAGCGGTCGGATAAGTCGGTCATCTGATTCATTGATTCGGCGTTCATGCTTGGTTCGGCATTCATGCTTCGGAGTTTTTGAAGAGATAATACATCGGAGGGAGCGCTTTTATTCGATATAATCGGCTGCGTCGTTCACATAATCGGAATCGAGGTCATCGCTCCAGTCTTCTTCGACAGGAGGTTCGATCTTCGTGCTTCCGACGTGCAACACGACGTGCATTCTGATGGGATATTTGCGCCCCGGTTCAACAGGCAACATTCCGGACGTAACGTTCAGCACGAGGTCATCGTACTCATAAGGTTCGTACGAAATACTGTCTACGATGAATCCGGTCTCCAGCAAGCGAGATTTTGCTTGTCGGCTTGACCAATCGCGCAAATCGGGCATCACCACCATTTGTCGGTTGTGTGCATTGATTGTCAGATAAACTATTCGCCCTAATTTCACCGGCAAGTTACCTTCGGGCAGCTGTTCAATGACGGCGCCCGGCTGCGAATCTGAATAGACAGAATCTATAATCATAGGGGTCAACCCAGCTTGTTCGATCGCCATCTCAGCCTCTTCGGAGGTCAAACCGATTACTGCGGGCACACGCACGGATTCATCGTGATGCGTATATCGGTCAAGCCAACTAATCACGCCATAGATGATGCCCACGACAATAATTGCCATAGCAACAATAGAAATCACGAAAGCTCGCACTGCGGCGCGACATCCGGGCTTGGGAGTTTTATCTACCATAAGTTATTTTTAGTTTTCGGCGCAAAAGTAGACATTTTTCAAGGAAAATGGTCACGCGACGTGCAAAATACGGTGTTGATCGTGCCGTATTGCCTAAAATAATCAACCCAAGACGATAATTTCGTTCGGAATGCCTTATCTTTGCCTCTCGTCTATTTAGGCGGGCGCGTTCTCTGCCGACATAATTTATAAAAACAACCAATGAACAAGAAGGTCATCGCCATCAGCGTTGTTGCTGCCGCCGGAATCCTGTCCGGTTTTATTTATTATTCGTATCGTCAACAGCAGACGATAGATATCCTCACCGAACAATTTGCCATCGAGAAGGAGGAGTTGCAAGACGAGTACTCACAGTTGGCTATTCAATACGAAGGTTACAAGCTCACCGTCAACAATGACTCTTTGGAGCAAAAGTTGGAGGATCAACGAATCAAGATGCAGCGTTTGGTCGAAGAATTGAAGCAAACCAAAGCCGAAGATGCGCGACGCATCTCTGAGTTGAAGAAGGAGTTGGCAACGGTGCGCAGCGTACTACGTTACTACATCACGCAGGTGGATTCGCTGAACAAGGTAAACGAACAGCTCACGGCTGAGAACGAAACGATCCGCCAACAGTATTCCTCAGCTACACGCAACAACGCCGCCCTCCAGCAGCGCAACGAACAGCTCAACAAGAAGGTGACGTTGGCAGCCCACTTGGAGGCGACAGGGCTTCGTGCCACCGCCTTGACGTCGCATGACAAGGAGACCACCTCACTGCGCAAAGTCAAATCACTACGCGTGGACTTCAGCATTGCCAAGAACGTAACTGCCGAAATCGGCGTGAAACAAGTCTACGTCCGCATCCTCAAGCCGAGCGAAGAGGTGATGACCAACGCCAAGAGCGGACGCTTCAGCTATGACGGCAGCCAGATTGAGTATTCCATGATGAAAGAGATTGAATACGGCGGCGAGGAAACCCCCGTCACACTCTATTGGAATCGCGCCGAAACTTTGGATCCGGGCAATTATACATTCGAAGTATATGCCGACGGCAACCTTATCGGACGCACTACGTTGAACTTGAAGAAGTAACAACGCCCTGCGCGACGATAAAATACATTATATTCCCCTTAAACACCCCAAAAGCCCATGACACGAGACCGCGTAGAACATGAACGCCGAAAAGTCGAAGCACGACAAAGGCGTAACCCGCGAAACGTCCGTTGGCGTCGAACCAAGTATTTCGTTTGGAAGTCTTGGCGCTTCATGACCTACGACATTTGGCGTATCACGACGCAAGATGTCACCGGCTTCTATAAGTGGATGATCAACATCGCCAAGGCGTTGATCCTGTCGGTGCGCTTCTTCCTCAGCGATCGAATGCAAGAGAAAGCCTCCGCCCTGACCTTCAGTACCCTGCTCGCCATCGTTCCGTTAGTGGCGCTGTTCATGGGCATCGCCAAAGGCTTCGGCATCCAAGACGAATTAGAGTCGACACTAAGCCAAGCACTGCCCGGACAGTCGGAAGCCATCAGCTACACGTTCGAATTTGCCTCCAACTACTTGGCACACACCAAGACGGGGGTAATCATGGGGCTGGGCATCGTCCTGCTGCTCTGGGTCATCATCAGTCTGATCGGCAACATCGAAGTGGTGTTCAATCAGATCTGGCAGCAGAAGCAATCGCGCGGCGCCGTACGAAAGTTCACCGACTACCTCAGTATCATGATCGTGGTTCCGATCATCATCTTTATCTCCAGCGGTCTGCAAATCTTTGTACAAACCTTCATCCAGACGGGCTATTTGGACGAGACCTTGAGCCGCACCGTCATGACGCTGCTCAAAGCTGCGCCGTTCTTGCTCTCCACCTTGGTATTCACCGGGGCATACATCATCATTCCCAACACGAAGGTAAAATTCACCAACGCATTGGTTGCCGGCGCCATTGCCGGCTGCGGCTTTCAGATTTTCCAGATGCTCTATATCAGCGGACAGATTTGGGTCTCCAAATACAACGCCATCTACGGGAGCTTTGCGGCGCTGCCGTTGTTGCTACTGTGGGTGCAAATGTCATGGATCATCTGCCTGTACGGAGCTGAATTGGCTTATGCGTCGCAAAATATCCAGAACTTCGACTTCGAAAAAGATACCGAGCACATCTCGCGCCGCTATTTGGACTTCCTGACCGTCATCATCACAGGAGTTATCTACAGCCGCTTCAAGAAGGAGCAAGAGGTACTCTCGACCGAGGAAATCGGTGGTTACCTGCACCTTCCCTCCAAGCTGACCGGCAAAATCATCAGCCACTTGGTGGAGCTCGACATCATCCGCGAAACGATCGACCGCGGAAATCGCGACCGACACTATTGGACGCCGGGAATGGACATCAATCGCCTCTCTATCGGGCGACTCATCGACATCATCGACAGCCACGGACGCGAGGATCTAAAAGTCAACTATACACGCACCTTCGGTTCTGAATGGGAGACACTCTACCGTATGCACCAAACCGGAATTGCCGAGGGGGGTGACACCCTGTTGTGCGACCTCAACCTACCCAAAGAAATCACTTTATGAATCATTTTCCCATCGACAACTCGACGTTGCGCGAAGTGCTTTGCGCGGCGCTGAGCACCGGAGGCGACTACGCCGACATTTACTTAGAACACACCTTCACGGGCAACATCAACCTGCAAGACTCCGACGTGAACCGCGCCGCCGCGGGCATCGACTACGGTGCCGGAGTGCGCGTTGTGAAAGGCGATCATAGTGGTTATGCCTACACCGAAGAGATCACGCCGGAGCGGCTGCGCGAGGCGGCACGGACTGCGGCGCGCATTGCCGATAGTCGGACAGCCGCCTTTGCCCTACCGAGCCATTTCACCCAGCTCCGCACGGACAATCGCTACCCCATCATCCACCACTGGCAAGAGGAGAGCATCGACCGCTTGATTCCCTACCTACGCCGTTTAGAGCAACGTCTACGCGACATGGAATCGCGCATCGTACGGGTGCAAGCCACCTTGGGCTACAAGACCAAGTACATCGCCTTCTGTAATTCGTTGGGCGTTTGTTACGAGGACGTGCAGCCGCTCGGATCGCTCGGCGTGACGTGCGTTATCCGCGAGGGTGAGGTGTTGGAGCAGGCGCACTGTTCGCGATCGCTCCGCATGGGGACGGAGATGCTGAACGACGCCCTCGTTGAGGAATTAGCAGAACAGTGTGTCCGCAAAGCGCAATTTGCGCTGACCGCAACGCAACCCACAGGCGGCTGCATGCCGGTAGTGATGGCAGCCGGTGCCGGCGGCATCCTGCTGCACGAAGCCATCGGTCATGCGTTCGAGGCGGACTTCAACCGCAAGAATGAATCCATCTTCTCCGACCGACTCGGCGAGAAGATCTGCGACGCTACGATCAGCGTGGTGGACGACGGCACGCTGATGCACAACCGCGGCTCAATCAACTTTGACGACGAGGGGGTGCTCGGTCAGAAGACCTACATTGTGCGCGACGGCGTATTGACGAGCTACCTACACGACCGAATTTCGGCGCGCCACTACGGTGTTGACCCCACCGGCAACGGACGGCGCGAATCCTTCCGCCACCTGCCCATCCCGCGAATGCGTTCCACCTATATGGAGGGGGGAACGGCGACCGAAGAGGAGCTGATCCGTGCAGCTGGTCACGGCATCTATGTCCAAGACTTCACCAACGGACAGGTACAGATCGGAGCCGGCGACTTCACCTTCTTTGTCAAGAGCGGTTACCTGATCGAGGGGGGACGCTTGACGACCCCCGTCAAGGACATCAACATTATTGGCAACGGGCCACAAGCCTTGGCAGACATTTTAGGAGTGGCATCCAATCCTGTGGTCGACAACAGCACATGGATGTGCGGCAAGGAGGGGCAGTCTTGTCCCGTCACCTGCGGTATGCCTTCGGTGTGGGTTCGCGAATTGACGGTAGGCGGCGTGTGAGCCCACCGCGAACTCGGCATCGGCAGTGTGATATTAGCAACTCCACTTACGCATTCAGCTGAAAATCAATCGAAATTTAGCATTTTTAGAGCAAAATTTTAGCTTATTGTGTTCTTTTCTCGCAAGAAAGGGTGTACTTTTGCCGCAGAATCAACGATCCAACAGTTTTTATCTATTTTGATCCCTTCTTTCATTCTCTAAAGGTTCGTGAGGGAAATGTGATTCGTCCTGACACTCTATCAGCCGTTACCTAAATTTCTTATTGTGATCAGTATGTCCGAACGTAGTGTTTCCGTCATCCTTTAATGAATCGTTATTTTTTATGAAGATCATCTGTGTCAAAGGTGGCTTAGGCAACCAAATGTTCGAGTACTGTCGATTCCGCGACCTGCACGACCGAGAGCGTTCGGTCTACTTGCATTACGTTCACCGCCTACTGAAAGATCACGGCGGTGTGAAGCTCTACGAAACTTTCGATTTGCCCACTTACCCGGAGCCCATCGGGGTCTATGCCCTATCGTTGGTGCTCAAGATGTGTCTGAAGTTGGATATCCTGCCTCAATATTGCGACGATTATTATTCCTCCTCGCTCCTCATTGACGACTATAGCCAGCATCAGCGCTACATCTCGTTTGCCAAAGTCTATTTCCGGTTTCGGAAAGAGATACGTCAAGCGGGAGCTAAATACGAAGCGCTTATAGAGCAAGCGCTCTACCCCGTGGCGGTACACATCCGTCGCGGAGATTACCTAAAGCCCGAAAATTTATCCAACTTTGGGGTGTGCAGCCGCAACTACTTCATACGCGCGATGCACATCATCAGGCAGCAGCATCCCAATGCACAATTCTTCATCTTCAGCGATGATATGGATTGGGCACGTAGAAATATAACTATCCAGAATGTAGTCTTCGTCGAAAACCACGGAGAGATGCCCGATGGCACGGAAATGTATCTGATGACCCTCTGTCATGGGCATATCATCTCCAACTCCACGTTCAGCTTTTGGGGCGCCTACTTAGGCTCTCATGCGGACGCAGTGAACATTTATCCCAAACGATGGTTTCGTGAACAGACATGGGGAGCTCCAGAGATCTTCCCGCCGGAGTGGATCGGTATTGCGGAGTAATGCACCACAATTCCCCACTCCAACACCTTCAAATCTACCCCGCGCCCACACAGCGCGCTATACATGCCCGAGACTGTTGTCTCACTTAAAGCCGAGCGGCTATAGCTCTACCTGTCACAGGTGGGCTATAACCGCTCGGTAAGGTTTTATCGCGCAGGTGTTGTGCTTCAATTTGTATGGCTACGTAGCCAGCTGATCTCTTCAGCCCAGATTTCCGGGTTGGGGGTTTCGAGTATCAACGGGCGATCGTCAAAACGGGGATCTGCCATCAGACGGGCAAAGAACGCCTCGCCGATGCAACCCTGACCGATAGACTCGTGACGGTCTACGTGGCTACCACATTCCTTCTTGCTGTCATTGAGGTGCATGGCGCGCAGCTTGTCGAAACCGATCACACGGTCAAACTCGTCGAAGGTGGCATCGTAGCCCGCAGGCGAAGCCAAATCGTAGCCCGCAGCGAAGGCGTGACAGGTGTCGATGCAGACTCCGACGCGGCTCTTATCGTTCACACCGGCTATGATGCGTGCCAACTGTTCGAAACGGAAGCCCAAGTTGGAGCCCTGACCGGCGGTGTTCTCTATCACAGCTGTTATCCCCTGCGTAGCCTCTAAAGTCAGGTTGATACTTTCGGCAATGCGGTCGAGGCACTCCTCCGGGGAGATCTGCTTCAGATGTGAACCGGGGTGAAAATTCAGGAGGGTCAAGCCGAGTTGCTCGCAACGCTGCATCTCGTCGAGGAAGGCGCGGCGCGATTTCTCCAACCCTTCGGGATCCGGACTCCCTAAATTGATGAGGTAACTATCGTGCGGCAAGATCTGTTGGGCGGTGAAGCCGGCTTCCGCGATGCGCTTCCGGAACTCCGAAATGTTGGTCGTAGTCAAGGGTTTGCTCACCCAAGCCTTCTGATTGCGGGTGAAGAGGGCAAAGGCATTAGCGCCCAAGGCTTGCGCTGCTACCGGGGCAGCTTCCACCCCGCCGGCGGCACTGACGTGTGCTCCGATATATTTCATGTTGTGGTTGGTGTTATGGATGTAAAAATGTGCTGCAAAGTAACAAAGATTCGACGAAAAAAACAAAATCCGAATTTTCAGCGTACCTTTGGGGCTCCAAACAGAACAAATTCCCTACAAATGAAAACAATCATTGCAACTCCCGCTGCTCCGGCAGCTATCGGCGCCTATAGTCAGGCTGTCCGCGTGGGCAACTTCCTCTTCACTTCCGGTCAGCTCCCGGTCGATCCGGCGACAGGTGCTTTTGCCTCAGAGGAATTTTCAGGTCAGGCAGAGCAATCGCTGAAAAATATCGGCGCAATCTTGGCTGAAGCCGGATGCACCTTCGCCGACGTGGTGAAAACGACGGTATTCTTGGCAGACATGAATGATTTTGCCGCCCTCAATGAGGTGTACGGACGCTACTTCACGGAGCCTTATCCCGCTCGCTCGGCTGTCGCCGTGAAGCAGTTGCCTAAAGGCGCACGCATCGAGGTCGAAGTAATCGCCTCCGTGCCCGAACACTAATGTTTTTAGGATATCCGACGCCCCGAAAGTTGCCATTCAAGCCCTTTCGGGGCGTCGTTGCGTTGGACAGGAGCACAACAAGAGCGGAGCGTTTCTGTGTCTCCCGATAATGAGCAGCCGCTCGAAACGCCCCGAACGACATTCGGGGGAATATTGAGCACAGCGATTTTCTAACCCAAAATCACAATTTGGTCACTTTCCTAAAAAACTGAAAAATACATTTGTTAGTGTTCGTTATTTGCGCTATTTTTGCTCCTCGATTTTTATATACTATATATCCATTTTACACACGGCACGAAGATTACAATGAGCTTACTACAAGAGAAATTATCGAAATATCAAGAGCCACAGCGAGTGAAAGCAGCCGGGGTCTACCCCTACTTTCGACAGATTGAAAGCGATCAAGATACGGAAGTCATCATCGACGGAAAGAAAGTGTTGATGTTCGGCTCTAATGCCTATCTCGGACTGACCAATCACCCCAAGGTGAAAGAGGCGGCTATCGAGGCAACACGCAAATATGGTACCGGCTGCGCCGGCTCACGTTTCTTGAACGGAACGTTAGACATCCACACAGCGTTGGAAGAACGTTTGGCTAAATTTGTAGGCAAAGAGGAGGCACTGGTCTACTCTACCGGTTTTCAGGTGAATTTGGGCGTGGTTTCCTGCTTGACGGGACGCGAAGACTACATCCTGTGGGATGAGTTGGATCATGCCTCGATCATCGAGGGTCGCCGCCTATCCTACTCCACCGCGCTTAAATTTAAGCACAACGACATGGCGAGCTTGGAGAAACAGCTCCAGAAGTGTGCTGAAGACAAGGTGAAGCTGATCGTCGCCGACGGCGTATTCAGTATGGAGGGCGATGTGATCAACCTGCCCGAAGTGGCACGCTTAGCCAAGCAATATAAGGCTTCGATCATGATTGACGAGGCACACAGTTTAGGCGTCTTCGGCAAGCAAGGTCGCGGCATCTGCAATCACTTCGGATTGACGGACGACGTGGATCTCATCATGGGTACGTTCAGCAAGTCGTTAGCTTCGATCGGCGGTTTCATCGCTACCGATCACGACACCGCCAACTGGTTGCGCCACAACTCCCGCTCCTTCATCTTCTCCGCCTCCGCTACCCCTGCCGCTATCGGCGCCGTCAACGCAGCGCTCGACATCATGGAGCAAGAGCCGGAACGCCTGCAACACCTGTGGGACGTGACCAACTATGCGTTGCGCGGATTCCGCGAGATCGGCTGTGAGATCGGCAATACCTCGACCCCCATCATTCCCCTCTTTGTACGCGACTTCGACAAGACACTACTCGTCACCCGTATGTTGCAGGAAGAGGGCATCTTCGTTAATCCCGTAGTGCCGCCCGCCGTCCCATCGGAGAGCACCTTGATTCGCTTCTCGTTGATGGCTACCCATACGTTCGAGCAGGTAGACTTCGCTCTGGAGAAGATCCAAAAGTGCTTCAAGAAGTTGGATTTGATTTAACTACACGATCCCTCAACGCGGTTGCCACTCGATGCAGCCGCGTTTTTTTTTGCCTCTGCGTGAACATTCTGCCCGCCTCGGTTGTTACCCCTAAACATAACCTACATAACCAAGTCTATTGTAACAACAAACGAAATGGATGACACACAGAACCCCTCGATGGCAGGATTTTCGCTCTACGCCGACATTGCGTGCGTGGGCAGCTATAGCTCTGTGACCTGCGATTTCGAGCCACAA
The DNA here is from genome assembly GCA_964530595.1 of uncultured Prevotellaceae bacterium. GTDB lineage: Bacteria > Bacteroidota > Bacteroidia > Bacteroidales > UBA3663 > Liminaster. Next base: position 3,021 of record CAZGZL010000028.1, on the reverse strand, counting down.
CTGCGTTTGCCCGATCATGACTTTGCGAGCAGCGTCATGCCGCCCGCCGTATTGGAACGCTTCATCGAACACTATTCGGCGGCGCAAATCCACAGTGATATTCATTATTATTGGCGCGGCGGCGATCCGCTGTTGGTGGGCATCCCCTACATGGAACACGCTGTGCGTTTGCAACAACGCTATGCCGACGGCGTACCGATACACAACAGCCTACATACGCCGGGAATGCGCATTAACGAACCGTGGTGTGCTTTTTTTGCGTCGCATGGCTTCGAAGTGAGTTTGGAACTCGACGGCCCGCCGTCGGTGCACGAGGCGTATCGACACACCGAGGCAGCTCACGTCAGCATGGGACGCTGTACGCGCCGCACAGTAGAGAGTCTGTCGCTACTACGCGACTACGGCGTGCCCCATCATGTGGTGGTACACGTGCACGACCGCAATGTGCGGCATCCGCTCGAAACCTATCAATATCTGCGTGCTCAAGGCATTCAGCACATGGATTTTCAGCCCGTAGTGACATGGGATGCGCGCGGACAAGTGCGTGGACACAGTGTGAGGGCAGAGGACTACGGCGCGTTTCTGATCAGCCTCTTCGACCACTGGATCCGCCACGACGCAGGCAAGGTGCGTATCTCGAACTTCGAGCGCACACTGCATCACGATCGGCGCCCCCACTGTACGTTTGCCACTACCTGCGGACATCACGCCTACTGCGCCCCTACGGGCGACATTTATGCGTGTAGACACTTCACAAAGCCGGAAGACCGCTTGGGTGTGTTGGGCTCAGAGACCTTTGCCGGTCTGCTCTACGGGCGCAAGCAGCTACGGTTCGGGGCAGGCAAGGAGAGTTCACTGACCCGACAATGCCGGGCGTGCGATTTTTTGGATTATTGCGGAGGCGGCTGTCAACGTTATCGCCGTGCGCTGTCTGAATCGGGGCAGAAAGGACATTCCTATCTCTGTGCTGCCTACCGCTCCTATTTTGCCCACGTACTGACACCCTTGAAATATCTGGCGGCGGAATTGAATCGCGGACATGGTGCGGAGCGGATGTGTGGCTATTATCACCGCCCCGACGAGGATTTGCGCTACTGAGGGTGTGCGGTTCCGCCGAAATGCGTTATCTTTGCGCCGATACACTATATATCTTGACATTATGAACGAAATTGTTTTGATTCAGAAGGTTCTGCGCTACCTGTTCTATGGCTTGGTCATCGCTACGGCTATTTGCTGGGCTTTGTCGCACTATAAGGGGGTAGACGATCAATATTGGCTCTACTGCGGTATGGGGGCGATCGGCTGCTCGCTGCTCCGCTTTGTGTTGCGTTTTATCTTATGATCGCCTTAAACCTTAGGCATTTAATTATGTCTTAAAGGTGATCATTAAAAACAAAAAAACAACACTTTGCTATGAAAACTAAATCATTGCTCCTCACCGTTTGCCTCGGCATGGCTCTTTGCGGCTCACTGATGGCTCAATCAAACAACAAGAATTCCAATCGCCGCGCACCGCGTCAGATAGACGCCGTAGTGGACACGGCTGTGCTCAACAAGATGTCTCTGGATCAGAAAGTCTACGATCAGGTCATCGCTCTGCAACAGAGCAAACTCACCGAGATGCAAGAGCAGGCGAAGCAAGATCGCGCCGATCGTTCGGAAGAGGCACGCAAAGCTCGCCAAGAGGCTCGTAAGACATTCACCGCAGGCTATCGCGCCGAGCTGCGCACTCTGTTGGGCGACGAATTGTACATCCAATATCTGGAACGTCAATTAGATCAACGCGCTACCCCCGGTCGGATGATGCCGAACAATAACAGCAATCGTCCACAAGCTTCGCGCAGCGGTGGCTTCGACGAAGGCTTCGGCGGCGGTGGCGATTTCTAATCATCACATATTATTACTTTTATGAAAGTTGCATTGATTCAGCAGGCTAAAACAGCCGACCTCGATGCCAACCGCGTGAAAATCATAGCGGCAATCCGTCAGGCAGCTGCCGTTGGCGCTCAACTCGTAGTGTTGCAAGAATTGCACAACTCCCTCTATTTTTGCCAAGTGGAAGATACTGCGAACTTCGATTTGGCAGAAACCATTCCCGGACCATCGACCGAATATTTCGGAGCCTTGGCTAGGGAACTCGGCATCGTTCTCGTCACGTCACTCTTCGAAAAACGTGCCGCCGGACTGTATCACAATACAGCGGTGGTGTTCGACAGCGACGGCTCGATAGCGGGATGCTATCGCAAGATGCACATCCCGGACGATCCGGCGTACTACGAGAAATTCTATTTTACCCCCGGCGATCTCGGTTTTCATCCGATACAGACCTCGGTAGGCAAATTGGGCGTGCAGATCTGTTGGGATCAATGGTATCCCGAAGGGGCACGCCTCATGGCACTCCAAGGCGCCGAATTGCTGATCTACCCTACCGCCATCGGTTGGGAGAGCTCCGATACGCCGGAGGAACAGGAACGACAGCTCCGCGCTTGGCAAACCGTACAACGCGGTCACGCCGTAGCCAACGGACTACCCGTGATCGCCGTCAATCGCTGCGGTCACGAGGACGATCCGTCCGGACAAACTCAAGGCATTCAATTCTGGGGACACAGCTTCGTTGCCGGTCCCCAAGGTGAGCTCTTGGCTGAAGCCGGTACGACGGAAGAACTCTTGTTGGTCGACATAGATATGCAGCGTAGCGAGAACGTCCGTCGCTGGTGGCCGTTCCTCCGCGACCGTCGCATCGAAGAGTTCGGCGGACTGACACGCCGCTTCATAGACTGAAAACAGCTGCCATTCGACAGCCGGATTTACCAAAATACGCTTCACAAAGGAAGAAATCGGCGGGAAATGAGCAAAATAGCGGCTCGGAGGCTTGGTTTCTCGGAGAGAATCACTACCTTTGCGTCCGCTGAGCGAAATTTTATCGCCACAGTCCTGCTTGGATAAGCGAAGTATTCACATTTTAATTCAATTAGCGAAATGGCTACAAAGATCCGTCTTCAACGACATGGTCACAAGGAC